>NZ_FRAH01000004.1 GCF_900142265.1 Anaerotignum lactatifermentans DSM 14214 | reverse complement strand
CCACAGCGACCAAGGATTTCAGTATACCTCACAAGCGTACTTTAACCTGATTAAATCTTATGACATTACGCCCTCCATGTCAAGACGAGCAAACCCGTATGACAACGCTATGGCAGAAAATTTTTTCTCCATTCTCAAGGCAGAGTGTATCTACCGCCATAAACCAGCTTCATTCTGTGAAGCCAACGAGATGATTGACCGTTATATTTATTTTTACAACCATGAGCGCATCCAGTTAAAAACCGGAGAGCCGCCGCTTACGCGACGCCTCTCCACTTAAAACTTCATATTTTCCTACATAGAGGCCTTTTTGTGCTGTCCGCACAATCTGGAGCAGTTCACAATAAACTAGGGCTTTTATTTTTAGAGATAACAAGAATGCAATTAGAAATAAACCGTATTTACAAAGGAGAAAAATATGTGAAAGAAGAAAAAATCAGAGTTTTAATGATAGAACCACATAAATATCCACAAGAACACATTTTAAAGAATGACTTAAATTCAATGCAGGAGGCAGTAGGAGGACTGATAGATATTATTGGTTTGGAGGAAAATGTATGCGTACTGCTCAATGATGATGGCAAACTGATTGGTCTTGACGGAAACAGACGGCTCTGGAACGGGGATATTATAGCTGGAACTTTTTATGTGTGCGGAAGCGACAATGAAGGAAATTTAACTTCATTGAATGATGAACAGATAGAAAGATACAGTCAAATGTTTTTTGAGCCGCAGGAATTTAGAAAAGAAGAAGTTGAGGAAACAATCAGAATTGATTTTTTCATGTTTTGAGTCAGTAATGTTTATATTCTCTATTGAATAGAAATATAAACCCATAATTTTTTTAAGAAGCGGTTGAAGTGTAACTGGAACTGAGGAATATTGAGAATAAGTATATAAATGAAAGAAGGGAAAAACCATATGAAGATTATTATTACTGACGACAAGGAAATGAATGAAGATGGCGAAAGAGATTTCCGCATATGTGACAGAGTAAACGAGTTGATTGACAGGCTTTCAAAAGTAAGTGACATTAAAATTCTGGTTATAGGTGAGAAAGAAAACGAGAAATACATAACAGTTCCCCAAACACTGATAAATGAAGCAGGACTCAATGGCGATGAGCTTATGGTCGTTAGTTCAGAAGGAAAAATAGAGATTTGTCCGGCAGAGGATTTTTGAGAGACGCAAAAACGTCTTTTTTATTAGAGGCACTAAGAGTGTACATAGTTGAATTCCGAGACAATAAGGATAGACAAAAGAACTTCAGAATGGCAGCCAAAAATTTATATAGATATTTTTAGCTATATAAAAGAAAAAATGAGTGGAGGTGATTGCGGAACCAGAACGCTTCAGTTATCAGAAGCGATGAAAGAAAATATGAAAGAACAGCAGTTATAAAAATGTGATGGCAGGAACATGAACATTCATGTTCTTTTTTTATGCCGGAAAGGAGCAGAAATGAAAAGAAAGTATCCGCAGAAGAATAAACAGCGCCCAGCGAAAAAGCTTCCGCCGGAGAGCAAAGTCCAGCCTCATAAAAGAGTAAAATACCACAGGCGCTCTGATCAGATATACGGGAGGTAATCCATATGGAAAAAACATCCCATAAATCTAACGCGCAATGTGCCAAAGATATAGGAGAAGCCATTAACAGTCATTTCGATGGGTTTCATTACCATACAGGATTTGAGAAAGAACTCATCGAAACCTATGGCTTGGAGCGAGTCAAATATGTTGTTGCTTATAACATCCGGCAAAAGCTTCACGATGGAAGAATCAGCAAAGAAAATAAGACCTGGGCATTACAGAGCCAGAGGAACCAAGGTGAAAATAACCCCAAACCGGAATATACGATCCATACCCACAGCGGTATGCTGGATTTATTTGCTAACAACATCCGAGAACAACAGTTTACTCATGAAGCAGAAGAAAACCTGAAAGAAGGTGATACCAATGAAATAGAAAGAATTGATATGGATATGCAGTTATAAGCGAAAAATAAGGCGGAGCGATCCGCCTTATTTTTGTTTTAGGATTTTGAAAACAAAACCATAAGACAAATCGAAGCGAAGCAGAAAAATCTCTTTTCGCTAGTGTCTTCAAGGTTGTTGTATGTTACCTCAGAAAAAAGGAAACGTCAACAGCGTTGAAAGAAAAAGCAGCGAAAGGAGAAATGTTTATGTATTTTTTGGATTTTTTTGCTGGAATCGGTTTGTTTCGCTTAGGACTGGAACAGGCGGGATTTACGTGTAAAGGACATTGCGAGATAGACAAATACGCCAATATGAGCTATGAGGCAATGCATAATCCAAAGGAGGATGAGTGGTTTGAGAAAGACATCACCAAAGTCCGTGCCGACAGCTTACCAGATGTCGATCTTTGGGTTGGAGGATTTCCTTGCCAAGACGTTTCAATGGCCGGGGAAAGAAAAGGACTATACGGAGAACGAACTGGCTTGTTTTTTGAGTTTGTTCGGCTCCTTAAAGAGCGAGGCGACAATAAACCCCGATGGCTTATCCTTGAGAATGTTAAGGGACTCTTTTCCTCTGGCGGAGGCTGGGATTTTGCCGTTGTTTTATGTGAACTGGCCGCATTGGGGTATGGTATTGAATACGCACTTGTTAATTCCAAAGACTACGGAGTGCCCCAAAACAGAGAGCGCGTGTATATTATCGGAGATATTACAGGACGAAGTACCGGAAAAATATTTCCTCTCAGAAGATCAGGCACAAAAACTCTTGAACAGATTATTGGAGGTCCGCAGGGAAGCAGAATCTATAACACAGGAGGCGTTTCACCAACTATCACTTCTGGAACAGGAGGATTAGGCGCAAAAACAGGACTTTACTTTGTGGCTAAGGACAAGAAAAAAGGCGTTGTGCCAAAAGACATCTGTGGCACAATAGACGCATGTTACGGTCATGGATTAGGTCCAAACCAGCATAGGACAGGCATTTTGGAAAGCAGGATGCCAAGAGCTCTGCTGAATCCATGCAAAGAAAAAACAAGGCAGAATGGAAGGAGGATTAAAGAAGAAAACGAGGAAATGTTCACACTTACGGCATCCGACATTCATGGAATTCTGCTGGATTCCCGAATTCGAAGGCTGACGCCGCTTGAAGCGTTTCGCCTTCAAGGTGTGCCGGATGCGTACTTTGAAAGAGCTGCCAGTGTGTGTTCTGACGCGCAGTTATATAGGCAGATCGGAAACGCGGTAACAGTGCCTGTGGTGCAAGCCATAGGAGAAAAATTAGCAGAATATTGGAAAGGGGAAAATGAATATGATTCAAGTTATTTTTTGCAGCAGACATCTTTATAACGAGAAAAATGAGATTGATGTTTCTCTTGAACTCCCGACAGATACGGAGACCGTAAAACGATATATGGAAACCGCGGGTATCAAAGATAAGAATGATCTTCTGATCAGTGATTATACAATTCATGAGCTATACGCGGGAAGCTGCGGAGAGTATCAAAATTGGGTTGGCGCAGATTTGAATGAGTTAAATTACCTTGCGGAAAGGCTGGAAAAAATGTTTAATGAAGATATGTTTGAGGAATACTGTGCTTTATTGCGTATGTATCAGCCTCAAAACACAGCCGATATGATCAATCTCTCCTATGGCTTTGACAAAGTATCTTACGATCCTGAGATTAAAAATAATCAGAAATTAGGAGAATATGTTGTAAAAAATAATCTTTTTGAGGTTTCGGAAGATATGAAATCATTTGTGGACTATAACAAGGTAGGAGAACTTTATCTTGATACCATGAAACATTCAGAAGATGCGGGCGTTATGCAGGTCAATGAGGACGGCTGCATCTGCGACATGCATAAGGGACAGGAAAGATATGCTTATTATGACGGAATGAATATTCCAGACGAATATATGATTTTGACAGAAGCTACCTTTGAAAATGAAGAACCGCCACAGCAGGATATTCAGAACTAAGAACAGGCAAACAGACAGACGGCCTGTTTTTTTATTGCTTATTTAAGGAGGATTTTTACATGATTCATTTGTATGCAGCAAGTGAGAAGTTGACAAAGGAAGGAAAAGATATTTGTGTCAGATTAACGCTTCCCGCGGAAGAAAATGAAATCTGGATTGCACTCCAGAAAGCAGAAATGGAATCTTTAGATGACTGTGAGATTTCCGATGTAGAGTGCGATGTTGAAGAAGCTCAGACATTTTTGTATTCTTTAGAACTCAGTAAAGCGAATATCTTTGAGCTGAATGTTTTTGCCGGATTACTTTCAGCTTTGCCGGAAGATGAATTGAGGCTTTATTGCGAAAAGTTAAAAGAAAAATCGCCTCAAAACCTGAAAGAAGCTATTTACGGTATTTAATACAAGCAGAATAGGTATCTTTATTACGCAAAGATAGCCCCAAAACATATGCAGATCAACAATGGAAAGATAATTAAAGGAATGTATGTATAAGAATCTTCTTGAACATACCAAGCCAAAGTCATGCTCAAAGTAATGAACAGGATGATTACGAAATAAAGCTGTGAAAAGAAAGGAGGTCAAATATGGATGATAAAGGCTCATAGAAAGAGGTGGCAGAATAATGATGAACAGCTTCTTCCCCTGGATTGGGGGAAAGAAACTTATGAGAGATATTATATTGGAACGATTCCCAGTGGATTACGACAGATACATAGAAGCCTTTGGAGGTGCGGCGTGGATACTGTTTGCCAAAGAACCGGAACCCTTTGAGGTGTATAATGATTACAACTCGGATTTAACAAATATGTTCTATGTGGTAAAATACCGCCCTCTTGCCTTTTTGGAAGAACTCGGCTTTCTGCCATTGAACGGCAAGGAAGAATTTGAGTTTTTCCTTGACTGGAACAAAAGAAAGGATTTCTCGGTTCCCTATGAAAAAGAGGAACTGGAACTGGCGAAGCACTACCTGACTCCCTTGGAATACGACCAGTATAAAGAAATGATAGACAACAGAGCTATATTGGGAGACGTCCGCAGAGCGGCTAACTTCTATAAACTAATTCGGTACAGCTATGCCGGAGGAAGCAAAAGCTATAACGGACAGCCGGTAAACATTATGCAGACATATCAGACCATATGGCAGGCCAACAGACGGCTCAATGAAAACGGTATAAAAACCGAGAGTGATAAAAGAAAAGCTATCGGCCGCGCCGGAAAAGGCGTAATTATACAGAACAAAAGCTTTGACGAGCTGATTCCGCTTTACGACCGACCAAAGGCTTTTACATACTGCGACCCGCCATATTACGGGACGGAAAAGCTTTATACCGCCAAATTCTCAAGAGAAAGCCACTTCCATTTACGGGATGTGTTAGGCAGTGTAAAGGGTTATTTTATGCTTTCTTATAATGACTGTGATTTTATCAGAGACTTATACAGGGGATATTATATTGAAAGCTTTGAAAGACTCAACAGCATATCGCAAAGATATGATCCTGGAAATATGTTCAAAGAGCTTCTGATAACAAACTATGATACAAATGAAAGAAAAAGGAGACAGCCAAGACAGCTTACCCTTCTTTGATTGATTTATTCCAAGCGTGGCTTTATAATATTTTCTATAAAACACGTTTGGAGGATAATAACAATGTACTTTACTTGCGGAAAATGCAGATATACATTTGAAAATACAGAAAAGCCTGAACGTTGTCCAGACTGCGGAAGCAAGACAGTTCGAGAAGCTGATGTATCTGAGATAAAGGAATATCTGAATTTTAGGAAAGAATATGAACAGTAAACAGCTTAATAGTTTCTTAGTAAGACGCGAAAGCGTCTTATTTTTTGGCAAGAAAGGATGAATAAGCATGGAGGTAAAGTGTTATAAAACAGTAGGAGCAAAAGGCAGGATATATATTCCGGTGTCTATATGCCAGATAGCCGGAATCGACAAGGAAGATGTGGTATGCGTTACAGGCAGAAACGGAGTGATATTGATTAATAAGGCTGAGGTAGCGGCTAAGAATCCCATTGAATTGCTTCAAAGCGGTCTCAAGAGAGAAAAAGAAGCCATGGAGCTGGAAAAGAATAAAATAAAGAATAACGCTAAAAAAATGTTGGAGGAAGGACATTCTCTGGACGAGGCTCTGGAGGAAGTCCTTTATTTTTTGTTCTGAAAAAGGAGGCGGATAACATGCTCAATATTGAACAGGAGCTTGAAAAATACAAAGTATCCAAAAGTTTTATTGAGGACTGCGAGAGCCTGAAATCTGAATTTATTATCAAAAAAGGCTATATGCCAAACGACATGGAAATTGAAAAAACGGTCTTAGAGGAAAAAACAAAAGCACTTTTAATTAAAAAGGAATGCGAGGAAAAAGGCCATGTTTTCTCCGATGAAGATGAGGAAGTGATATTCGGTGAGATATGGGTATGCTGCCAAAGATGCGGCGAATGGTTAAAAAAATCATAAGGAGGTGCGAAGTTATGAAAACAATACTGCTGTGGATTGTACTGTTTATTTCCGCTGTCTTTCCAATTCAGGCGGCAGCTCAGGAAAATCCCGCTGTTCAGTTAGAAACTCAGGAAAACATACCGGCTCCCATATCTGTTGAGCGAAAAAATATCGATGGAACAGAGTATCTTATTAAGGTATACGATATAGCCGACGGAACAGAGCCGGAACAGCTGATTGAAAATGATTTTGAACTGGACGGGTTTCTGTTTTCCCATGAAACAACAGATAAAAAGGTGAATGAGAATACCGACACAAAAGAAGCAACAGAGGAAGTTAGTGTTGAAAGTCAGTCAAAAAATCTGGAGGACGTAGTCAAACTGTTTCCGGCCACAAAGGAGTATAATCAGGACGGCTATAAAGGTTCTCTTGCCCTTGATACCGGAAGTATTGTAACTGAGGCGGCTGGATACACAACAAAAAATTATACCGTTTCGACTACAAAGGAATACCCTGGACTGATGTACGCAGACCCCTCCTTTGTTTCTCAAACAGTTGTAAAAGACGGGTATACCCTTCCCCTGACAGACGTCAGCTGGACTGTAATGGGAACCAGCCTTGCCGGTGACAGCCTTGTACCGACAGAATATAAGGCTGTGGCAACATACGCCAAAACCTTCAGCAGCCAGGTGCCAACCGGATACGTTTCTAAGGCCAGATATACGGGAACAGTGGCAAAAACTCAAACCGGTTCCATAACATATACATTAACCTATACTGGAATACCGCTAAAAACAGGTATGCCTCTTCCGCTTAAAATTATTACGGCGGTAATTGGAATCCTTCTTTTGGCGGGGCTTTTGATTTTGCTGTGGCTGTTCCTAAAATCCCGAAAAGGCGCTGAAATTTACAACCTGATTGACAAGGAATATATCTGTATTGGTCATCAGGCTGTAACCCCGAAAGAACCGGTTATTGATCTGAACGAGTTTGACGACTTAATACAAAGCAATGTGTTCCGGTTTATTTTGGATAAGCAGACAACAAAGGCACTGTTTGGCAGAAATATAGCGGTTACATTTAAAGATGTAACCATAAAACACAGAGTAAACGAGCGCGTGAAGGAATATACTTTTGACTTGGATATGGGAGGTGTTTTGGATGCGGAATAGATTGTTTTTGATTTTTCCTATGCTTTGTTCCATGATGTTCTGCACGCCTGCATATGCCCTTGACTCCGATCTGTCCTATGACTTTATTACCGAAAATGAGGAAGAGTTTGTAATAGTTGGAGAGTCAAACATCAATATCAGCGGTCAGATACCAGATTATCTCTATGACATTTATGATATATCTCCTCAGCCTGTGTATGATTCTGAGTACGGCTCAAATGTGGTTACTCCAAGGGAACCTGTATTAAACCATAATACCTACGCTCCGGCAAACGCGCCAAACGCCAATGAGTATATTCAAAGCCCGTCAGGTCTTGTTACCGGAATAACAACAGGCGGAGGAACAAGCGGAAGCTGTACCGGAAATATCTCCTCCGAAGGATACATTGAAAACAACAATAATTACAGCTCAGTGCCGGATTATACATACAACGAGGATTACTTTCAATACCCCATAACCGATGTGTCGGAGGTGCGGGACTCCTCAGACGGAAGTATCGGAACACTGCGTATACCGGAAATCGACCTGAAGGTAACGGCCTATGATGGAGATACATATGAGGCTATGAAAAAAGGCGTTGGACATATCGCCTTCACCAGCGCGTGGGATGGGAATATCGGTCTTGTGGGACACAACAGAGGCTCCAATGATTATTTCAGAAAGCTGAAGAACCTTGAGCTGGGCGATGAGATTACATATAAAACAAAGTTAGGCACAAGAGAATATGAGGTTACATTTATAGGAAGAATAAGCGAGACAGACTGGTCAAGACTGCAATACACAGATGACAATAGAATTACGCTTATTACATGTGTGGAGGACGTTCCTGACAAACGTCTTTGCGTTCAGGCTGTGGAAGTGGATTAAAAACTTTTTCAATAATACCCCTTGACTTTGACGCTGCGTAAACCTGTAAAATAAAGTTACAGTAAGGAGGCGGATATAAATGGAATATAATATTAGTCAGTTATCAAAATTATCTGGAGTGAGCGCGCGCACTTTACGGTATTATGACGAGATAAATCTTCTTCACCCTTCAAGAACAAACGAAGCCGGATACAGGTTTTACGGCGATAAAGAAGTTAACCTGCTTCAGCAGATATTGTTTTATAGGGAAAGAGGACTGTCTCTCGAAAAAATCCGCTTCATACTGTATGACGAAAACTTTGATATGCTTAAAGCCCTTAATGAGCATTTGACAGAACTTGAAAATCGAAGGGAACGGCTTTCAAAATTGATAGACACAGTGAAGGACACAATAGCGTCTGTGAAAGGAGAATTTATTATGCGCGACTCTGAAAAGTTTGAAGCTTTTAAAAAAGATATAGTAGATCAGTATGAGAAGTTATATGGCGAGGAAGCCAGAGAAAAATACGGCGACAGTGAGGTAGATATGGCTGTAAATAAAGTGTTGTCCCTATCTAAAGAGGATTATGAAAAATTTCAAACTCTTGGGAAGAAAGTGATGGAAGCTTTGAAAGCAGCCGTAATATCAAAAGCAAGTCCCGAAAGTGAGACAGGACGCAGTGTTGCCTCCCTGCACAAAGAATGGCTCGGATATTCTTGGAAAGATTATACGGAACAAAAACATAAAGGCGTAGTCAGTTTATACGTGCAGGATGAGAGGTTTAAAAAATATTACGACAGAGAGCAGAACGGCTGCGCTGACTTTCTTCTTGCTGCGGTAGATTTCTGGGCTGAAAAATTATAAAAAACTTGAAGTGTAGGTGGAATTAGGATACAAAGGAGGTAGATATATTATTATAAAATATGGAGGCGGTATATATGAAAAATAAGTTGTTTGGCTTTGTTCTGTTGATTGCTCTTTCTGTATCCTATGCGTCATCTGTACTGGCCGCTGATAACTATTCATTGCCATGGAAAGGAGCCGAAATTACTGAGGTTACTTACGATGAATATGGCTGGCCGACAGTACACTTTATTGTTCCATCTGAAGAATTAATAAGCAATGCGGAAGCGGAAAATCCGGAAAGAAAAACAATACCGCCGCTTACGGAAGCGCCGGAGGTCGGTACAACGCTTGGGAAAATACTAAAAGACGGAGAAAACCTTGATTTGACCAGAGCCTCCAGTTATGAAGAAGCCTACGCCACATTTTCCATAGGAGAATGCGCATGGTATGCTTACGGAAGGTTTAAAGAAGTGCATGATATATGGCTGCCATTGACACAGGGCATGGGCGGAATTAAAGAATGGCTTCAAAACGTTCGCCTAAGCGATGGAATAAAAGCGGAATACAGCATAAATGATGTACCTGAGCAATCAATTGCCGTCTATATACCAACAGAGGAATTCAGAGACTGGCCGGGGCATGCTGTGTTTGTGGAATATGTGGAACGCGATGAAAATGGAACGCCTATAACCATTTATTACACAGAAGCGAATGGAACGTATGACATAAATAAAAGCAAGTTTGATCCTGATTATGACGGAACAGTTAGAAGGAAAACTTTTGATGAATTTAAAAATCCATACGGTCTTGAGCTAAAAGGCTATATTCTGCCAAACAAATAAGCATAAAATTATAGAAAAACCATATCTTCTGAGACTTTGTTATAAAACAGAGTCTCTTTTTTATTGCTGAAAAGGAGGAAAAATGAATGAAAACAATAAAGAGATTGTTCTCGTTTTTGTTGGCGGCTATGCTCCTGTTAACATCCGGCGTAACGGTTTTCGCGGGAGACTCTCTTGAAACGGCTTTAAATAAGGTGAATCTTTATATAAAGCAGGACAAGGGTCCACAGCTCCTTACATGGAAAGGCATTATAGACGCTGAAAATTTCGCGCCTGCCGTTATTGTTTACCGAACAGATGACGGGCAGGAGCTTCCAGCCTACTGCGCGAACCCAAACCGACCTGGCGTTGAGGATTTAGCCGCGAAAACATACGATGTCGATGTAGATCAGCTTGATACTGACCCTCATGTTTGGGGAGTTATCACAAACGGTTATCCCTATAAGTCACCGCAGGAGCTTGGGGTATCAACAGATTATGAGGCATACTACGCAACAAAAATGGCTGTTTGGGCTACAGTGCATGATAACTACAGCAATCTTAATGATTGGCAGGCTAACGGCGAACACAACGAATCTGTGCTTCAGGCAATGAAGTCACTTGTGGCAAAGGGACAGGAAAATCAATATGTATATGCCACATGGCTGGCGGTTAATCCTGCAACTCCCTCTGCTGTTGATGATGGAGAGTATTTAACACAAGAGTATACTATCAAATCAAATGTTGAAATTAATAGTTTTCGGGTTGTTTTAGACGGTGATGTGCCGGAAGAAACAAAGATTACTGACGCCAATGACAATGAAAAGGACACATTTGACGGAAGCGAAACCAATATAAAAATTAAAATACCAAAAACCGGAGAAAACAGAAACGGCAGCTTCAGAGTTATTGTGAAAGGAAAGCTAGAAAACAAAGCCGTTATGTTTGGACTTTCTCATGATGCTCAAAAACAGGATTACTATGTAGCTCCACTTCCCTCTTATAACGGAGACTCTTGGGCGGATGTAATTTATGCGGAAGTTATCGGAACAGAACCAGAAGAACCGGACAATCCGGATATTCCGGTTCCAGACGGAAGCTTGCAGATTTTAAAAGTAGCGTCAGGCACTACAAAAGGTCTTGCCGGAGCGGTGTTTAAAGTGGAAGTGGATGGAAAAACAATCGGACACTATGTAACAGACAAAAATGGAGAAATACAAATAGATGATATTTCCGGTACAGTATCAATTACTGAGGAAATACCGCCGCTTGGATATGTCCTTGATGAAAACAATCATAAAGATGTCGAGATTAACGATCCCGATAAACCTACCGTTGTAACTTTCTCCAACGAGGAAATGGCTGAATTGGAAATTAAGAAAGTTGACGCCGATACTGGGGAAGGATTAAGCAATGCGGTAATTCGTGTGGCGCTGGATGGAGGCAGCGACGCTTACGATGTATATACAAACGCTTCCGGTACAGCCACACTGACTAATTTAAAGAGTGGAACCTATACGGTAACTGAAATTGTGGCACCGGAAGATTATATACTGAATAATACGCCGGTATCGGTAAAACTGGAAGCCGGTAAAACAGCGTCCATTACATTAGAAAACCATGCGAAACCTGGCTTAGTAATTAAAAAATATGATGAGGACACAGGATACCCTCTGTCTGACGCGGAGTTTTCTATTGCTAAAAAAGGCGGCAGTATCATATATGAAGGCATGACAGATAAAGAAGGAAAAATAAAAGTTGAAGGTTTGGAAGAAGGCTGGTACACCATAACTGAAATAGCTGCGCCAAAGGGATATTTAATAGCACAGGACAGCAAAGACGTTTATCTGGATGGCGGGAAATGTGTGGAAGTGAAATTTGATAACCGCCTGCGCCCTTCTCTTCAGATTATGAAAATAGACGAGGAAACAAAAGAACCATTGGCTGGAGCAAAATTCAGAGTTACAAAAACTGAGGATAAAACAGTTAGTGAATATGTTACTGATGAAACAGGAACAGTAGTTATTCGGGATTTAGATGAAGCTGTTTATACTGTAGAGGAAATAGAAGCTCCAAATGGGTACCGTATCGATCCAGACAGCCACAAAGATATTGCCTTGGAATGGGGAAAGACTAAAACGCTGATTTTTTCTGATACAAAAAATCCTGTCCTTGAGATTTTAAAAGTGGATGCTAAAACAGAAGAACCGCTGGCAAACGCCAAATTTAAAATCACCAAAACAGAGGACGATACTGTCAGTGAGTATATGACTGATAGAAATGGAAAAATTACTATCGAAAATCTTCCGGAGGGTATCTATACAGTTGAGGAAATCTCGGCACCGGACGGATATATTCTTGATACACAGCATAAGGAAATTGAACTGTCAGCCGGCGACATCAAACAGCTTGTGTATGAGAATACAAGAAAACCAACTCTGATTATCACCAAGACAAACGCTCTTACCGAAAAACCTATCCCTAATACAACATTTAAAATCGAATATGAGGGAGAAAACGGCGGCATTGTTCCACTCGGCACATACAAAACAGATAAAAACGGACAGATTATATTAAAAAATGTTGATGCCGGCTGGTATATCATAACGGAAATAAGACCGGCTCAGGGTTTTCAGCTTCCTTCTAACCCCGTAACCAGAAAATATCTTGCAGAAGGTGAAAATGCTTACAACGAAATATCCCAAAATAATAATACAGTTTCAAACAGCACAAACAATATAACTATCAACAGCAGTCAAAACAACACAACAGCAAGCGAAACTCTTTCAAACTCTATAACGGTAACAAGTGGAAATGACTATATTGGCGAAGAAATTCCAAACTACCCTCTTAATTCCATTGTAATTAAAAAAACAGACGCGATTACCTCAGAAATGCTGGAAGGCGCTGTATTTGAAGTACGAAAAGTATCTGAAGATATTTCAGGGAACTCAGGCACGATTATAGGGCGTTATACTACTGACAGTTCGGGTATTATTGTCATTACCGGACTTGAGGCAGGCGCATATATCATTGAAGAAGTGCAAAGCCCAACACACTACTTAATCAGTGAAAACTCGAAACAACAGGCATGGTTAAAAGCCGATGGCACATCTATAGTAGAAGTGGCATTTGCCAATTACCCATATGGCTCTTTGCTGATAACAAAAGTGGACGGATTAACAAATCAGCCTTTAGGCGGTGTAAAGTTTAAAGTAACTACGGGCAATGGAACTGTTGAGGGCAACACTAACGGTATCTATGAAACAGACAGCAATGGCGAAATACTGATACCAAATCTGAAACCGGACAGCTATGTTGTGACGGAAATAGAAACTTTAGAAAACTATGAACTGGATACAACGCCACAAACCATTGATATAGGGACAGATGGAGAAGTTTACAAAGTATCTTTCAAAAATCAGCCTAAATCATCTCTTGTTATTTTCAAAAAAGACGCTGACACCGGTGAACCGCTTCAAGGAGTAAAATTTAAGGTTACAAATGCGGACGGTACTGTTATAGGCACTTCAAACGGTATTTTCACAACCGACCAAAATGGCAAAATTGTGATTTCAAATATTGGCAAACAAACCGTTACAATAGAAGAAGTTGAAACGCTGGAAGGATACGCTCTCGAAACGCAGCAAAGAACTGTGTCTATAGACTATGGAAAGACCTACACAGAAGAATTTACAAACACAAGGCTTGCCTCTCTTGTAATCAAAAAGATTGACGAGTATACAAACGAACCTTTGTCTGGAGTTAAATTTCTTGTAGAAAAACAAAACGGAGAGTATATCGGAGAGTACACCACAGATAGCACAGGAACAATCAACGTTCCTACTCTCGAACCAGATTGGTATATTGTGCGTGAATTAAAAACAAAAGACGGTTATATACTCGACGAAACGCCTAAAACCATTGAAGTAAAGAAAAGTGTGCCAACTGTTGTCACATTTACCAATAAACCGTTATCAGGAATCAAAATCATAAAAACTGATTCCGAAACGGGTGAGCCATTGGAAGGAGTAACTTTTTCAGTATCTAAAATGAATGGTGAAAAAATTGGTTCATTTAAAACAGATAAAGAAGGCATGGTTTATGTATCAAATTTAGAGGACGGATATTATACCGTTACCGAAACAGAAGGTTTGGAAGGTTATCATTGGGACGAGGAACCGAGAACCGTTGAAGTAAAAACAGGAAAACAAACTATTGTTGAAATAGAAAATCAGCCCTATTCCGGTCTTGTTATAGAGAAAACCAACAGCAGAACCAGTGATCCTATTGAGGGGGTTGAATTTCTTGTGACAAAATTCAACGGAGAGCAGATTGGATATTACGAGACTGATGATGATGGTCTTATCATCATAGAAGGTCTTGAAGAAGGAACCTATCTGGTAAAAGAAACGGAAGCCGCTGCCGGTTATCAAATCGATAATGAATCAAAAGAAGTGGAAATCAAAGATGGAAAGAGAACCACATTAAAAGTAAAAAACGACCCTCTTTCCTCTGTTCTGATACGCAAAATAGACTCTATTACTGGTGAAGGAATCGAGGGAGTTGAATTTCTTTTATACGACGGCGATGGAGAACCGATTGGTCAGTTTGAAAGCGACAATGAGGGTTATGTATGGATTAGGAAGGAACTGCCTGAAGGAAAATATAAGCTACGTGAAATAGAAGCTGCTGAAGGGTATATTTCAGATGATGAGGTAAAGACGTTTTATGTACAGAAAGGAAGAACAACGGAAATCATTTGGAAAAATACACCGCAGACAGGACAGATTGTAGTTACAAAACGCTCCTCTGAATTTAATGAGCTTACCGGCCTTCCAGCAGGCTCGCCTTTGGAGGGGGCTGTGTTTGAGATTTATAACACAACCGGAAACATGGTGGACAGAATGACCTCCGACAGCAGAGGCATAGCCGCATCAAAGGGTCTGCCTGTTGGAGTTTATATTGTGAAAGAGGTGTCTTCACCAAGATATTACGCGCTGAATGACAGAGAACTGTTGGCTGAAATCAGGCATAACGGTGATATTGTCCGATTTGAGGTGCTGAACAGCAGTATTGATTTAAACATTACTGTGCAGAAAAAAGGCCCTAACTCAGCAAGTCCGGGACAAAACATCAACTATGAAGTTTATGGTGTGACAAACGGCTCCTCCGGCAAGCTGGAAAACTTCTATATTCACGATAGGATTCCGACAGACGCCACAAGGGTAAGCAAGATAACAACCGGAACCTACAATGAAAGAATGTACTATCAGATTACATACAAAACCAACTATAGAGACTATATAGTATTGGCGGATAATCTGTTGACAAGCAACGATTATGAGTTTAGTCTCCATTCCAACGCCCTTGGATTACAGAACGGAGAGTATGTAACAGACGTCCGTCTGGAATTCCCGCAGGCGAGCCCCGGGTTTACACAGACAAAAAGCATGCGTGTATTCTGTCAGGTACTGCCAAGTCTTCCAAAGGACTACCGTATCACCAACAGAGCCGATGTGGGAGGCAGATATGGAAACGAGTGGGAATCAGCGCTAACAAGCTGGAACACAACCGTATGGACAAATGAAACGGCGACTCCGCTGCCAAAAACAGGTTATTAATTCAGTTAAGGGAATGGCTGAAAAGCCATTCCCTATCTTACTTTAACAGGAGGAATAATCTATGGAAAAAAAGATAGAAAAGACGCTTATTATTTTTTCGTGTGTATTGATTTTTTTAGCGCTTTTTTCTCCCACAGTATTTGCTGCCGGAGAAGTATCCGGCGCTATTGAGCAGACATGGCAAACAGCCGCTACACAGATCAAAGATGTAGTCAACAACGTGGTGTTCCCAGTTGTGGATTGTGTATTGGCTGTTCTGCTTTTTGTAAAGCTGGCTATGAGCTATTTCGAGTACAAAAAGCATGGAGAGTTTGAGTTTACTCCGGCGGCTATACTGTTCTTCGGACTGGTGTTTGCCCTAACAGCGCCGCTCTATATCTGGGATATTATCGGGATTTAAGACAAGAAAATTTCATTGAGATAAGTCTATAAAAATGGTATAATATCCATAATAATAGAAGAAAATAAGAAGTGTAAAGTTAAAACGAAAGACATCTAATGAACCATCAAGCAAATGCGTCTATAGCAATGAAATAAACGCCTCTTAAAAGAAGATAAAGACAAAATCCGCTTTTCTATCGGAAATGACCTGAAAGTGTTATTCGCGAATTGGCGGAAGAATATCATAAAAACACATTGATAAAAGATATTTTAAACATAAGGAAGTGAGGAATATGTCAAAAGTTTATACCGTAGAGGAATTGAAAGCCATTATTATTCCCATTGCAAAAAAATATGGGATCAAAAAAGTATATCTCTTTGGTTCCATGGCGCGTGGAGACGGCAATGAAAACAGCGACATAGATCTTCGTATTGAAAAAGGCAGTCTGAAAGGTTTATTTGCTCTTGGAGGATTTTATTCCGAAATATCGGAAGCCCTGCAAAAAGATGTGGATGTTGTGACAACCGGCAGTCTGGAACAGGAATTCCTTGATGAGATTAAGGAAGACGAGGTGCTGCTTTATGCGGGCTGACAGAAATGCGGAAGTGCTGAAACACATGGTGAAGTACTGTCGACAGATTGAAGAAACCGTTCTGCGTTTCCAAAAAGATTTTGAAGTGTTTTCCAAAGACTATGTCTATCAAAACGCAGTTGCTCTTTGCGTGCTTCAGATAGGCGAATTGACAACAAAGCTGACAGATGATTTTAAGCAAACTTATACAGGGATGCCTTGGAACCAAATTAAAGCTATGAGAAACATTGTGGCGCATAATTACGGCAGCATTGATGCGGAAATATTATGGGAAACCATTGAAAATGATGTGCCGAAACTGAAAGAGTATTGTTTGGAAATCATCAATATATTAAATAAAAATAATGAAGATAAATAATAAAAGAGAAAAGCCTTTATTTTAGAAATAAGGGCTTTTTTCATGGAAAAAAGAAGAATCGTTATGGAATTATTTAGCAATCTGATCCATGTAAATGAAACAGAAAAAGGTGATGAAAATTTATGTTTGGCATAGACTTAGCCGTTGACGGAGTGCTTGATAAGTTTTGCGACTAGATATACAGCAAGCTGATATCTTTCTTCGGCGACTTTTTCAGTATGATAAATATGATGGGAGCGGAACTCTTTGAACTGGAGTGGATCAAGGGGGATTCTTCTCTTTTTTAATTACTTCACCTGAGCACTATACGGTGTGGAACTGGTAGTGGGGCTGTGTTTGATATGGCAATCGAGGCTCAAAGAGGGAAAGACGGCTTTCAGGACGTAGGTTTAAACGCCATAAAAGGCTTTTTTGCCGCCAGCCTTTTCACCATTGTTCCGGTGGATTCGTATGTGTTTTGCATCAACATATTACCGGATGTAATTTTAGATTTCATGTGTTATTATTTGAACGAGTATTATTTTATGTAACCGGCTGTATAACTTCGCATAAAATAAGAAAATCTCCATAATAAATTCATAAACCTATGTTACACTTTCCGAAAGAGGTGTTTAATTTGAAAAAATTGTTGATTGTGGAAGACGAGCCGGATATTCAAGAACTTTTAGAAGCATATCTTCATGACGCGGGATATGAAACAACTATCGCAGGAGATGGCGTGGAAGCTCTGGCAAAATTTCAAAAGGATAAATTTGACTTAATTCTTTTGGACTTAATGTTACCTAAAATTGATGGATTTGGTGTATGTGAATTTATTCGCCGAGAGTCTAATGTGCCGATTTTAATGCTTACCGCCCTAGATGGGGAACAAGAACAACTTCGTGGATTTCGAATGGAAATTGACGACTATGTAACTAAGCCCTTCTCAATGCCTATTTTACTGCAAAAAATTCGGGCGATTCTGCGCCGTACTTCAGCAGAAAAAGAAGAAAATCGATGTCTGCGCTACCGAGATCTGACATTAGACTTGGATGGAATGGAGGCTGTTTTGGCGGGACGTTCGCTGGATTTAACCACGCGGGAGTTTGAATTGCTCCAAACTTTGATTTCCAGCCCCGGACGTGTGTTCACCCGTGAAGTCCTTCTTGCAAAATTGTGGGGTTACGATTTTTTTGGAGACGAGCGTGTGGTGGATAGTCACATTAAAAATTTGCGGCGCAAATTGGGTACAGAATACATCGAAACTGTAAGGGGAGTGGGGTATCGTGCTGCGAAAGAAAATCCATGAAAGTTTGACTACTCATATTTTTTTAATCACTGCTCTCGTTTTACTGGGGGCTGGAACCATCACTTTCGGTCTGATTGCTTGGGCCACCCCAAGTACATATACCGCTGTTCTCAATGATGATCTGACCGGACAGGTAAATACATTGGTAGAAAAGTTGGAAGATACCACTCTGGAGGATTGCGGCCCGATTCTGGATGCCTTTCTCCGTGATTCTGGGGCGGATGCTATGTTGGTAGGACCAGATGAGCAAATTATCAATACCGGCTCTCAGTTTGCAATTCAATCCGTATATGAGGATACTGGTACTGTTTCAGCAGCGGAGGACAGTTCTGCTGTTACTTACGCAACTGACGTGTTAGATACGGATGAGTCTGTGTCAGTTACCATGTCTGATCAAGCCACTATCGTAGCTGATGTGCATTTTTCTGATCGTTTAGGTGTTTATACGCTTTATGTTACACCTCGGCTGCAGGCAGAGAATTTGGCTGTAAAAGCTCTGATTCAAATGGCTCCGTGGCTATTGCTGACTTTGCTGATTTTCTCTTTGTTGGGGGCTCTGGTTTATTCAAGATACATTACCCGTCCCATTGTCCGGCTAAGTGGAATAGCAGGGAAAATGGCTGACTTGGATTTCAGTTGGACTTGTGAGGAAACCCGTCAAGATGAAATCGGTCATTTGGGGCGGAGTCTAAATCAGATGGCGCAAAAACTTTCAAATGCCTTGCGCGAACTTAAAGCCTCGAATGAGGCACTACGAGGGGAAATGGAACAGGAACGGGAATTAGATCGTCAGCGGATGGCGTTTTTCTCTGCGGCATCTCATGAGCTGAAAACACCTGTAACCATTTTGAGAGGCCAACTTTCCGGTATGTTGGATGGCGTGGACGTCTATCGGGACAGAGAAAAATACCTTGCCCGTTCCCTCCAGGTAACTGCTCGTATGGAAAAACTGATTCAAGAAATTCTGACCATTTCCCGTATGGAGGCGCAGGATATTTCTTGTATTCAAGAGAAAATAGATGTTTCTGAAATGGTAGGGCAACAGTTGAAATTAGATGCTGATCTAATTCAGCAACGACACTTAAATGTAACTGCCGATCTATGCCCCGACTTGATTGTATATGGAGATCCATCTATGCTGGCAAAGGTCATTGGAAACCTGCTTTCCAACGCAGCGCTTTATTCCCCTGATGGTGAGGAAATTCGCATATGGACAGGTTTGAAAGAAAATAGCCCTACATTGACAATCGAAAATACGGGCGTCCATATTGGAACGGCAGCTTTACCACATTTATTTGAGGCATTTTACCGCGAAGAACAATCCCGTAACCGCCGTACAGGCGGCAGCGGCCTTGGGCTTTACTTGGTGCGGATTATTCTGGACCGTCATAGAGCGAAATGCTGGATAGATAATACCGCTGAAGGTGTTTTGGCAACTGTTTGCTTCAAAAATCCACAATAACATCCTGTAAGGGAAAGCGTGCACTTGATAAAATCAGGCGCACGCTTTCTTCATATAAAACACATATTGGCTCCATATCCTCTCCATATAAGCTCGGTATTCTATGGCTAAAATTCAAAAGAGAGGAGATTAACCTATGCAAATTGAACTTAGAGATCTGAGCATGACCTATCCTAACGGGAAGCAGGTCTTGCAGCATTTGAATCTCTCATTAAAGGCTCCAAGTCTGATTGGTCTGCTTGGGCCCAACGGAGCGGGCAAGTCTACATTGATGAAACTGCTGGTGGCTGCTCTTATGCCTACAAGCGGCTCGATCTTGGTAGACGGGCAGCCCCTTGCTAAAACAGAACGTCTGCTAAAATCAAAATTGGGCTATCTTCCGCAGGACTTCGGTCTTTTTGACGAGTTAACTGTGGTGCAGTTTTTGGACTACATGGCTGCTCTAAAAGGGCTGCATAATCCCAAAGGGACAATTCAAGAAGTCATTCGAGCTGTCAACTTGGAGGAGAAAACCAAATCGAAAATCCGCACACTGTCCGGCGGCCAACGACAACGAGTGGGAATTGCCCAGGCGCTGCTGGGGAATCCCACGTTCCTCATTTTCGATGAGCCTACGGTGGGATTAGACCCGGAGGAACGCATCCATTTCCGCAACCTATTCTCGCGCACTGCCCAGGATAGACTGGTGCTGCTCTCTACCCATATCATTGAAGATGTTCAATCGATATGCGATCAAATTGTTGTGATTAACCACGGCAGGGTATTGTTTACCGGAACGCCGGAAGAATTGATTCAAACCGCTGTTGGTCATGTGGGTGCTTTTTGGGAAAAAGATTCCATCATGGAGCAGGGACTGCATATCACAGCACGGATAAATACAAGCCAGGGCATCCGATGCCGCGCAGTAGCGGATAAGCTCCCCACCTATGTCAAGGCAGTGGAACCTTCTCTGGAGGATGCTTATCTTTATCTGATTTCCAGGGAGGCTGCACAATGAAAACAATCCGTTTATTTCCTTTGGAATTGTGCAGGCTCCTGCAAAGTCGTTTTACTTGGCTGATGATAGGGTTGTCGGTGCTCTCACCTGTGATTGGTTTGATCTTCTATAAACCGGCTGCTGCCAGCACGATGCTTTCCATGTATCTTGCAAATCCGGCCATTGCCGGAGGTATTGCAGGCAGCGTTCTGTTTGGGACGCTGACTGTCTTTGAATTAGACCGAGCTGTTCGAAGCCGTGTAGATGTTTTAATAGATTCAACAGTTTCTCCGCTTTGTATGGCGCTGGTGCGTCTGTTAGTCATGATGGTTGGCGCTCTGATAACCCTGGGACTTACTATGATGGTTTGGCTGCCAATCAGCAAATGGCTGATTGGCGCAGTATTCGGCATCGTAGATTATGTGTTGGCATATTTGATTCTGATGGGACTTGCCATGCCGCTTGGGATTCTGGCTGCCGCCGCTGCGTATCAGTTTACCCGTCGGGTAGATCTGTCCTTGGTACTATTTGCCGCCTTTGCCGCTCTTAGTTTAACCGTATGGGCTGATAACTGGCAGTTATGCTGGCTCAACCCTTGTGTGTGGGCGCTGTCTGACGACTTTTCCAACTTCCGAATTTTTCGTTCAGTGGGATATATGCGCCTGACGTGGCTCGTGGCACTCTCCGGTGTGTGGACAATTTCTTGGCTTTGTGTACGACAGTATGGGAAAGGACTCTTAGGTTCTTTGATATGGAGCGTACGACGGGCTTACCGCCCGGCCGTTGCGCTGATTTTACTGGCTTTTTCCGGAATTGCCTATGCCGCCCAGCCTATGGTAGATAACAGCAATCCGGATGAGACGGCAATGTTGTTCTATGAAGTACCCTATGCGGAGGAGGTAGTTTGTACCGGACGCACCGCTGAGGTATTCCCAGATGTCAATTCCGGAATACTGTCCGGCTATGCAGCCTATCAATTTCAAAACAGTTCTGGTCAGGAACAGGGGGTAGCGTTTGGTATCAATCCCGGTTATACCATCTCCAATGTTCAAGCGAATGGTTTAGATGTACCGTTCTCAGTGAGCGACTATCAGGAATATAACGAGGCCATGCTGGAGGTTACAATCCCTGCTGACAAACATGTGGAGCTGACAATGGAATATGGCGGTTTTCCTCAGGAGAGCGCAAATATGTCCACCATGCAGGGCAGTACAGAAATCAGTGAGGAATATCTGTGCCTGGAAAATGCAACGCTTTCTCCCCGCTTGATGAATGTTCTGCCTGACGAAAATATGTACCCGACTACAATTGAGATTACTTTGCCATCTTTCATGACTGTGATTCCTTTTGGAAGCAGTAATGCTCAGGTTGTCGCTGAACATGAGAACGGAACCAAAACTTGGCGTTACGAGGGAAACAGCACCGGCGGCATTGTCTATGCGGGGAATTATATCCGAGAAGATGTTGTAGTTGACGGGTTTACTATTGAGTTCTACTATGGCCGTAAGCATCAGGCTGTTATGGAGGCAGCAGGGGCAGTGGAAGCCATCAAGTCAGTGGTGGACTACTGCGTTGAACACTATGGTTATCTATCATTTGGAGCTGATAATAAGCTCAAACTTATTCAGAGCCGGGTTTCCGGCGGCGGCTATGCCGCAGGCGGGGCCAGCTTACTGGATGAGGCCGACTTCACCTCTGAAAATCTTTCTAATGCTGATAAAGGTGCGGGGACCGGAGAGGTTATGATCCATGAGTTGGTGCATCAATGGTGGGGACTTGGTAATATGTTTGATGTATCCGATTCCAGCAGCCTTTGGTCTGCCGAAGGGCTGACAGTTTATACGACCTACCGTATTGTCAAAGAACTCTACGGTGAAGATTACGCCCAGGAGTACTATGTAGCTCAATGGCAGAAGGCAGTAGATGACTATTACCTGGACTTCTATGTGCGAAATCCGGACTATTTGGATGCTTTGCCGGTGGACAAGCAACTGGAGATTACGGATAATCTGACCTATGTGCGGCAATATTGTGAAATGCCGCTGAAAATATTAAAGGCCGAGGCTCTGGTAGGTGGTGAGGAGGCTATGGATCAGATTTTAAACGGACTGTTTAATCGGGAATTAGACCCCATATATCCCTATCTGACCTATCAGGAATTTTTGAATGCCTGCGGGCTGACTGAGGAGGATCTGAACCTTGCGTAAAATATTCGGATATGAGTGTAAACGGCTGCTTTGCAACAAATTTTTTATTGGGCTGATATTGGTGATTCTGTTCTATGGCTGGCAGGTACTGAATCGTGTAACGATTTTGGGAGTATCTCATACCGCGCCATTTTCCCCTTGGAGCTATGGAGATTATCTAAGCCGAATGATTCCTTTGCTGTGGATTGGCGCATTATTTTTCCTGACATTTTTTACTTCCAAAGCCGAGCGGCGAAGAAAGGTTATAACCTCCGCAACGCCAGTGAAGCCATCTATTTATGGGCTGGTACGATGCTGTGCTGCCCTAACGGGAACCGCACTGCTTGCTTTAGTGGTCATTCTGCTGGCGATAGTGTTTTATGGACAGATGTTTCATTGGTATGACTGGAGTTCTTTGCTTTTGCCGACATTCCTTACACTGGTTCCACCTTTGATTTTCGCTTTAGGCAGCGGCTGGCGTCTAGGTCGTCTGAGTGCTTGGCTGCTCTTTGTGTGGATGTTAGTTCCGATTTTGCTGATGACGCTGCCGCTTCCGGAGTTTCTGGGGCTGCTGAATGGAAATGTATTTGTGGAGCGTCCCCTTACCCTTAACATATTGGATCCTGCATTCTCTTTATCCATAGGAACCGTTATTACTCAATGCGTCTTATTGCTTACAGGTATATTATTTCTGGTAGTATCACCCACGAAAAGTAAAAAGCATTGAGACTACCCGCCCGCAGCAAAAGAAAAAAGCCGTCTTTCTCTTTGCACTTATGCAAACGAATGACAACTTAAAAGGACACGGAGGCTTTCTGGATGTATCCCGTGTCCTTTTTATGAAATACGCAAATATACGTATTGAGGAAAAGATAAAACAAAAGGAGCTGAAAAATAAAAAGTGTAGTTTTAAAATTTTTCTATATAAATTCAAACAGAGGTGATGAGGTTGTTTGGCTTGGATTTAGCCGTTGACGGAGTGCTTGACCAATTCTGCGACTGGATATACGGCAAGCTGATATCTTTCTTCGGCGACTTTTTCAGTATGATAAATATGATGGGAGCGGAACTCTTTGAACTGGAGTGGATCAAAGGGATTCTGCTCTTTTTTAATTACTTCGCCTGGGCGCTGTACGGTGTGGGACTGGTAGTGGCTGTGTTTGATATGGCAATCGAGGCACAAAGAGGGAAAGGCGGCTTTCAGGACGTAGGTTTAAACGCCATAAAAGGTTTTTTCGCCGCCAGCCTTTTTACCATTGTTCCGGTAGATTTATATGTGTTTTGCATCAACCTGTCAGATAATCTGATAGAAGCCATAGCCGGAATGACAGACTCGCCAGATAAAATTGGAAATATGACAAATATGATTTTTGGGAGTCTTGCGACACCTGGCTCAAATATTTTAGTGACTATCGTGTTTATCATACTTATAGGCTATGCGGTTATAAAAGTGTTTTTCGCTAACCTGAAGCGAGGCGGCATACTGCTTGTTATGATGGCAGTGGGCAGCTTATACATGTTCAGTGTTCCAAGGGGCTATATGGACGGCTTTGTTTCATGGTGCAAGCAGGTGATCGCCTTGTGCTTAACGGCTTTCCTTCAAACCATTGTGCTGATAGCCGGACTTGTTACATACAACACAAATATGCTTCTGGGTATTGGTCTTATGCTGTCGTCAACTGAGGTGCCAAGAATAGCGCAGAACTTTGGCCTTGACACAAGCACAAGATTTAATATCATGAGCACTCTTTACTCCACTCAATCGATTATTAACATGGCGCGAAACGTAAGCAGAGTTGTAAACAAATAGCGGAAAGGAGGCGCGGTTATGAAAGTTACATTGGCCAATAAAACCATAAGAGACACAACCGAAATAACAATAAGTCTGCCGGAAAGAGATAGCAAGATATCTGAGTTTGCGGAAAAACTTTATATACCGGAAATAAGCGCTGATAAAAACTGCGTTGTCCTGCAATGCCGTAAATTCCCGTTTATAGAAGGCATGGAAGTAAATATAGACGAGCTGAATTATCTGGCAAAAAGGATAGACGGCTTTGACTTTTACGAGGCGGAAACATTTTACACAGCGGCGGAAATGGAAAAACCTGACACGGTTGAGGATTTAATAAACCTCAGTTTTCAAATTGACAATTACTTTTTGATTGACTTAAACGATAAGGACACAAAAAAATTAAACAGAGTTTTTCTTTTTAAAAAATATGGCTCAATGCCGGTATCAGAGCTTGACACAGCGGGGACAGAGAAAATAAACGAGTTTTTTAATTCCCGTAAAAAAGGGTATGTTGGGGAATACGGCATAATATTCAAATTTAAAGAAGAAGCCCAAAAGCTATATGACGGTCTTCATTTTCCTCCGTATTACTATGGAAAAAGCTCGGCGCTGCTTTTGGAAGGAACCAATGAGAATGGACAGCTGAAAATGGAGTTTATTGAAATTCCCTGCGATAACATAACTATTGATAAAGCCCTTTACCATATGGGTTTGGATAAAATCACAAGACCGCAAATATCAATAGACAACTGTGGTGAAGAACATATATATAACAAAATTCAGAGAATTACTGAAGAACTTTCCATGTCCATAAAGGAAAAGCTGTACACTATGAACCTTTATTCCAAAGCCATTGAGACTATGCCTGATATGGGAATGCTAAGCAGGCATAAAACCATAGAAACGGTTTTGGATATATGTAACCCTCAAAATACTGAGGAACTGACGCTTATTTTAAATGGGGCTGATGAGTTTAAACTTTATGAAGGAGTAACTGATTACAGGGAATACGCGCTAAACATATTGGACAGTCCCGAATATCATTTTCCGGATGATATAAAGGCGTTTATCCGTCTTGACGCATACGCGAGACATTGTCTTTCTGAGAAATGCCATCTATTTACTGAAAACGGGCTTGTTGTGTATAGGGGAAGCAGCGAAAACATAATGAATATGATAGGACGCAGCAACATGTTGGAAAATGAAATAAAAAGCGGTTTGGCTGAGGACGAGGGAGATTTATATGAGGACCCTGAAAATGACGTCGGCAGTCAGGATATGGATATGTTTTTTTGAAAGGAGGCGGTAAAATGAACTTTTTTGAAAACGAACTCAGGAGAATATTCAGTAAAACTGAAGGAATACAAAATCTAAGATATATAGGAAGAAGCTGCTATGGAAAATTAAGCAGCGATATTCGTTTGAAAGCGGAGTTTGTAACAAATGGTGTGTCAGAACAGTTTGAGGTGCTGAAAGTAACGCTTATAAATAAAGCGGATGGTGAAATTGACCATGTTAAATTAAATTTGGCGGATGTTTTTGGTTTGAAGGAAATAAACACTTCCGGCATAGGCAAAACGCCGCCGTACATATGGATTTATCAAGGAAAAGCTCAATGGTATCCTTGCCGTCCGAACACTAACGATTATGTAAAATTGGCGGAAACTATAAGCGGATATATTTCCGTGTTCTCAAATGAACCTGCGCAAAATGAAAGCTTTGATATGGATATGTGAACCGAGGTGATGTTATGTATATTTACCCGGATAACCTGAAGGGCAAAAGCACTATGTTCCTTTGGACATTGAGGGATATGCTGATTGTAATTATAGGGGCTGTGCTGTCCGCCGCCTGCACCGCTGTGTTTGATTTTATTATTCCAGGCGTGGCGGTTGGCGTATACGCCTTTTTGACTATCCGCATTGACAATGAGCTGAATATTTCGGACTATATCCGCTTTGCTTTTCGGTTTTTTGTAACGGAACAGCAGGTTTTCTATTGGAGGCTTTGAAATGAATAGAATAAAAATAGGAACAAAAAAATCAACCAGAGAAGAAATAGGCGCTGTCAATATTGAACCCAACGGAGTTGAGACAAACAAAAACGATTTTCTGGTTTACTTTCTGGTACAGCCGGACAACATAGCCGTTTTATCCGAAACGGCTGTCAGAACAAAAATCATAGCCCTTTCCGGCGTAATAAAGGGTTATGACTGCATTGAGTTTTCCTGTATTAACTCAAGAGAGAACTTCGACAGCAACAAGAACTTCTATAAGGAACGGCTGGAAAAGGAACACAGCCAGAAAGTACGGGAGCTGTTGGAAAAGGATATCGCCCACCTTGACAGAGTGCAGATACAAACGGCTTCCGCAAGGGAGTTTTTGTTTATACTGAGGTTTAAAAACTATAACTTTGAATCCAACGACGTTCAGACAGGCATAAGCAGAATGGAAAAGCTGTTAAAGGACGAGGGCTTTACATCAAGACTGGCGGCAAAAGATGATATTAAAAGACTGTACGCTGTTTATTATGTTCAAAACATTACGCAGATTTATTTTGACAACTATGACGGCGAGCGTTTTGTAAGGAGTGACGATTATATTTGAGAATCAGCAGAACAAAAAAGAATAAAATTGACTTGCCAAGGACAGACGCGGAAAAGGAACAGATCAGGATTAAAGAGTTTCTGGATATGTGCAGCCCGTCTGTCCTTAAGTTTTATCCGGACTACTATATATGCGGCAGCACATACCGAAGCGTATGGGCCATAAGGGAGTATCCTACCGATACTGACGAACAGGCCATCCTAAGACATTTAGGCGACCGTTCAGGCGTAACGCTGCGGATATACACAAGACACGTTACACCGGCGGAGGAAAGAAAAATCATTTCAAACGCCGCCAGCCGTAACCGAATGAACCGAGGCTCAGGAGATATTCAAAAGGAAATCGTGGCTGAGTCAAACCTAAACGATGTAATGAACCTGATAGCGCAGATGCACAGAGACAGAGAGCCTTTGGTACACTGCGCTGTTTTTATTGAGACGGCGGCCCCCACTCTTGAAAAACTGAAAGAAATGCAGGCGGATGTGGAAGCGGAGCTGACACGCTCTAAAATATCTGTTGATAAGCTGTTTTTAAGGCAGAAGGAAGGTTTTAAGAGCACACAGCCTTGCGGGGATAATGTTCTGGGAGAGCAGTTTGAGCGTGTGCTTCCGGCAGCCAGCGCCGCCAATCTTTATCCCTTTAATTACTCCGGAAAAGCCGATCCGGAGGGGTTTTATATAGGTCATGACAAGTACGGCAGTAATCTTTTTATTGATTTTCAGAGAAGAACCGATGACAAAACAAACGCCAATGTCCTGATACTCGGCAACAGCGGTCAGGGAAAAAGCTATTTAATGAAACTGCTGCTGTGCAATATCAGGGAAAGCGGCATGGATGTTATCTGTCTTGACCCTGAATCCGAGTACATAGACCTTACGCTTAATCTCGACGGATGTTATATTGATTTAACCAGCGGAGAGTACATAATCAATGTTTTGGAACCGAAGAAATGGGATGATGACGGCGGCTCTGTTCTGTCAAGGCACCTTTCATTTCTGCGGGATTTTTTCCGTTCCTACAAGGACTTTACAAGCTCTGAAATAGACGTGCTGGAAATATTTCTGGAACGGCTGTATGAAAGCAAAGGAATCACGGATAAGACTGTCCTCTCTTCCCTCTCCCATAATAACTATCCTATACTTTCGGATTTATATGTTTTCGCAGAAAATGAACTGAACCGATATGAGGATAAAAAAGGAAATATCTACACAAAAGAAACCGTAAGAGATTTGTGTTTAAAGCTGAAATCCATATGTATCGGCGCTGACAGCAAGTTTTTTAACGGGCATACCAATATCACCAGCGATAAATTTATATGCTTTGGAGTAAAAGGCATTATGGAAGCTGACACATCTATTAAAAACGCAATGCTCTTTAATGTTTTGTCCTATATGTCGGACGCGCTGCTGACAAAGGGAAATACAGCCGCGTTTCTGGATGAAATGTACCTGTTCCTAACAAACCTGACAGCCATTGAGTATATTCGAAACGCCATGAAGCGGGTAAGAAAAAAGGACAGCGCCGTAATAATAGCCAGCCAGAATATTGAGGACTTCAACAGAGCCGATGTAAAAGAAATGACAAAGCCGCTGTTCGCTATACCGGCGCATCAGTTTCTGTTCTATCCCGGAAGCATATCAAAAAAGGAGTATACGGAAATGCTGAGACTGGACGAGTGCCTGTTTGACCTTATCAGCTATCCCCAAAAAGGAGTCTGCGTGTTCCGTCACGGTTCCGAGGTTTATCATCTTGTGGTGAAAGCGCAAAAATACAAAGAGGAATTGTTCGGCAGCGCCGGAGGAAGGTAAAAAAACAAACTGAAGGAGGAATAAAAATGCTGTTAGACGCAAACGAAGAAACATTTGAATTGGTTGAGATTGATGGGAAAGAAACACTGTTCACAAACAGCAGGCTTGACAGAACCACAGTACCAGAAGGTCTGTTTTGTTATGACATCAGGGAATCAGAAGGTTTCAGCAGTGAACCGGTAACCCTTGAGCCGTATGTAACGGTTAATCATTGGGGAACTGTTCTCTCTAAAGAGGAATTTACTCTGAATGACGGAGGTTTTTATCCGATAGACGATTTTAATTATCTGGGAGAAACGCTAAGTATCAAAGAGTATATGGAACATCAAAATGATATTGATATGAATATGTAAAGAGAAGGAGGCGGTATATTGGCAAGCCCAACAACAGTCGCCTTACTGGTTAAAAAAGCTATAGATATTGCCAGCGACAAACGGGTGCAGACATTCATAGCATCTGTAATTGTCGGTATTGTTGTTATTATTCTGATTCCGTTTTTAGCTGTGCTTTCCATATTTAACGCGGAAGCCGGATACAGCAGAGAAACAGCAAAAATAGTATTTGACGGCGGCCCGATACCCATTGAGGCGGACGCCGAGCTGACAGAATATATGGAGGATATGATAGACGCTTTTGAGGAAATTGATAACGCCATAGCGGATTATAACGAAGAAGGATTTGACCATATAAAAGTCAAGTCCTTTTTTTATATCCTTTATTTTACAAAAGATATGTCAGAGTTCAATGAGGAATTTTATCAAGATTTTGTGAATTGTTTTGCGGACGAGAAAGAAGATGACGAGATTTATGAGGAGCTGGAAGAATATCTCCCCCATGACTTTACAGAAACGGAAAAGGAAGAAATACGCTCTTTGTATTTGTTTATTAAATACGGTTACTCAGTAACGGGACAAATAACAGGCATACCCGGCGAGGCGTTTGACGATGAAACATTCGCGCAGCTGATGACGGAAGCCACTAAATATATAGGGTTTCCTTACGTTTGGGGCGGCAGCACACCGGAAACCAGCTTTGATTGTTCCGGATTTGTCTGCTGGGTATACACCCATTCCGGTGTTCACAATCTGCCAAGAATGACGGCGCAGGATATATATAACCAGTGTACTCCTGTGTCAAAAGAAGAACTGAAGCCTGGTGATCTGGTGTTTTTTACCGGAACATACCAAAGCTCTAATCCGGTAACGCACATCGGAATTTATGTAGGCGATAATCAAATGCTCCACTGTGGAGACCCAATCGGATACGCCAACTTGGGAAATTCATACTGGATAAAGCATTTTTACGGATACGGAAGATTATAAAGCGAGGTGAAAAAAGTGAAGGAAATAACCATAAACGAATTGTGTCAAATGAAGAATAAAGAAGGTCTGATACTGCAGGGCTGCGGCGGAGATCCGAAAGAATGGGTTGACGGCATAAATGAGCTGTTAACAGAAGCGGATATTTTGAAAAACGGCAGCTCTTTCAGTGAAGTCTATGCATTCCAAAACGAGGGTTTAACAAACCTTTTATTCGGCTTTAAAAATGTGGATATTGATATGGGAAAGTTGGCTATGTGGAGAATATCAACCTATGGACAATTCGGAGGCACATGGCTGAGCGACTACATAGAAAATAACCTTGGTATGGAAGAACAGACGGAACAAAAGCCGGACTGTCAGCTGATTGGTCAGGACGGGAATATATTTAACCTTATGGGAATAGCCTCAAGAACATTAAGGGCAAACGGCATGGCGGACAAGGCAAAAGAAATGCAAAGCCGTATTACTCAGGAAGCCCAAAGCTATTATGAGGCCCTTAATATCATCGGGGACTATGTCAATATAACCGGCCCGGATGAAGATGAGCCGGAGCTTGATATGTAAGAGGAGATGACTATGACAAGAAATTCCAATATAAAAGTAATTGATCTTACGGAGGATTTCCCCAGTATCAGTCAAAGAGAGCTGGATATATTAGAGCGTTTTATAAAACAGATCCTTTGGCTGAAGGAGGATGTTATAAATGAGTTTGACAATCAAAAATCCAGATGCGATATATCCTGCTTGGAGCTTGGCTTTGATATCAGCTTCAACGAGGATGAGGTAAAACTGGTGAAGGAACTGCTTATGACAGATGAAAGAATACGGGAGGTGTCCTTTGACTTTGAGCTTGAGAAAATAAAACTATATCTGGCAAGACCGGAACACGCATATGATTCCGTGAATGTTGTAGAGAGAAAGTTATACGGCGAAATAGCTTTAAACAAATATTTTAATGATATTGACGACGCTGTTAGCTGCTACAGTTCGGAAAGCAAGGCAAAAAACGGTGTGGTGATAGAAAAGGTAATAGAACTTGATAAAAAGGATTACGGATTTTTTATCAGAAACATACAGCAGGAGACAAGCTTTATTAATGATAACAGCGACGTTCAGTTTGTGGATTCTCAAAGGAATATCCATTGTCTTTTTATTAAGCAAGAAGCATCGGAACAAGGACTTTTGATATGCAAGGACTCTGAGACAAATGATTTTTACTCAGGCTTTGTTCCGAATTTAGATGATTTTCAGGAAATTTCAATGGAGGAATATAATGATATGGATGAACAGTCAGGACCGGAAATGGTCTGATTTTCAGGGAGGGAAAGATATGAAGCAGTCGGTAATACAGATTAAATTTGATACGGATAAATATAACGCGCTGTTAAGATACGCCAGAAAAAAGGAAGTCTCTGTTGAAGCGGAACTGCTGGATACCGCCGACAGGCTGTATAGAAAGCTGGTGCCATCAGATGTAAGAGAGTTTATCGAGGAAAAGGACGCCGTTCAAGAAGAAAAGAAGGACAGAAATAAGACAGCCAAAAGCAAAAGTGCTGAAACAAGTGTTGATAACATGCTCCATAACCCGTCTTAAAATTGACTTGTGCGGGAAGAATAGATACAATAGTTATAGAAAAAATGGAAAAACCATATGCTGTTGATTACATATTCTTATAATTCAGAACTGTGGAGGAAGTGAGTCCTATGAGATATATTTTGATGCACCGAGAGAAGGCTGTGGCTGAAATAGAGCTTGACGAGCTTTCCAATATAATAAACATACATGAGGTATACGCTCCTGAGCACCTGCCCGTTGGCACGGCGGTAAAAAATACTGCTGATAAAAATTCCCTTGCCCGATGGTGGGCGAAACGCTCTATACCGGCCAGCCGTTCTGGACTGAGGGAAGCCCTTGACGCCTTGAATATGTCTGTGCCGCAGGAACTGCTTGTGAAGTGTTACGGTCTTAGTCTCTCGGATCAGTATTGGGTGTCGCCAAAGGACTCCAGTCTTTCATGGTCTGATATTAACTTTTTTGAGCATAATTTTTCCGAGGATGTGGGAAATCTGCTGTTTGGATACGGCGGAGTTTCCGAAAGCATGAGCCTTGTGTCGCCTGACAATACATCGGATGGCCAGCTTATTAAAAAATGGAAAATCGCTGACGGAAAGCGTGTTTTGATAAAGGGCGGGAGCAATCCCTATCAGCAGGAACCGCTGTGCGAGGCGATCGCGTCAAAAATAGCGGACAGGCTCGGCATTTATCATGTGGAGTATAAAATTATATGGGAAAATGACAAACCGTTTTCTGTATGCGATGACTTTATTAATTCTGAGACTGAATTGGTGTCGGCTTACCATATCATGAGAATAGAAAAAAAGCCGAATAACCTTTCAGAGTACGAGTTTTATATAAAACTGTGTGAGAGCTTGTGTGTGCAGGATATACGAAAACAGATTGAGAAAATGCTTGTTCTGGATTTTATTATTGGAAATGAGGACAGACATTTCAATAACTTCGGTCTCATAAGGAACGCTGTTACATTGGAATGGGTAGGCTGCGCTCCGGTTTTTGACTGCGGAACATCTCTGTGGTACAACACACAGGAAAGCTTGATAAAACCTCTTTCCCCTTCCCTTCCATCAAAGCCTTTTAGAAAAACCCACGGGGAACAAATACAGCTTGTAACGGATTTTTCCTGGGTTAATGCGGATAAGCTTAAAGGAATTGGTGAAGAGATAAATGACATTCTCTCGGAATCAGCATATATCAGCGATGAACGAAGGAAAGTTTTATGTGGCGCGGTTCGCCGGCGTATAGAGTTGTTAGACAAAATTGTAATGAAACAAAACGGAGACATATAAAAGCCTTAATACACAAAGGTAAAAATTGAATTGGATATATTGGCGGACAGCAGTGTCCGCCTTTTTTGCGCCCTGTATGCCTTTGTATGCCGCTTTTATAAACTTATAAGGCGGTTAAAAAGGTAAGAGAAATTAGAAGAAATTTGGACCTTTTGTGAGAAATGAAAACATTAGCTAAGAGACAAAAGAAGGTATAGTAAAAAGGGAGAGTATTTACCAAAAAGATTGCAGGTGAAAGCCAGCCATCAAATGGGCTGGCGTTTCCTCAAATCACCCGCAGTGCGGGGATTTTTTGTCTCTAAGAGCTGACATCAAAAATAGAAGGCTGACATCAAATAGAAAGTCTTTTTAAAAAGAGCTATGTCAGAAACCGTACAAAAACCAGGGCTATCAGCTAATTTTAACTGACATCATAACTGACATTAAGGTGATTTCGCAGAGAAAAAGGAGTGATAGGAAAATGGAGGATAAGAAGAATAAAATAACAATTCGCATATCCGATGAAACCTTGAGAAAATGCAATGAAGGTATGAGTATCACAGACTGCGGTGTAAGAAATGATTTTATTGAAAGATCTATTGAGTTTTATTCCGGATATGTTTCCGCTCAAACGCATACAGATTTCTTAGCCAGCGTTATCCTGGAATCTATGTCAGGCATTGTAAAAACCTCAGAAAACCGTATCGCCCGACTCCTTTTTAAGATAGCTGTTGAAATGGCAAAGCTGGAGCAAATGCTTGCTTCCATTAACGACATGGATGAGGAAACCATGCGGCGCCTTCATATCCGCTGTGTAAACGAGGTAAAAAAGATAAACGGCATTATAAAAATGGAGGACGCCGTTCGCTATCAAAGAGGCGATGATGAGTAAAACAAAAATGTAAATTGAACCGAGGTGATAAAATTGCCAAGGCTTGTTTTTGTTCCAAGATATTTAAAAATGAAAAGCGCGCGTCAGTTAAAAAACTATGTCAACTACATTGCCACAAGGGAAAACGCTGAAACTTTCTCCCCTACTCAATCAGAAATGAAAGCCACAGAAGAACAAAAGAAATGGATTGAAAATGAACTGAAAAACAATCCAGAACTAAAAAGTTCCTGCCATTTGGAATATGAGGATTATAAAAAAAGTCCAACAACAGAAAACGCCAGCGAGCTGATAAGCAAAATAGCCGAGGAACAAATCTCTGTTTCCGAAAACATAAAGAACTATGTTGGTTACCTTGCCAAAAGACCGAGAGCGGAAAGGAATGAACAAGACCATGCTCTATGGAATGGTTCTGACCAGATAATAGATTTGGCGAAAGTCTCCAAAGAAGCTTCGGAACACAAAGGAAATATCTGGACGTTTGTTGTTTCATTGAAGCGGGAGGACGCGGAACGGCTGGGATTCAACAACGCCAATGCATGGAGAGAGCTGGTAAGAGAAAAATCCGCTGAGATTGCCGATGCTATGAGAATACCGCTGAAAAGCTTTGTTTGGTACGGCGCTTTCCATAATGAGGGACATCATCCTCATATCCATCTTATGTGCTACTCAAAAAATCCGAAAGAAGGATATTTGAGCAAAGGCAGTTTCATGAATCTGAGGAGCTCATTCGCGGCTGAAATTTTCCGCGATGAGCTGTATCACATTTATGAGCAGAAAGATGAGGTCAGAAATGAACTGAAAGCATATTTTGACGCGAAACTGAAACAGGCAATGGCAATGGAAAACTCAGATAATCCGAAAGCTGAAATTCTGCTTTGGGAATTATCCAAAAGACTGAAAACAGCGAAGCATAAAAAAGTCTATGGCAGGCTGGATAAAGAGAATAAAATTCTGGTGGATGAAATTGTCCGTGAAATAAGCAAAGATAAAAAAGTAGACGCTTTATACCAAAGTTGGATTGATTTAAAAGATGATATTCTGTCTACATATCAAAACAGCGCGAGAGCAAAAAGAAATCTTGCCGATGAATCTGAGTTTCGCAATATCAAAAATATGGTTTTAAAATCCGCCTTAGAGCTGTCGGAGATGGATAAGGTTATATCAGCGGATATGGAAGAAAAAAATAACGAAACAGTGAATTCAAAATATGTGCAGAAAGAACAAGCGAAAAATTTTCAAATCCAAATCAGAAAGCATTTTTTGCTTTTGCTGAAGAATATCAGCCGTATGATACAAGAGGACTATGACAGAAAAAGCAAAGTTATCACCTTGTCTGATAAAAAACTTTTGCAAAAAACCATGGAAAAGAAAGAAGCCCTCGGGCAGAAAATGTAAGCAGGTGAAGATATGAGGTGGAAAAGATACAGCATAGCTATGGATATGACGGGGATAACCAGAAAGCGAGCAGCCGAAATACTGGCGGAAACCTTCAAAAGCGATTATAAATACAATTTTGACAGCGGTGGCTATACGATTAAAGACCGGCGCGGACGAATATGGAATCTGCTGCCGTCAGACAATATTAAAGCAGAGAAAATATTAAACAGTAAAATTGTGGGAGCAAATTACCTTTATCAAATAAAGTTAATTACTCCGTTTTTTTACGCTAATGATTTCGCTTCAATGGAAGAACTGACAAAAGACCTGAAAACCGGAGGCACACTGGTAAATGATACAACAAAGATGTCCGTAATATTAGACGTTGCAGGAATGGAACATAAAGAACGATATAAAACAAATTTAGCAAACTTATATAAAAGCAAAGGAATTTTATTTCAAAAGGCTATTGGAAAAGATTTTAATAAGTTAGCTGACTGTTCTCGGTTAGATGAAGAAGGAACGGCAGAGTTCTCCATTTTTAAAAGCACTCTAAATTCTCAGGAGTTATTAAGCTATATACAAATGGCACAGGTAATAAATAATTATGCGCGAAGGCAAAAACTCGTTAGTCAAAAAGTAAATCTCTCCGCCAATGAGAAATTCCTTATGCGTACATGGCTTGTAAGAGCCGGTATGGTTGGAGAAGAATATAAATTTGCCAGAAAGTTGTTAACTGAATCCCTTCCCGGGAACTCAGCATGGCTGAATAAGGTGAACTGTATGGAAACTCAAAATTATCAAGTAAATAATGAAGAACAAATGATGACAGATGAAAATGATATAAGTATGTAAGGAGAGCTAATAAAGCTCTTTTTTATTTTGGAAAGCTGGTGACGCTTCTGATTCGGGAACAGAATTTTGGAATCGAGATAGAAATGACTGGTATCACGAGAGAAAAAGCCGCTTCAGTTTTAGCTGATTATTTTGGAACAGCCGCTGAGTATGTCGGTGGTGTTTACAACAAGTATCGTGTAAAAGACAGTAAACGGCGATATTGGAATCTTGTAAGGGACAGCAGCATTAAAACATACGAAAATAAAAAAGGCAAATTGACTGCAGCTTCAACAGATTTTTCAGTGGAACTGGTAAGCCCTATATGTGAGTACGGCGATATTGAGCTGATACAGGAACTGATACGGCGTCTTCGTAAAGCCGGAGCTGTAACAAACGAATCCACAGGTATACATATCCATGTGGACGCTTCAAAATTTGACGCTGTAAGCTTAAGAAATCTAACCAACATCATAAGAAGCAAGGAAGATATCCTTTATAAAGTGCTTCAGGTAGACATAGCCCGAGAGCATTACTGCAAAAAAGTTGAAGAAAGGTTCTTAGCACAGTTGAACAAAAGAAAACCAAAAACGAAAGAAGCCCTTAAAAATATCTGGTATCAGGGAATTGACGGCAGTTCTGAACATTATCATTCAAGCCGGTATCACGCCTTAAATCTCCACTCAGTATTCCAGAAAGGTACGGTTGAGTTCAGGATGTTTAACAGCACCCTTCACGCAGGTAAAGTAAAAACCTATATACAGTTAAGCCTTGCTATATGCAGTCAGGCCCTTACGCAAAAGAAAGCCAGTTATGAAAGAACTGTATCCGCAAATGAAAAATATACATTCAGAACATGGCTTTTAAGGCTCGGCATGATAGGAGATGAATTTAAAACGGCCAGAAAGCATCTTTTAGAACACCTGGATGGAAATATAGCGTGGAAAGACCCTTCGCAGATAGAAAAACAAAAACAGAGGTTTCTGGAAAGAAAGCTGGAAGCGGATCGGTTATTCCAGGCGGAAGAAATAACAGAGCAAAATGAAACAGAAGAACAGGACTTTGGAGGTATGAGCCTATGAAATATTATATAGCCTATGGCAGTAACCTGAATACGGAACAGATGCGCTGGAGGTGCCCAACGGCAAGAAAACTTACTGTGGGAGAAATCAAGGATTACAGGCTTGAGTTTAGAGGAAAAAAAGAATCAGCCGTAGCTACGATTGTTCCAAGCAAGGGAAATGTTGTGCCTGTGTTGGTCTGGAAAATAGAAAGGTCTGACGAGAAGGCTTTAGACAGATATGAGGGCTTCCCCTATCTCTATCGAAAAGAAAGCATAAAAATAGAAGCTGACGGAAAATCATTAACCGCTATGGCCTATGTTATGAACGAGGGTTATGACATTGGAATGCCAAGCGATTACAATTTAAACACCATTTTGGAGGGCTATGAGGAAGCCGGATTTGACACAAATATTTTAATGGAAGCTGTGGCACTGTCAGAAAATCTCTATCAAGAGGAAAATATGGAAATGGATTTATAGTTATAAAGCGGAAAGGTGTGATAAACATGGCTTTATTTTTGACCTACGATGAATATATGATGGAAAACAAAATAAAAACCATTTGCCCTTCAGCGGAACTTGTAATAAAGTGCGGCATAAAGGGCTGGCGGCTTGTGTTCAGAAAGTTTTACAGCAGGGCGGCTGTTACATTGGAAAAAGGAAATGAGAACGATGTTGTTCCTGTTGTGGTTTGGGACATTAGTCATGAGGATTTAGATGATATGGAAATTATATATCCGGAAGAAATCTATACGAAGAAATATTTTAACCTTACAAGCAGTGAATTGACAGTTTCAGCCTTTACATATGTAATGGGTGAGACTCCTATAGCTATGCCGGATGATATGTATTTGGACAATATTATGGAGGCTTACTGTGAGCATAACTTCGACATGACCTGTGTTGAAAACGCTCTTGATTTTGCCGCCGACTATCTGAGGAAAGGAAGAAGCAAAAGTGGCTCTTTACACGAAGGAACAGATAGAGAAAGCTAACAGCGTAAATCTTGAAGTATATCTTGGTATGCGAGGCGAGAAATTAAAACGTGTTGGCAGTGAGTATACTCTGATTTACAGAGACTCATCCGGCGAACATGACAGCATATCCATAAGAGGCAACCGCTGGTATGATCACAAAAACATGGTGGGAGGATATACCATAAAGTTTATGCAGGAGTTTTACGGCTTGAATTTTCGAGAAGCGGTAAAGGAGCTTTTGAATGGAGAAACACCCGCGATAGAGCACAAAGACAATAATGCTGTTGATAACACAACAGATAGGGACGAACATAAATCATTCAGGCTTCCTGAAAGGGAGCCGGACATGCGGCGCCTTTTCGCGTATCTTACAAAGGCAAGGTTTATTAATCAGAAAATCGTTCAGGCTTTTATAGAAAAAAATATACTTTACCAAGAGAAAAAGCATGGTAATATCGTCTTTGTTGGAACTGACAATAATGGAAACCCAAAATCAGCCAGTGAAAAAGCAACGGTTAGCAATAACTCCGGTTTTAAAATGACTGTTTCAGGTTCCAACTCCAACTACGGATTCTGCTGGAGAGGCTCCAGTGAAAGACTTTTTGTGTTTGAGGCCGCTGTGGATTTAATGTCATTTGTTACTTTGAACAGCGATAGCTGGCAGAACAATAGTTATTTATCCATTGACGGACTATCATCAAAGCCTTTAATCAGATTTTTGGAGGAAAACAAAATGATTAAAGAAATAAATATTTGTCTGGATTATGATCCAGCGGGAATAGAGGCGGCTGAAAAGATAAGGGATACTCTTCTGGAAAGAGGATATATGCCGGAACAAATAAATAGGCTATATCCGGTATATAAAGATTGGAACGAACAGCTGAAAACGGAAAACGGTGTATCCCCTATTCCGGCAAAAACACATCCTAAAAAGGACGCCTATAGTAAAGTAATAGGTTTATTAATCAAAGTAAACGAAAAAGCCGAAAACTCATATATCCAATGGAGGAACAAATGTTTTGAGAAATACGGCAGGGATTTTTATTTGGCACAAATTAAAAAGACACTATATAAAATTGAGGATTCTGTTAAAAACGGCGGCAATAATATAAAACAAATTGAGGCCGGAGTTTTGAGAATTGCCGATTTAAGTGTATACCTTATGTGTATGGAAGGCAATAAATCTTACAGAGAAACACTCTGCGTTATAGAAAAAGAGTATAAAGTTTATAAAGACAAAGGCCACCTGTCAAGGCGTATTGAAGATTTGAAAAGAGAGATTGACTGTTTATCCAAAGATATGGAAAAAAGCGGCCAGTCTCTTTTTTTGTTGGCAAAGAGCGTTGCAGACACGGCTATAAGAACAGAAATTTATATAAAAACAGATTACGCTTCGGATATGGAAAGAAAACACAACTTTGAAAAGAGCCCAAAAAAAGATGTAATGAAAAATGAGATTACCCATATAAAGGGAGATGAAGAACAATGCCTAACGCTTTAATAAAGATTATTCCTTTGGTCTTAATATTCGGCGCGTTCATGATAGTCATGTTCTTTCTCGACCAAAAATCCCTGAATATTAAAAGCAAAACCGTAGGAGATGGTCAGCATGGCTCGGCCAGCTTCGCAACGCCAAAAGAGATGGATAAGTTTTTTAAGCGGGTGAACTACACTCCAACGGCATGGCGGATAAATAACCCTGAAAGTCTTCCGCAAGGTATAATAATCGGCTGCAATATAACAAAAATATGGAAAAAGAAAAAAGTGACGGCTGTTGTGGATGAGGGCGATGTTCACGCTCTTATGATAGGCGCGGCCGGCGTCGGAAAGACTGCCAAGTTTCTATACCCCAACATTGAATATTGTTGCGCTTCCGGTATGAGCTTTGTGACATCGGATACAAAAGGAGACCTACTGAGAAGCTACGCTCCCATTGCCAAGAAGTATTACGGATATGATATTTCTGTGCTTGACTTGAGAAATCCCACCCAAAGCGACGGTTTCAACATGCTGCACATGGTGAACCGATATATGGACGACTATCTTCAAACAGATTCCCTCGTTTCTAAAGCCAAGGCGGAAAAGTACGCGAAAATCATATCAAAGACTATTATGAACTCCGGCGGGTTTGATTCCGCCAACGCCGGTCAAAATGCATTTTTTTATGACTCTGCCGAAGGATTAATAACATCTGTTATTTTGGTGATTTCGGAGTTTTGCTCGCCCTATGCTTTGTTGCCATTACAGCGCCAAAATAAAAAAGAAGCCATAGAAAAAAGGCTTAAGTATATTGAGAACATGAGAAATTTTTGTATCGAAAACAAAGTAACTTTTCTGCCCCAAAAAGACAGCGCCAGAAAAGAAGCCGAAACAGCGGAAATAGTAATACTTTTCAAACCCCAAAAAGAAAATGATGGTGAGCCAGAAACCCATCACGGCGAGGAACGCCATATAATCAGTGTGTTTAAGCTGATTCAGGATTTATTGGGGCCGTCAGAAGTTAAGGGTAAAAGTCAGTTTAAACTGTTAATGGAACTGCTTCCGGAGGAACACAAGGCTCGCTGGATGTCAGGTGCTGCGCTTAATACATCTGAACAGGCAATGGCGTCTGTTCTGTCAACGGCTCTCTCCCGTTTGAATGCTTTTCTTGATTCGGAGATTGAGCAGCTTCTGTGTTTTGAGACAAAAATTAATACGGAAAGTTTTTGTAAACAAAAGTCGGCTGTATTCCTAATCATGCCGGAGGAAGATGACAGCAAGTATTTTCTAATTTCTTTGATTGTTCAGCAGTTATACAGGGAAATGCTTTCCATAGCCGATGAGATGGGCGGCAAACTGCCAAATAGGGTAATGTTCTTTCTTGACGAGTTTGGAACCCTTCCAGCTATCAAATCGGCTGAAATGATGTTTTCCGCCAGCCGTTCCAGACGTATTAGTTTTGTGCCTATTATCCAGTCTCTGGCCCAACTTGAGAAGAACTATGGCAAGGAAGGAAAAGACATCATCATTGACAACTGTCAAATCTGCATTTACGGCGGCTTCGCTCCTAATTCCGAGGCGGCTGATGTACTGTCAAAAATCCTTGGAGAACGGACGGTAATGACCGGCAGCGTATCGCAGGGAAAAGATAAATCAAAATCACTTCAAATGACCGGCAGACCGCTTATGACAGCCGATGAGCTGAAGGTAATGCCAAAAGATACTTTTATAGTGACAAGAACAGGTGTAAAGCCTATGAAAACAATATTGAAGCTGTTTTTTGAATGGGGAATTCAGCTGAACGAAAAGTATGCTTTAAGGCAGCCTGTGGTACGGAAAGTGTGCTATGCGGATAAAAAAGAAATCAGGAGCGCAATAATTAAAAAATATGGAAAAACCGCAGAGTTTCCAAAGCTGCCAACTTCTTCAGAGCCGTTTTTCAATGGCAGTAAAAGTGGATTAAAAGACATAGGAAAGAATATGAAAAGCAGGTGATTGTTATGATTGATAAGATGAAAGTATACAAAGATACAGAGTTGTCTCATAAGGCTATACTGGTGTATTTCTATCTCTGCGACCGGTCGAACAGCAAAACAAAAGGATGCTATCCCTCTACAAAAACAATAAGCAAAGATCTGAATTTATCCCTGTCATCTGTAAAGAGGTCTCTCAATGAGCTTATTAAAAATAACTACATAGAAAAAGAAAACCGGTTCCGAGATAACGGAGGCAAGACCAGCAATATGTACTATATTCTGTAAAAAATGATTTAAGGTTTTGATGGGAGTAGTCTGCCCCGCTCTTGAACCATGCCATAGTTCAGTTTGAACCGAGAATGTTAACTATCCAATTTAACTATTGGTTACAGAAAAGAAAAACAGTATGTTCAAAAAAGTAAATCTCAAAAGAAGCTATTCAAGGAAAGAACAAAAAAAGAATCCTAAAAGTGTAGTTTTCCAAGGGACTTTATTACTTGAAAAAACGGCATAGTTTGAATAAATCCGTCTATGCCGATTTTTTTGTTTCCGGAATAGTTAGATTATTCCAATGAAGCTGTAAGAAATAAAAATTAATTGCTTTTATATGGCAATTATACTTGACAAATCGGCAAGACTCAGATACACTAATAGTAGCTATAAAAACCAATAGCACAGAAAGGAGTGCCACTATGGGAAAGGAATTAGGTTCACGCATAACCGAAACTTTGCAAAAACGTGGGATGACACAAAAAGAATTGGCAGGACGCATTGGAGTAACAGAAGCTGTGATATCAAGATATATTTCCGGTGATAGGGAGCCAAAGCCAGATGCACTTGCAAACATTGCAACTGCGCTTCATACAACTTCCGATTTTTTGCTTGGGATTGAAACCGAAGAATTTAATCATTCGAGAATTCGCCGTATGATTGCACGAAATGCATCTTCAATGACTGATCAGGAAAAAAGAGAGCTGATTAATGCATTGTTCGGGGAGGAGTAATATTGGGAATTTCTTTGTCACACGCAAGATATGAGGAAATCAAGCAAATTATTGTTGATTTATTCGTAAAATATGATGTCTCCTGTGTGCCGGTTAATGGGTTTGAACTCGCAACTAAAATGGGTATTAAAGTCATCCCTTATTCAGCGATACCAGAGAGTAAACGTTGGCTACTTTTGAAAAAGAGTGAGGACGGATTTTCGGTAGAGAAGAATATCGGAGAGTGGTACATCTATTATAACGATAAGAAGGATTATGGTCGTATCAATAATACAATCATGCATGAAATAGGTCATATCGTTTTAGACCACAGCGAAGATAGTGAACTGGCAGAAAAAGAAGTAAAATTCTTTGCAAAATACGCACTTGTTCCTCCAGTACTCGTACACAAATTGGAATTGGATAATCCGATGGATATTGCTGATATCTTTGAAGTGAGTTTTGAGGCTGCTTGCTATGCGTACTCTTATTATAAGAAATGGCTACAATATGGCTCATCGGAGTATACCAAGTATGAACTAACTCTCTTGGATCTATTCCAGGGTATATCATAATGGGAGGTGGTTCTATTGAGGGTAAAATAAAAACACATCTGTAAACTGTTGGCGCAGCAAACAAATGTGTTCTCATACGGAATATGCTAAACATATTCATGTTGGTTTGAGTATTTTAGCATAATTCTGACTTTTTGTCAACTATCGCAGCTTAATTTGCTGTGCAATAAAAAATGACCGCATTTTAGGCGGAGAAAGCAGGTATTATGTTAAAAACAAATGTTAGAAAATACGACAACTTTAAATTGTACTACTGGCACGGAGCAACATTGGTAGGCAAATACAGATTACCACAACTTGCTCCTACACAGGCAATTCCTTCAAAAGTAATATGTTTCAATGAGCGTAAGGGCATTATTAAGCCGGAAGAATACTGGGTTGATTTCTTTATCGATGACACTTTGTTTGAGAATTTTTGGAATCATCCAGAAATGAGTTTTAAAAACCTCAAACGTTTTGCAGGAATTATTACCACTGATTATTCCATGTTACCAGAAATGCTGCCAGGACAGAATATTTGGAACTGTACTCGTAATCGAGTTATGGCATATTACCTCCAAATGAAGGGATTTAATATTATCCCTGTTGCATCTTGGTGCTTTGAGAGTGATTTTGAATGGTGCTTTGATGGGCTTCCCAAAAACAGTTCTATCGCAATTAGTACCAATGGATGTATGTCAAGTCCTTATGGTAAGCGTATGTTGCTGCGTGGTGTTAAAGAATTGCAAAAACAAAAATCACCGACAAATCTTATCGTATGCGGCAGACACGTTGATGAACTGGATATTTATGATAATGTGCATTATTATCCCTCCTTTTCTCAGCGATGGAAGGAGCGTGCTATGTGATGGGAAGCAGAGGTTCTTTTCTTGAAAGCGGCGGCTTTAGCACACCTGCAAGATGGCATACTATTGATTATGTGGATGGTATTAAGGTTTTAGCACCCAAAGACCCAAAGGCAAGTATGAATTTGCCAGAAAGGTCAAATACACCTGGAACATCCTATTTGTTATACAGAAAGAATGGTGATTTCGACCAGCTTCGTGTTTTTGGAGAAAATCGTATGCCTCAATTTGATATAGATTATGGTGTTCATGATGGCAAAAAATCTCTCCATGTACATTACTTCACGGATGGGAAACGTGACAAACATCCAGATATCCTCCATCCTGGTAATACACTCTATGAAAAATACAAAACACTATTTAAGGGGGTCAAGTAATGAACGGAATAAAAATGGACGAATTATATGAACTAATCTCTCATTGTCATGAAGCTGAATTTGAGTATAACGGAACAACTTATGTATTGCAGCCAGAGGTTAATGACAACAAGTCTTACCTTGTAATTTGGGATTGTACACCTGATACAGCAAAATGCATTGCCAAACATGAAATTGGTGTTGAAGGTGACATCCCGCAGGCTGTTATCGACGCTGTTCTTTCAGAAAAATGTTTTGATGGCAAATCTTTTTTAGAAATTGAGAAAGATATCACTGTGACGGTGATTTATTAATCACACAGAAAAAGACTGCACATACCTTTTTGGATAAGGCTATGTAACAATGCGCTGTCGCAGGCACATTGCGGCATAGCTTTTTTAAGTTCAAAAAATACAGTTGTTTTTGAAAATACATAAACCGCAGGCTCTTTTGTTTTACTGCCGCATTTTTATTATATTTATGTATTCTTAATAATTGGATTTTATCCGATTTTGTGAGATAATAAAATATAAGCGTAAAAACAACTGAATTTCGGCAGATATTTTTATCCTAATAAGTATTGTGGAAAAGCGTAACAACATATGGGCTTATATTCGGTTTATTGCAGGAGGTTAATTAACATGGCAGAAAAAACAAATGCCAACATAGGTTTTGAAAAACAGCTTTGGGACGCAGCCTGCGTTCTGTGGGGACACATTCCGGCGGCTGAGTATAGAAAAGTAATAATCGGTCTCATTTTCCTTCGTTATATTTCAGCTGCCTTTGACAAGCGCTATCAGGAGCTTGTGGAGGAAGGCGACGGATTCGAAGATGACCGTGACGCATATACAATGGAAAATATATTCTTTGTGCCGGAGGAGGCAAGATGGAGCGTCATTGCGTCGGCAGCTCATACTCCGGAAATCGGAACAGTTATTGATAACGCCATGAGGGCTATTGAGGCTGAAAACAAAACTCTAAAAAATGTCCTTCCGAAAAATTACGCCAGTCCGGATCTTGACAAGCGTATATTAGGCGATGTCGTAGACATTTTTACAAACAACATTGATATGAGCGATACGGAGCAGAGCGAAGACCTTCTCGGCCGCACATATGAGTACTGTATTGCTCAGTTTGCGGAAAAGGAAGGCGTTGGCGGCGGTGAATTCTATACACCCGCAAGTGTTGTTAAGACCCTTGTCTCTATTCTTAAGCCCTTTGATAACTGCCGTGTCTATGACTGCTGCTGCGGCAGCGGCGGTATGTTCGTGCAGAGTGCGAAATTTATACAAGCGCATTCCGGTAAACGAGGTGCGGTATCTGTTTACGGTCAAGAGGCAAACGCCGATACATGGAAAATGGCAAAAATGAACATGGCTATTCGCGGCATAGACGCCGATCTTGGACCATACCATGGGGATACATTTACAAATGACCTCCACCCCACCCTGAAAGCTGATTTTATACTTGCCAATCCGCCTTTCAATTATCATCCGTGGAATCAGGAAAAGCTTCTGGATGATGTGCGCTGGAAATACGGAGTGCCTCCGGCAGGCAACGCCAACTATGCATGGATTCAGCATATGATCCACCATCTCGCACCGACTGGTAAGATTGGCCTTGTGCTTGCAAACGGTGCGCTTTCCACGCAGTCAAGCGGTGAGGGTGAAATCCGTAAAAAGATCATAGAGGCCGATTTGATTGAAGGCATCATCGCCATGCCGACACAGCTTTTCTACAGCGTTACTATCCCTGTTACACTGTGGTTTATTACAAAAGGCAAGAAGCAGAAAGGCAAGACGCTCTTTATCGACGCCCGCAAGATGGGACACATGGTCGATAGAAAACACAGGGATTTCTCCGAGGAAGATATTCAAAAGCTGGCGAATACTTTCGAGGCTTTCCAGAACGGAACGCTTGAGGACGTGAAGGGCTTCTGCTCTGTTGCCACCCTGCAGGATATTGCAAAACAGGATTATATTCTGACACCGGGGCGCTATGTCGGCATTGAAGAGCAGGAAGATGACGGCGAGCCGTTTGAAGAGAAAATGGCAAGGCTGACATCGGAACTGTCTGATATGTTTGCCAAGTCCCATGAACTGGAGGACGAGATCAGAAGAAAGTTAGGAGCGATTGGATATGAAATATAGGCTTTCAGATATCGCAGAATTTAATCCTCGTGAGTCAATCAAAAAAGGCTCTGTGGCTAAAAAGATTGCTATGGACAAATTGCAGCCATTTTGCCGCGATATACCGGAATACGAATACGCAACTTTTTCTGGTGGCACAAAATTTAGAAACGGCGACACAATTATGGCCAGAATCACGCCGTGTCTTGAAAACGGAAAAACTGCAAAAGTTAACATCCTTGATGACGGCGAGGTTGGCTTTGGATCGACGGAATATATCGTATTCCGAGCAAAAGAAAACTTAGCTGATGAGGACTATCTTTATTACTTGGTATGTAGTCCGCTGGTTCGTGATCCGGCTATAAAATCAATGGTTGGGTCATCAGGTAGGCAACGCGTACAGACAGATGTGGTTCAGAATCTTGAGATTGACATTCCTGATTTAGATACACAAAAGAAAATCGGAGGCATTTTAAGGACATTCGATAATAAAATCGCACTAAACAATGCGATAAACGATAATTTAGCGGGTTAGAGGTCGAGGTCGGAGACATCAAGCTCGCCGGATATAAGGCGAGGAAGCAAAGTATCACGGATTAAAGCTAATCGCTCATTTTCGGTTTGATTTGACCATATTTTTTGATATATCGGGTCAACTATTTCGTCAAATGAAGCTATGATGTCAATAGACGGAACCAATATTTCCGTTTTCTGAAACGCAGGAACAGTTAATTGCTGTTGAGTCGTTCCTGTTCCAGCGATATGTAGCTGCTTCAACCAAAGAAACAAATACTTTGCAGAAAGGATTTCTCTATGGGGAACGAGCGTTACCAATCGGACAATCGGGACATAGGGAATATGTCTGAGAGATACAAAACCGATTGTTCCACGGGCAGAAACGGTTACACTTTCATCAAATATTTTTGCGGAATTTGTATATCCATACAAGCCTTCGTTACTTAACCCATTGGAGTAAATGGGATAAGGACAATCCGGTGTTTTGACTGGAGAGACCATTTGAGGTTTATCGCCGCCAGCCCCCATTTTGGAAACTTTTCCAAGTGTAGATAGTTCCCAATTACATGGTTTGTTTCCGCCAAATGGTTCAAAATCAACAAACCACGACTTAAAGAGAGCCTGAGCTTGCTGCTCTAAATTATCGTTTAAATATCTTTATCTCTCACCAACGGCGAGAGCAACCAAACGGAACTGCCGTTGATATCGTTCTCTGGAATTTTTTATAGGAGGAGAATCGATATGAAACAAGAAATAATTACTGAAATTATGCAGCGAATGCTGCCATGCCTTGATAATGCTCAGCTGAAACAACTGAAACATGTGTTGGAGCAAGTCTTTTTTTGTTATGAAGCTGCTGGTATAGAAGGAAAGACGGAAAAGGACGACAGCCTTGAACTTGTGAATATGTTCATTGCCGCAAAACGAATTGAAGGCTGCTCAGAAAAGACATTAAAATATTACGAAACTACAATAGCGGCAATGGTAGACTCGCTCAACAAAAATGCAAGGCATATTCTTACAGAGGATCTGCGAAGTTATCTTACAGAATATCAAAGCAGTAATCAGACAAGCAGGGTTACCATTGATAATATCCGCCGTATCCTTTCCAGTTTCTTTTCATGGCTTGAGGATGAGGATTACATTATCAAAAGTCCGGTGCGTCGTATCCACAAGGTTAAAACGGCAAGTAACATCAAAGAAACCTACTCCGACGAGGACTTGGAGAAGATGCGTGATAACTGTGAGGAATTGCGGGATTTGGCAATGATTGATATGCTTGCTTCAACGGGAATGCGTGTGGGAGAAATGGTTCTTCTAAACCGAGATGACATTGATTTTGCGGAGAGGGAATGTAAGGTGTTCGGTAAAGGCGATAAAGAGCGTATTGTTTATTTTGATGCCAGAACAAAGCTACATCTACAGGAGTACCTCGCCAGCCGCACGGATGACAATCCGGCGCTATTCGTAACATTAAGGGCTCCACACGATCGGATACAGATCGGCGGCATCGAACATCGGCTCCGGGAGATGGGCAAGCGGCTGAACATCCCCAAGGTGCATCCACATAAGTTCAGACGTACATTGGCAACAATGGCAATTGACAAAGGAATGCCCATAGAGCAAGTCCAGCAGCTCTTAGGGCATCAGAAGATCGACACCACCATGCACTATGCGATGGTGAAGCAACAGAATGTGAAGCTGGCACATAGAAAATACATCGGATAGGATGGTGACCATAATGAATACATGGCAATCAGTAAAAGTTGCTGAGTTAGGACGGATCGTAACCGGAAAAACACCCAAAACTGCCATTCCTGAAAACTACGGTGGAGATATTCCGTTTCTAACTCCGTCAGATGATATGTCAGTCAAGTATGTGAGCAAGACAGCTAAAACCCTGACTGAGAAAGGTTTATCAGAAGTGAAAAACACATTGCTCCCCCCGGATGCAGTTTGTGTTAGCTGTATTGGCTCTGATCTTGGAAAAGTTGTCATCACCACGGAAAAGACCGTGACAAATCAGCAGATAAATTCAATCATTGTGGATAAAGACCGTTTTGATGTTTCTTTTGTTTATTATGCAATGCTGATTTTGGGTAAAGAATTGAACTTTATCAGTAAAACATCGACTGCTGTACCTATTGTCAACAAGTCTTCCTTTTCGTCCTATGAAATACAGTGTCCGTCGTTAGATCAACAGAAACGGATAGCAGCTATTCTTTCTGCTCTTGATTCAAAGATTGAATGCAATCAGAAGATAAACGATAATTTAACAGAGCAAGCTCGCTCTATTTTCCAGTCGTGGTTCGTTGATTATGAGCCGTTTGGTGGTTCTAAGCCTTCTGATTGGCAACCATCCACTTTAGGGCAAATAGCAAACATGAAAACCGACAGTTGGTCACCCGTCAAAAATCCTGATGTTGTGGTAGAGCATTACAGTATTCCTTCCTATGATGAGCAGCGGTTTCCTGTGTTTGAAATCGCTTCCGGCATCAAGAGCAATAAATATCTACTTACTTCTGATTCGGTAATGATTTCTAAACTCAATCCTGATACCAAGAGGATATGGAGGCCAATGTGCCTGTCGGGACACCCTGTTTGCTCTACTGAGTTTATTGTTTATGAGTCAAAGAAGAAAGGACAGCGGGATTACATTTACTCGCTCATTGATAGTATACCGTTCTTCAATCATCTTTGCTCCCATACGACTGGTTCGACTAATAGTCGCCAGCGTGCAACACCCAAAAGCACATTAGACTTTGCCTTATGCTTGCCGTCCGATTCCGTTATCGAGGATTTCTGTGAGATCGTTACACCTATGTATGACTTGATTGCCTCGAATGTAGTTGAGAACCAATCGTTGGCAAAAACACGGGATAGCTTACTTCCTCGACTGATGTCCGGTGAATTGGATGTCTCTGACCTTGACCTTTAAGCCGCTAAATTATCGTTTAAACAGGAACGGCTAACCAGTATCCGCATGCCTCCCACAGGCGTATTAAGATATAAAATAATATAGAAAGGAACGAACATTATGTCAGGATTTTATACAGAAGCGGACTATGAAAATTCCATCATAGAACTGTTCCAAAACATGGGCTACCGCCATGTCTACGGACCGGACATTGAGAGAGACTTTACAAGCCCGTTATATGAAGACGAGCTTACAGACGCACTGTATCGTTTAAACCCTTCCATGCCGGATGACGCCATTGCAGATGCGTTATTTAAATTGAAAAATTTTGAAAATGCCGAACTGGTTCAAAAAAACTCCGTTTTTATGGACTATATCCAGCACGGCGTTGAAGTACGCTATTTTGTAAAGGGCGAGGAACACTCCGGTCTTATCTATCTTGTTGATTATAAAAATCCTGACAAAAACTCCTTTGTTGTCGCCAATCAGTGGACTTTCATTGAAAACAGCAATAAGCGCCCGGATGTGATTTTGTTTCTCAATGGTCTGCCAGTTGTATTGATGGAGCTGAAATCCCCTTCCCGTGAGGAAACAGATGCTTCCGAAGCCTACAGACAGCTCCGCAATTATATGCATGAGATACCGTCCATGTTTATATATAACTGTATCTGTGTTATGAGCGACCACTTGATCTCAAAGGCAGGAACGATTACCTCCGGAGAGGATCGTTTCATGGAATGGAAAACGAAAGACGGCAGTTATGAAAACACGCAGTATGCGCAGTTTGACACATTTTTTGAGGGAATGTTCGACAAAGAGCGACTGTTGGATATTATTAAAAACTTTATATGCTTCTCAAATGAAGGCGTGAAGCAGTTTAAAATTCTGGCGGCGTATCATCAGTACTTTGCCGTTAAAAAGGCGGTTGTATCTACAAAACACGCTACAAAAACCGACGGTAAAGGCGGTGTTTTCTGGCATACCCAGGGCAGCGGCAAATCATTGTCTATGGTGTTTTACGCCCACCTTCTTCAAGAAATGTTAGACAGCCCGACCATTGTTGTACTGACAGACAGAAACGACTTAGACGACCAGCTCTTTGGGCAGTTTGCCAAGTGCAAGGATTTTCTGCGTCAGGAGCCAATGCACGCTGAGAGTCGGGAGCATTTAAAATCACTGCTTAACGGCAGGCAGGCAAACGGCATTATTTTTACAACCATGCAGAAGTTTGAGGAATCGCATGAACCGCTGTCTGAACGAAGGAATATTGTGGTTATGGCGGATGAAGCACACCGCGGGCAATATGGACTTCAGGAGAAAGTTGACGCCAAAACGGGCAAAATTAAGACTGGCACAGCACGAATTATCCGCAACAGCCTCCCAAACGCCACTTACATAGGCTTTACCGGAACGCCTATCTCCCTGAAGGACAGAAGCACCCGCGAGGTTTTCGGCGATTACATTGATGTATATGATATGACACAGGCTGTGGAAGATGGTGCAACCCGACCTGTTTATTATGAAAGCCGTGTTATACGCCTGAAATTAGATGAGGCCACATTAAAGCTCATTGACGCAGAATACGACATTATGGCTAATAACGCCGATCCTGAGGTCATTGCCAAAAGCAAACGGGAGCTTGGGCAGATGGAGGCAATCTTGGGAAATGATGAAACCATAGCCTCTCTTGTGGATGATATCCTTGACCATTATGAAAACTACAGAAAAAATCTTCTGACAGGGAAAGCCATGATTGTTGCCTATTCACGGGAGATAGCCATGAAGATTTATAACCGAATTTTAAAGCTGCGCCCTTCCTGGACTGAAAAAGTAGCCGTTGTAATGACAGAAAGCAACAAAGACCCGGAAGAATGGCGAAGTATCATAGGAAACAAGCGCCACCGTGATGAGCTGGCGAAGGAGTTTAAGAACAATGACAGCCCACTGAAAATTGCCATTGTGGTTGATATGTGGCTGACCGGTTTTGATGTTCCCTCCCTTGCCACAATGTATGTTTACAAGCCTATGAAAGGATATAACCTTATGCAGGCCATTGCTCGTGTAAACCGGGTGTTCGGCGATAAAGAAGGCGGGCTTGTTGTTGACTATGTAGGTATCGCCTCAGCTTTAAAGGAAGCGATGAACGACTATACCTCCCGTGATAGAAAAAATTACGGCGACACTGATGTCACGAAGGTGGCATACCCGAAGTTTTTGGAAAAGCTCTCGATTTGCAGGGACATTTTCCATGGATATGATTATTCAAAATTTATGACCGGTTCAGACCTTGAACGTTCAAAAGCAATCAGCGGAGCCGTAAACTTTATTGTGGCAGTTGATAAAGAAAGAGAAAGAGAGGATTTTCTGAAAGAAGCACTTCTGCTTCATCAGGCTCTTTCCCTTTGTTCTTCTCTTGCGGAAGAAACGCTGCGCATTGAAGCTGCATTTTTCGAGGCGGTGCGTGTTCTTGTAATGAGGCTAATGAATCAGGGAGAAGGAAGGAAGATATCGCTTCCGGAAATGAACGAAAGAATAAACGCCCTTCTCAGGCAGAGCGTAAAAAGCGAAGGCGTTATCAATCTGTTTTCCGATGTGTCAGAGGAGTTTTCTTTGTTTGATCCTAAGTTTCTTGAGGAAATCTCCAAGATGAAGGAAAAAAACCTTGCCGTGGAACTTTTGAAAAAACTCATTGCGGAGCAGGTGCAGATTTACCGCCGCACCAATGTTGTGAAGTCCGAAAAATTCAGCGAAATAATACAAAGCACAATGAACAGATATTTAAACGGTATGCTGACAAACGAGGAAGTAATTGAGGAACTTCTTAATCTGGCAAAGCAGATAGCAACCGTCAACAAAGAAGGCAATGAACTTGGTCTTACTGCAGATGAGCTTGCTTTTTATGACGCCCTTACCAAGCCGCAGGCAATAAAGGACTTTTACGAAAACGAAGAACTGATTGCCATTACAAAAGAGCTGGCTGATACACTGCGCAAGAACAGGACTATTGACTGGCAGAAACGAGACTCCGCCCGAGCCAAAATGCGCATGATGATAAAAAGACTCTTAAAAAAGCATCGTTATCCGCCGGATGGAATGGATGACGCCGTGCAAACGGTTATGATTCAGTGTGAACTTTGGGCGGACAACACAGAAATTTAGATTAACATCTGCATAAAAATCTAATTAAAAATAAAATATTACGGATTTACAACCGGAGGCTTTTATGCTTCCGGTTTTTTATATTCGCATGGAACATATTATAATTTTTTGTCGCACAAAATATTAATCTAATCGAGTTGTTTCTACAATATTTTTTAGTGTTATTCGATATGATGAAACTGTAAAAAGGTGAAAAAGGTCGTGATTGATATAAAGGTGCGGTATTTTATGGATATACACATAAAAATGAAGATGGATATTGCGGATATATAAAAGATATTGGAAAAAGAGCTGTATTCCTTGTCAAGGAAAGCAGATATTTTACTTATCAAAGGCAAAAGCTAAACCAGCTCTCTAAAAATATTAACAAAGTACCTATGCCCAAAAGCAAGTCTCAAAAAGAGATTTGCTTTTTTTATTTTATAGCAAGATGCAGAGCACCGCCGACCTCTGATTAAATTTGCCGCTGAAAACAAATTTTAATCGGAGGGATAACTAATGAAAACAGAAAGCAAAAGATATTTTATAAGAGTTCAAAAAATTTTAGTGGAAGTAACCGGTGAAGTATATACAGCCTACTATGAAATGGAAAGAAAAGAAAAATACCTTATTGAAAGAGATAAGTCTCATGGCCTTTTATACTACGACGGATGGGATACCGAAACATCCAACGGAGTTGATTTTATTAAAGACAACAAAGTAAATGTGGAAGAAGACGCAATTAAAAATCTTTTGCCTGATATTTGGTCATACGCTGAGAAGATAGGAGACAAATATCATATTTGTCAACTCATCGCCGATGGAAAAACGGAAAAAGAGATAGCTGAGATATGTAAAATTACCCAACAAACTGTGAATGAAACAAAACTAAGGCTTTTTAAAAAGTTAAAGAAGATTATCGAAAAAAATCTTTAAAAATTTAAAAAAAATGCCTGTTAAACAGTCTATTTTTTCGGCTTATAAGTGAGGGGGTTATATAACATCCCTGAGAACCTTGAAAAATTTATATTCAGCAGCAAAATACGTTAGCTGTTCAGCCGGAAACGGGAAGCGATAAGAGAATAGTACGCCATGAAAGGTTTTTGGCATTGGAAAGTAAATGGAGTTTACATATAGGCGAGTTCCAAAGCAACCAATTAAATCCGAGCGATAAATACTAACTCTAAGTGTTTTAGGCAGAAACATACGCCATGATCTGAACAGACCTATAATGATACTCCTGCCGAGTCCCAGACATCGCAAGGACGGCAGCCCGCGTGAAGGGGGAGGTGAAATTCCTGTGAATGTATTATGCCGATACATTGTTTTGGCTACTGACCGATTATCAAAAAATTGGTAATAAAATCAGAGGATGAGGCGGTAAGGCTTTGCCTTACTGCCTTTTTATATAAGCCATATCATATTTTAGAGGTGATTTATGACCGGTAAAGGAATCTTAAATGAAGAAATCGTGGATGTATTAAAGATCCAAAACATAAGAGTAAAAATAACACATAAATTTATGGATAAAAACCGTCTGTTGGATATTTATTTTAAACTGGTCTCAGACGATTTAAAAGATAATATACCTATAGATATGTAAAAATACCTATGCTACTATTATTATAGGTATTTTTATATGTGCTGGAAAGGGGGATAACCTTGAATACAGTACCTAACGCAGCCATTTACTGCAGGCTGTCAAGAGATGATAACAATAAAAATGATGTGAGCATGAGCATTGCAAATCAAAAGGCCATACTTACAAATTATGTAAATGAAAAGGGGTGGAAAATATACGATACATATATCGATGACGGTATAAGCGGAACAACCTTTGACCGGCCTCGATTTAAAGATATGATAAAGGATATAGAGTTAGGGTTAATCAATATAGTTATAACTAAAGACTTATCTCGTCTTGGCAGAAACTATATTGAAACGGGGCAATACACAGACTTCTATTTCCCAAACAACAATGTAAGATATATTGCTTTAAATGACGGGATTGATACCTTTCATGATGATAACGACATCGCACCGTTTAAGAATATTTTAAACGAGATGTATGCTAAAGACATCAGCCGCAAGGTAAGATCTACTAAAAAACTGCTCGCACAGGAGGGAAAGTTCGCAAACAGCCGCGCTCCGTATGGATATAAGAAATCACCGGAGGATAAACATAAATTAGTGATTGACGAAAGTGCATCCCAAATTGTTGAATTTATTTTCAGTCAATATCTAAAAGGCGAAACTGGTCGTTCCATCGCTGATAAGCTGAATCGGAAGAACATACCGACTCCCAATAATTACTATTATCAGTCAATAAACAAACCAAATCCTTATATAAAGGATAAAAATAAATGGAGCAGTGGAACTATCATGGGCATAATAAAGAATCCAGCCTATTATGGAGCCATTGCTAATTGCAAGAGAACTGTAAAATCATTTAAAAATAAAAATGTTGTAAGCCTTCCTAAAGAACAATGGGTTGTAGTCGAAAACATGCATCAGCCGATTATTCCTAAAGAGCAATGGGAAGCGGCACAGAAAATAAATATTGATAATAAACATGAAGGGTTAAAAAGGCGCTGTAATGGTAAAATGAATATCTTCTCAGGCTTGTTAAAATGCGCTGACTGCGGCGGCAACATGATATTTAATACAAAATACTATAAAAGCTATACGAAAGAGTATTATCGCTGCAGTACCTATATGAGTAAAGGAAAAATGGCTTGTACACACCACAGCATAGACTATAACATTATTTATAGAGCTGTAATGGATGACATAAAGAAATACGCGGCTTTATCTGAAGAAGATGAGGAAAAATTAACAGAGCTGATTTTAAATATGCAAACTGATTTTCAAAGCAAAAATATAAACAAGTATGAGGAGAATATCCGCAAAACAAAAAACAGAATTCGTGAGATAGAGGGGCTTATACAAGCCGCTTTTGAAGAAAAAATTTCAGGTACCATTACAGACGTTATTTTCCGGTGCATATCCGAAAAATATGAAAAAGAATATGAAGAACAACAAAAAAAACTGAGCCATTTGGAAATGGAATATGAAAGCTGCCGTTCAGCGAAAAACGATGTGTCCAACTGGTTGAAAAAGATAAAATTATGCTGTGAAACAGATGTGCTGTCAAGAGATTTATTAGTAAGTCTAATTGATCACATTGACGTTTCTGAATGCTATGAAGAAAATGGGGAAAAATCCTTCGACATATCTATTACCTACACTTTTGGTCAGCAAAACGCGGAGGAAAAACCTTATGCGCTTATGGCATAAAAAAAAGACAAACAGGAAATTCACCCACTCCAAAAGTAATTTCCAGTCTGTCTTTCCAGCACATAAACACCAAAAAGGGTATTTATGAATGAACGGAGAAGGAGGGATTTGAACCCTCGCGCCGCGTTAACGACCTATACCCTTAGCAGGGGCACCTCTTCAGCCTCTTGAGTACTTCTCCAAGTAGCCTACTGCAAGAAACAGTATACCATCATTCTGTCCATCTGTCAAACCTTTTTTTCACAGAATCGCAATTTTTTTATAAACAGAGCCGGCTCTGAAAGAACCGGCTCCAAAAAGCATCGTCAGATTATTTTACTTTTTCCAGTTTTTCCTGACCGCCCATGTAAGGACGCAGTACTTCAGGGATTCTTACGCTGCCATCTGCCTGCAGGTTGTTTTCCAGGAACGCGATCAGCATTCTAGGAGGCGCTGCAACAGTGTTGTTCAGTGTATGCGCGAAGTATTTTCTGCCGTCTTTTGCAACCACGCGGATACCCAGTCTTCTTGCCTGTGCATCGCTCAGGTTGGAGCAGCTACCAACTTCGAAGTATTTTTTCTGTCTAGGAGACCAAGCTTCTACGTCAACGGATTTTACTTTCAGGTCTGCCAGGTCGCCTGAGCAGCATTCCAGTGTTCTTACGGGGATATCCATGGAACGGAACAGATCAACGGTGTTCTGCCACAGTTTATCGAACCACATAGGGCTTTCTTCGGGTTTACATACAACGATCATTTCCTGTTTTTCGAACTGGTGGATACGGTAAACGCCTCTTTCTTCGATACCGTGTGCACCTTTTTCTTTACGGAAGCAAGGAGAATAGCTGGTCAGTGTCTGAGGCAGGTCTTCTTCTTTGTTCATAGTGTCGATGAATTTACCGATCATGGAGTGTTCGCTGGTACCGATCAGGTACAGGTCTTCACCTTCGATTTTATACATCATCGCATCCATTTCTGCAAAGCTCATAACGCCTGTTACAACGTTGCTGCGGATCATGAAAGGAGGGATGCAGTATTTGAAGCCTCTGCCGATCATGAAATCTCTAGCGTAAGCCAGAACTGCGGAGTGCAGTCTTGCGATATCGCCCATCAGGTAGTAGAAACCGTTACCAGCTACTTTTCTAGCGCTGTCCAGGTCGATGCCGCCGAAGCTTTCCATAATATCTGTGTGGTAAGGGATTTCGAAATCAGGAACAACGGGTTCGCCGAATCTTTCTACTTCCACGTTTTCGCTGTCGTCTTTACCGATGGGAACGGAAGGATCGATGATGTTAGGAATGGTCATCATGATTTTTTTGATGCGTTCTTCCACATCTTTTTCTTTTGCTGTCAGTTCGTCCACGCGTTCTGCGTCAGCAGCGATCTGTGCTTTTACTTTTTCAGCTTCTTCTTTTTCGCCTTTTGCCATCAGACCGCCGATCTGTTTGGACAGTTTATTTCTCTGTGCGCGCAGAGCTTCTACTTCCTGTTTGATGGTTCTGTTTTCCTGATCCAGTTCAATGACTTCGTCTACCAAAGGCAGTTTGCTGTCCTGGAATTTCTTACGGATATTTTCCTTAACGATTTCAGGGTTTTCTCTTACAAATTTGATGTCTAACATTTTTTTGTCTCCTTTCGGTTTGTAAATATATACGAATGTCGAGGATACGGGGTTTTTTTGGCAAATAAAAAAACCCCCGATCCCAAAAAGAGGGACGAGAGTTACTCCCGCGTTGCCACCCGCATTGCCCGAAAAAAATATTTCCGAACCACTTGAACAGCGATAAAGGGCTTACCCTTTCGGCTTTCACCGACAGCTCCGAAAGTGGAGGGCTGTTTTCCTTCCGCCGGCTCGCACCAAACGCCGGCTCTCTGGGGGAATTTCCACAGCTTAGCTTTCTTCCGAACAGCTGAAATACAGCCGTTTCACGCCTTGTTGAAGAATATTATAGCACACAAAGACAAAAAGGCAAGTATTTTTTTCGGGAACTACAAAAAAAATACATTTGTTTTTTTTAATGAAATTCTAATGCGTTTCTTATAGATTCTTTTGCCCAATTGCGGTATGATAGTACCGTACAAGGAGGCCCCTTTTCCTGTACATAAACTATGCCCCCGGACGTTTATCACGTCCGACGCCCGACGATTCCCCGATCGCCGGGTTTTTTTATGCCCAAAAACAAGGTTATTTCCGCCCTGCCTTACGGATATAACGGGCAACACCTGCCAATGCTGCCAAAAGCACCACAAGAAAGACGATGCCAAAGGGCAGGAGCTGCGCTTCCGCCATTTGCCCCTGTTCCACCTGACTGCCCAGATACGCCAGCAGACAAAGCATCACGCCGCAGATGGTACAGAAAACACCCATTGCCCGGCACACTTTCTTTTCATCATATTTTGCCCGTTCTTCTCTGGAAGATGTACCAAATCCCGCAATGAGCCAACTGCCCTTTCCACCATACAAAAAACCGCTGATGATGAAAAACAGTGCTGCCAATATCAATATACAAACCACTGCTATCATACCAAACACCTCCAAATGTAACCAATGAAAAAAGGACAGCAAGGAAAATCCCCATCAAATAAAATTCTGAAGAAGCAGACTGATATCCTTTTATATCATAAGGATTTCAGCCTGCTTTATTTTCTGATGAAGATGCTCCTCATTCTGTCCTTTTTCTTATTGTTCGCCCAACACAAACCGCTGGAGCACATCTGCCACAGCATCCTGTTCGCAAGTGGTTTCTGTCACATAATCTGCTGCTGCCTTCACGTGTTCCTGGGCATTCGCCACGGCAACACCAAGACCTGCTGCCTGAATCATGGACAAGTCATTTTCACTGTCCCCAATGGCAATGACCTCCCCCAGAGGTACACCGGCTTTCTCTGCCGTTTCCCGCAGAGCTTCGCCCTTGCTGACACCAGTTTTGACAAATTCCAGATACTGGGGACCGGAGAAGAAATGATTCAGTTTTCCCGCAATGATGGGTTCCACCCGTTTCCGCACCGCATCCAGCTGTTCATAAGAACCACTGAGAAGGCATTTGGTGAAATATCCTTCATATTCCAGTCCATCTGGCAGAATTCGCATATCTGCATGCATGACACGGCAATATGCTTCTACCTGAGGGGTCACTTTTTCTGCCAAAAAGGTACGGTCGTCATAGAGATAGACTTCCACCCCTTCTGCCCTTGCTGCTTCCACCACAGGGCGCAGGTCGTCAGAAGAAAAAGAATGTTTCAGCACCATTTCCATATTCTCCAAGTTATACACAGCAGCGCCGTTCTGGCAGATGACATAACCTGGACGACCCAAGAGATGCAATTTTTCCAGAAACCGTTCCACACCATAAACGCCACGGCCAGTGCAGATGACAAATTCCACACCCTGATCCACTGCTTTTCCAACCATTTCTATATTTTTTTCCGAAAGTTCTGACGCACTTTTCAAAAGTGTGCCGTCCATATCGGAGAAAACCATGCGATAAGCCATGGGAAACACCTCTCTTTCTTTCCATTCGTATGTTGACATAATCTTTTGTTATCGTTTCATTTGTCACACAACCTGTGGATAACTTTTTGTATACACAGGTTTATCCACAGATTTTTGCTGATTTTATACACATTTCCACAGAGTTATGCACAGGTCTGATAAAAAATGCCGTGGTTTCCCACGGCAACAGACTATCAAAAAATCGGATTTTACACATTTGTAGAACCGCGGAAGGGCTTGGGAAACGAAGGGTCAACACATTTGCTCCGCAAATGTCAGCCATAAATGGCTGCCCGCATCTCTTGCGGTGTGGGGTTTCCCAAATGGAACCCGCAGTCGGAATTCACTTCCGACGAGGAAAACAGCACGTTTCAAGGCATTTTTATGCCGATGGATACTCTGCACCCCGAAGAAACGGGGGCAGCGAAGCTGACTTTGCAAAGCAAAGTGCTTGACCATACTGTTTATACATCTAGTAACCTCGTCAAAATCCTGATTTTGACGAAGGGTGTCGACTTTTTCGGCACCCTCATGCCGTGGTTTCCCACGGCAAATCTCATTCTGCCTGATGTTTTTCTTTTTCTTCGGATTCTTCCAAGTCGTCCATTTCATCCATTATTTCTTCTGGTTCATCATCTTCAAAGAAGTCCAAAGTTTCCTGCTGGATTTCAGCCAGCATTTTTTCGGCATCCTCAGAAGAAAAATCTTCAGCGGCAGCGATCTGTCCTGCCAATGTTTCTTCCTGTTGAATCTGTTCCTGTTCTGCCGAAGTTACATCACCAATGGACTGGATTTTTTCCTTGGGTGTTTCCACCTGTTCCAGTGTGAGCTGGTCATCCATAGGTGCATAGCGGCGTTTGAAGAAGGGTTTGAATTTGACTTTCACCACTTTTTCATGTTCCGGTTTATAGGACTGTTCCTGTGCCATTTTCACTGCCTGTTTTTCTTCATCGGACAGCATATAAATGCTGACACCCATTTCGATGGGTTTCGCATAGGTAAAGGAACCCGTGCGGCTATGGATACCGTTGAGGACAACGCCGTTATCTTCCCCATCCAGCAATGCCAGAGCGAAGCAAAGATTGCCGCCCATTTCTTCGAAGGGGTTATAACGGATAAGCCCTACTTTCTGGATTTTGGATTTATCGGTTTTATCCATGTCCGTTACCATATCCAGCAGTTTATCGTATTTTTCTTCGATGCCTTTTACAGTATCGAAATATTCCTGAATTTTCATTTCCAAGTTATGGGGTGGTCGGCGGCTGGTTCCCATAAAAATGTCATACCGTTTTTTCTCCCGATTGATTTTCACAAACAGGATGATACACAGAATGAACAGAATCACCACCGCAAGCCCCAGCAGTCCAAACAAAAGCAGCGCGTATTTCTGCGCCAATGCTGTCAGTGCTGTCATCTTGCCTCATTACCTTTCTGTTTCCAGTTTCTTCATCAGTACCAACAGACGATCCAAGTCTTCGTCGGAATAATACTCAATTTCTATTTTGCCCTTATTTTTCTTCTGGGTGACTTTTACCTTTGTGGCAAAAATTCCCTTCAATTCGTCCTCAATCTGACGCAGGACAGGGCTTTGTGTCTTTTTGGGCGCTTCTTCTTCCGCCGCAGGTGTTTCCGCTGTTTCCAGCATCGTTTTTACCATGGCTTCCACGGCACGAACGTTCAAGCCTTCCTCAATGATGTGTTCCGCCAGTTCAAACTGGGCTTCCCCATCGGTGAGAGGCAGCAGCGCACGGGCATGTCCGGCGGTGAGCTTATTTTCCACCACAAAATTGCGGACACGTTCGTCCAATTGCAGCAGACGCAGAGCATTGGCAACGGCAGGACGGCTCTTGCCCACTTTATTGGCAATCTGTTCCTGACTCAGACCAAATTCTTCCTGCAAACGCTGGTAACTCTGGGCTTCTTCCATGGGATTCAGGTCTTCACGCTGGAGGTTTTCCACCAGAGCCGCCTCAAAGGCTTCCCCTTCTTCCCATTTCTTAATAATGGCAGGGATTTTGGTCAGACCTGCGATTTTTGCCGCGCGCCAACGACGTTCGCCGGCAATGAGTTCATAATAGCCCTCTTTATTTTTCTTTACCACCACAGGCTGAATCATGCCGTAGTTTTTCAAAGAAGTTGCCAGTTCTTCCAAAGCTGTTTCATCGAAATGCTTTCGGGGCTGTTTGCGGTTGGGCTCGATTTTATTCAAATCCAGTTCCAGCACACCGCCGCCGTCGCTTTCGAAATCTTCCATTTTATTATGGATCAAGGCTTCAATGCCAAGTCCCTTGGCACCCAGTCCCTTTTTCGTCGCCATTTAGTCCCACTCCTTTTCCATGACTTCTTCTGCCAGCAGGCCATAGCTTTCTGCCCCTTTGGATTTAGGGTCGTAGAGATGAATGGGCAGACCATGGCTGGGGGCTTCGCCCAAACGGACATTACGGGGAATGATGCTGCGATAAACATTTTCGCCCAGACTCCGTTTGACTTCTTCCACCACCTGCAAAGAAAGATTTGTGCGGGCATCATACATGGTGAAGACAATGCCTTCGATTTCCAAATGACGGTTCAGACGTTTCCGCACCAGATTTACCGCGTGGAGGAGCTGTTCCAGACCTTCCAGGGCGAAATATTCACACTGGATGGGAACCAGCACCGTATCCGCCGCTGTCAATGCGTTGATGGTGATGAGGTTCAAAGAAGGCGGACAGTCGATGATGACAAAATCATAATCATCTTTCACTTTGTCCAAAGCTTCCTTTAAAATATACTCTCTGTCGTCTTTGCCGATGAGTTCGATTTCCGCTCCGGTCAGGCTGATATTTGCCGGAAGCACTTCCAAGCCCTCTACGCATGTGGGCTGTTTCACTTCGGCAATGGTAGCCTGTTCCAGAAACACATCATAAATGGTCAAGGGCACACCGTTTTTGTCCAGCCCCAAACCGCTGGTGGTGTTGCCCTGCTGATCCGCGTCGATGGTCAGCACTTTTTTGCCCGCAGCAGCAAGGCAGGCAGACAGATTGATGGCAGTGGTGGTCTTTCCCACACCGCCTTTCTGATTGGTGATTGCAATAACTCTGACTTTTCCCATTGTGGTTTTCCCGCCTTTCTGTCGATCTTCTATGGGGTATTATAGCACAATTTTTTTATGGTGAAAAGAAAAATGGCAGGTTGCAAAAAAACATTTCTTCCATAAAAGGTACTCTTTTCGGCAATTTTGACGGTAAATTTATGTTTCACGTGAAACATGGGTATCAAACAAACCTATGGGTGTCAAGCAAACCTATGGGTGTCAAACAAACCCTATGGTGTTTCACGTGAAACATAAAAAAGCCAGAAACTCCCGAAAGAATTTCTGGCTTGCACTTCTTGTCTTACTCGTCAAAACCTTGCATGAAATGAGGTTTTGACGACATGCTATTATTTGCCGTTTTTCACCACAGCGTTGAGCTTTGCCAATGGTGTTTCACGTGAAACATGTTTCTTTTTCTCAAAATTGCCATAAATGGGATAAGCCTTGGGCAGTACCTCCAATGTGAAGGGCATCTTGGGTCCCATTTCTCCATCCACTGTGGATTCCATAATCTGAAAATCCGGGTCCAGACATTCGATCTTGAAATAATGGTCCCGACGATACAGAATGGACTTTTCATCTTTGATGTGTTCCCCTGTGAGCATCTTCAGGAACACAGAAGGGATTTCCAGTATGGATTTTGCCCGAATGCCAATGAATTCAAATTTGCCGTCTGAAATGGATGCTTCCGGTGACAGCTTGGTGAAGCTACCTGTGCCGGCGCTATTCATAATCATATACAGATACAAATCTTCTTCCAGCACCTCATCAGATGTAGTGATGCGGAAGGGAATTTTGTGGAAATTTGGAATCTGTTCCATACCTTTCAGATAATAAGACAGATTTCCCAAAGCGTTTTTCACATCTTTGTCTACTGTCTGGGAAACATTGGTCAAAAGCCCCCCTGCGCAGACATTGATGAAATAAGTTTCCCCATTGACCAGACCGATATCCACGTTACGGGGAGAGGTTTCCGTCATGACACGGCATGCCCCTTCGGAATCCCCTGTTTTCAGTCCCAAAAAAGTAGCAAAGTCATTGGCTGTGCCGGAAGGGATGATGCCCAGAGGAATCTTCAAATTGTTGTGCATCAGGGCGTTGAGGACGATATTCACAGTGCCGTCGCCGCCGGAAGCCACCACAATATCATAATCTTTATCCATCTGTGCCACATGGGTTTCGATGTCCCCGGGCTGCATGGTGCGGAAGGGATGCACCTCATAGCCTGCGGACTGGAAAACGCCAATACAGACATCCAAGTCAAATTTGAAAGTTTTGTTGCCGGAAAACGGGTTATAAAACAGTTTCACCTTTTTCATAGAACGCCCAGCCCCCTTTTTTCTTACATCTGTTCTGGAGCGTCAATGCCCAGCAGTGCAAGACCTGCTGCCAGAACAGTTTTCACTGCCACAACAACTGCCAGACGTGCCTGACGCACTTCTGCTTCGCTGTTGAGGATGGGGTTGTCATGGTAGAACTTATTGAACGCCTGAGAAATGGCAACCAGATGTCTTGTGAGCACATAAGGTTCCAGTTTCGCCGCTGCGTCCACAATCTTGGAAGGGAATGCTTCCAGCAGTTTGCAGACATTCAGGGATGCTTCGTCATCCAGTTTGCTGAAATCGATGTTTTCCGCTGTGAAATCAGGTGCTTTTTTCAGGATGCTGCATGCACGTGCATGGGTATACTGTACGTAAGGACCTGTTTCGCCGTCGAAGTTCAGCATACGTTCCCAAGAGAACACAACGTCTTTGATACGGGTGTTGTACAGGTCGTTGAAAATAACGGCGCCGATACCAACTTTTTTCGCAACTTCTTCTTTGTCAGGCAGAGAAGGATTCTTTTCTTCGATGATTTTCTTTGTTTCGGCAATTGCCTGATGAAGCAGGTCTTCCATTAATACCACGTTGCCGTGACGAGTGGAAAGTTTGCCGCTGTCCAGACTTACCAGACCGAAAGGTACATGAATCAGGTCTTTGTACCAGTCATAGCCCATTTTATGGATTACTTCGAACCACTGTGCAAAGTGCAGGTTCTGGTCCAGAGCGGTCAGGTAGATACATTTATCGAAGTTATATGTTTTCTTGCGGTACAGAGCAGCTGTGATGTCACGAGTTGCGTACAGTGTGCCGCCGTCTTTACGGATAATCAGGCAAGGAGGCATGTTCTTGTCTTCCAGATTGACAATCATTGCCCCTTCGCTTTCTTCCAGCAGACCTTTTTCTTTCAGTTCATCCACAACGGCTGCCATTTTGTCGTTATAGAAGCTTTCGCCGGTGTATGCGTCGAATTTTACGCCCAGCATATCGTAAACACGTTCAAATTCTTTGATACTGATATCGTAGAACCATTTCCACAGTGTCAGGGCTTCGTCGTCGCCGTCCTGCATTTTTACAAACCACAGACGTGCTTCGTCATCCAGTTCAGGCGCTTTTTCCGCTTCATCATGGAATTTTACATAAATGCGCATCAGTTCCTGAATGCCTTTTTCTTCCACGGCTTCTTTGCTGCCCCATTTTTTGTAAGCAACAATGAGTTTACCGAACTGTGTGCCCCAGTCGCCCAGATGGTTAACGCCTACGCATTTGTAACCCAGCTGGCTGTGAATCTGGTACAGCGCGTTACCGATAACGGTAGAACGCAGATGACCTACATGGAAAGGCTTTGCGATGTTGGGAGAGGAGTAGTCGATAACGATGGTCTTACCTGCGCCCATGTCGCTTTTGCCATAGTTTTCTTTTTCTGTCAGGACAGTTTCCAGTACCTTTTTGGTATAGAAATGCTTGTCCATAAAGAAGTTGATATATGCGCCAACGATTTTGACATCAGCGATAAAATCGGGTTTTTCCAGTTTTTCACCGATTTCCTGGGCTATGAGGGGAGGCGCTTTCCGCAGTACCTTTGCCAGTTTAAAGCAAGGGTATGCAAAATCCCCCATGTCTGTATTGGCAGGCACTTCGATGGCTGCCGCGATTTCTTCCGCTGCCACGCCGCAGGCTGCGGACAGGCTTTTTGCGATTTCCAGTTTCATATCCATATTACATTCCTCCGATGGGTGTTTAAATGACTATCTACGCACAAACGGGCTATTTCTGCCCATAGGCATGTTATTTTATAATATACCACAAAAACCGCAGAAAATCAAGAAAAGTGCCCTTTTGCCGCGGATTTGAACCAAGGGGAAATATATGATAAATTAAAATAAAAAATTTGCAGAAAGGGAAATGCAAAAATGATTGTGAGCCTCCCATACCGGAAAAACCTCCCTTGTACAATATCATATGGATTTACGAGAATGCAGCTGATGTCCTGGGCAGTAAGAGAATTGTAAGAAATGTTTTTGCCCAATGCAAAGACATCCCCTGCCTTCTGTGCTATGATGAAAAAAAGACATCAAACGATATAGACATCAAACGAGGTGATATGATGGATTTTCCTTCTCGCTTTTTCCTGTTTCTTCTGAGTACAGGGGTATTTTTCGCACTGGCTCTCATGATTCCGCTGACGAGCGGTATGCTTCTGATCCTGCCTCCTCTGCTGGCATTGGCATCCACAGCTTTGGTGAGCCATATCTTTTCCCAGAAAAAAACGCATGGACGCGTTGGAGAAAGAAGTGGCAGAGCTGAAAGAAAAAATGGAAAACTTGAAACCAACAGAAATTTCTGAAGGGAAGTGAACCTATGCGGTATACATTGCGGGACGGGGTGCTCTTTGCCTGTGCAGCCAGCATTCTCATCCTCAGCTACAGCTTACAGCCCACTTCGGTCATTGGCAGAGATCTGCATACCAGCCTTTCCGGCGGCGAAGTGGTGTCGTCTTTTGATACCCACAGCGGTTTTCAAGGGGACGGCAAATCCTGCACGGTCATCACCTTTGAGGATGATGCCTTTCTCCAGCGCATCCAGCAGCAGCCCAATCTCTGGAAGCCTTTTCCGCCGGATGAAACGGTAAAAACGCTCCTTTACGGTGTCTACACAGACGAATACGCCATTTATCCCTGCGTCACAGGGAAGGATTCCCCAGAAGAACCGCTGATTCCGCCCATGGAAAAGGGGTATTATCTGCTGGAAGACCGCCACAGTCAGGCAAAGGAAAATCCAGACCTGCTGGAGCGTTCTTCTTATAACTTCACCCTCAGCGTATATGACGCAGACAACCGGACGTTATACTACTACAAACTGGATACCTAAAAGCTTGCAGAAATGGAGGGATTTTTATGCTGTTTTTCCGTGCTATCACTGTGCTCTTTTTGGCTCTATTCACCTTCCAGACCCCTGTAAATACGGAGGAAAGCGCGGCTGTGCGAAAAGCCGCTTTCGGCACCGGCATAGACCTTTCCGCAGGGGAATTGGTTTCCACCTATGACGACCACGGATTCCACGGGGACGGCACCACCTGCACCATCATCCAGTTTTCCGACGATGCTTTGCTGGAAGAAATCGAAGCAGCAGGCACATGGCAGGCTTTTCCACCGGATGAAGCTGTCAATCAGCTCCTGTACGGCAATTATCTTGATGACCCCGAAACACAGGAACCCTTTGTGCCGCCCATCGAAAAGGGGTATTACCTGCTGAAAGACCGGAACTCACAAGCCGCAGAGAAGCCAAACATTATGAAGCGCGGCTCCTTCAACTTCGATTTAGCGGTTTATGACGCTGACAACCGCACATTGTATTATCTGGTGCTGGATACCTGATGAAAAGACGCCTCTCCTTTCCAAGGGGAAGCGTCTTTTTTTCTGTATGAAAAAAGATGCAGTTTCACGGAACAAAGAGAATGTTTTTTCGAAAAAACACCGCATTTCCCGTTATTCTAAAGAAATATACTGGCTTTCCGCCACAAAGTATGATATGATATGCATCGCATTGAATATTTTGAAACGGAGGAGATATTATGAAACTCCATCTGCCTCTTTTTGCAATTCTGGCAACAGTCACACTGGCAGGCTGTCATTCCGCCAGCGCAGCACAGGTTGCCGCAGAACAGATGGATGCGGAAATTCCCGCCCAGGAATTTTCCGTTACTTACAAGGATCACGGTGCATTCCGCGGTCAGGGCACTTCTTGTACCACACTGCAGTTCTCAGATGACGCTTTTCTGGAAAAAATCCAGGAAAAAGGCGTATGGAGACCCCTGCCCCTGGACGAGGATACACAAAATCTCGTTTATGGTGTTTACGACAGCGATTACCTGGGTACACCGCTGACTGATGAAGAAGGCATGCCTTTGATCCCTGAAATCGAAAACGGGTATTATATGATAAATGAATCGAAGGAACATATGGATGATACATCCAACGCATTTTTGATGCATACACAGGATGTTTCCGTATCCATTTATGACGCAGACAACAGAATCCTGTATCACTGCGCCCTTGATAAATAACAAAGAAAGCTGAAATCCTTAATTGAACTGAACCCAAAAAGTTAGACAATATTTTCAAATTAAAATTGTTTAAGAAGCCAGAAGGGCTTGTTGTCTGTAAATTGCAGGTGGCAAGCCCTCTAACTTTGCTTTGATTCGATGGTTATTATAATAATCTAAATATTCCACCAGTTCCTGCTTGAAATGTTCCATAGATTGAAACTGTTGAAGATAGAGAAGTTCGCTCTTGAGCAATCCAAAGAAATTTTCCATGACAGCATTGTCCAGACAGTTACCCTTTCGGCTCATACTCTGGCGGATGCCTTTTTGTTTGAGTATCTGGCGATAATACTTGTTTTGATATTGCCATCCTTGGTCGGAATGGAGAATCAGACCCGTTCCATTCGGTATGGTTTCAAAAGCTTTATCCAACATACTGGTTACCATCCTTAAAACAGGACGTTCTGAAATGGTATAACTGATCAGATAACTGCTGTGTAAATCCAGAAGGGCGGACAGATACAGTTTTTGCCCGAACAGACTGAATTCTGTAACATCTGTTACCCCATTTCTGATTTGGTTTTTCCGCATAGAAATCCCGCTGCAGCAAATTTGGCGCAATTTTGCCAACTTCCCCCTTGTAAGAACGATATTTCTTAGCTCTGACACGGCAAATTAGACCCAGCTGCTTCATAAGCCGCTGAATCGTCTTATGATTTAAATGAAATCCACGATTGTGCAGTTCTGCCGTAATACGACGATAGCCGTATCGACCTTTGTTTTCGTGGTAGATTGTCTTGATTTCTTCTTTTACCTCTTGATATTTGTCTAAATTTTCCATTCGCTTCAAATGATAGTAAAAGGTTGCCATGGTTTCACCGAGACTTAGACCTTCTTCCCGCATCGTTTCTACCACCAGTTGCTTGAATTCTGGTGTATATCGTTTATTTGGTACTCCTTTTGGCATAAAAATCACCCCACTTGTTATTCAGTATATCATACTGTCTAACAAATGGGGTGCAGTTCAATCCGAGGATTCCAGCTTTTTTATTTTTCTATGATTTGGGCATGAACCCATCTTTACAGCCCTCTTGCCAGTCTTTGGAGCATATCCAGCAAATACCCGTCCATGAACCGCAGCACCAACACCAGCGCCGCCAGGTATGCCGCCAGAGAAATGACTTTTTGCAGATGGTTCTGGAAACGGTCTGCCGCTGCCACTTCCAGCACCGACTGGATACACACAATGAGAAACAGCTGTCCTGCCAGCACCAGAAACCCTTCCATCCGCCCTTCCCCTCCAGAAACAAAAATCTTCATACTATCTTATGAAACTTCCATCTTTCTTATGAAACTACCTCTTTTCAAATGCACGATTTCGGTTCATAATAATAGTAATGGGATTTTTTTAATTTGCTGAAAAGAAAAAAAGGAGGTAACACGATGATTCAAAAAGCCATTCGGAAACTTTCTCTCCCTCTCTTTGCCTCTGCCGGCATCACTGCCGCCGGACTTATCCTTTATCAGCGCATCAGTCTGCATCGGGCATCCCGCAAGGGAGATAAAACACCTTTTGAAAGCTACACCACCCCCGACGGGGTTTCTATGGCATATGAACGTTTTGGTTATGGTCGTCCTGTGGTACTGCTCCACAGCCTCCATCCCGGGGCATCCAGACGGGAATGGCGCCCCCAGATCGAAAAGCTGGCAAAAGATTTTCGGGTATACACCGTAGATTTGCCGGGCTACGGTCAGTCCGACAAGCCCACCAAGCCCTGGACAGCTTATCAGTACGCCAAAGCCCTTCACAGCTTCCTTTCGGATGTCATCGGAAAGCCCGTTGCTCTTGCTGCTGCCAACGGCGGCGCAGACATCGCTCTGGTGCTGTCCATGCTTTACCCGGAAGATCTGGAAAAGATGGTGCTCATCTCTCCCGAAGGCATCGGCAGAGGATTTGCCACACCCAATGATACCCAGCAGCTGAAAAAACTGCTGTCGCCTGTCATCGGCACTCAGGCATTTCTGGACGGCACATCCAAAAAAGCCCTGCGGCTTCTGGCGGAAGAACTCTTTTACCAGAAAGAACGTATGCCGGTGGACTTCGTGAAAAACCTGAAACAAAACGCACGCTACGGCAAAGGCGCACAGGCTAGCTATGCCGGTTATGTGACCCGCTTTGCCGCCGCCGATACCAAACAGGCTTTTGCTTCTCTTTCTCTGCCCTTCCTGCTGATTTGGGGAGAGCGGAATGTACGCAACAGTGCCGTTTATCTGGAAGAAGCCGAAAATTTACAGGAAAAAGGGGAATTTATGCTCTTTGAGGATACGGCTGCCCTGCCCCACATGGAAAACAGCAAGGCATTTGGCCAGATCCTGAAAGATTTTTTGAGTGAAGAAGATCTGGAGCGCAAAGCCATGTGAGCCTTCAGACCAACAAAGGAAAAAAGGAATGGAAAGGATGTTTTTGATTTGAACTTCAATGAACTGCCCGGTCTGTCACAGACCCAAATGGAAGAATGGTACCATCAGGCAGTGACCCCCAATTCTTCCCGTCTGCGGGAAGGCGCCATTGCCAAACTGGAACCCAAATTCGTATCCTGCGATTTTCAGGCAGGAGAAGCCGTGATGGAATATGAAGCGCTGGAATGGGAACTGAACCCCCAGAGCATGGTCCACGGCGGCATCATCATCACTGGTTTTGACACCTCTTTGGGGATGCTCTGCCATTACTACGCATACCCCAATGTGCTGACCACCGTCAGCCTGTCCTCCACGTTTGTTCGCCCCATCCGTATGGGCGATACCATGGTGTTCCACAGCAAAATCAAGTCCTTCGGCCGCAGTCTTGTGACACTGGAAGGAAAAGTATATCTGAAAAGCACAGGAGAACTGGCTGCCACTGCAACAGCCACATTCAAGATTCTCCACCATAAAGTCAAAACAGAAATCTAAACAAAAGAAAGGAATCGACCTATGATCTACTTAAGCGAAGAAACCTCCTCACAGGAGAATATGGAAGCATGGCTCAGTCAGCTTTCTGACCCGGAATTTCCGTTGCTGAAAGACAGCGTTTTAAAACTGCTCAAACCCAGACTGGTGGCATGCAATTTCGAAGAAAAGTCTGCAGAGTTTGCCTTTACCGTAGAGGATTGGCAGCTGAACCCGGAAAAAGGGCTCCACGGCGGCATTATGGCAACAAACTTTGATGTGTCCTTTGGTCTGCTGTCCCATTATTTCGCAAAACAGCATATGGTTTCCACAGTGACCATCCATACCACATTCTTGAAGCCCGTTATGCCCAACGACGTCATCCATTACAAAGTGCAGATGTCCCATCTGGGCAGAACCATCCACAGCATGACAGCAGAAGCTTGGCTGGAACGTGACAACATTCTGGCAGCTACGGCTTCCGCTTCCTATATGAAACTCCATCAGACTTTTGACAGTCCCATCTGATTTTTGGGGGCTGTATCATAAGAAAACAAATATAGCCGGATTCCTTGCATAAAAAGGATTCCGGCTTTCCTGTTTTTATTGGCATTATTTTCCTCTGAAAACTGCCCCAGAAATCAAGTAATGTGGTGATTGTTCATTAGAATGTGTCCGCATGTCAAAGACACACCCTTCTGTAATCCAAATCATATTCTTTATATTATGTAAATAAAAAACTTCATATTTTCTGAAGAAAATAAATAAAAAAGCCGGTGTTCTTCCATGAAAATATACCGGCTTACGTTTATTATTCTTCCGCTTCTTCATAAACCAACAGGTCAGAAACTTCACAATCCAGCACATAGCAAATCCGTGCCAAAACATCCAGATCCAGTTTTTCCACCTTGCCGCCATACCACTTGTGGATGACTTCATAGCGGGTGCCTGTCAAACGGCTCAGTTGGTTGCGGGTCATACCACGGCTGTCCATGATCTCTGCCAAACGCAGACGGACGGCGCCGTATTTCCGCTGTATCAAAATGGACTTTTCTTCCATATGCTTCACCTCTAGGACTATGCTATCTATATCTTCTCTAAAAATCTATATCCATTTATATCGTAATCTATTCTATTTTAATTATTGATTATCACTATATAAATAGTTACTATAAATATGAGGTGATTTCATTGAAAACAAAAACATGCTGTTTTTCTGGGCACAGAGAACTATATCCCAAAAAAATCCCCCTTCTGGAAAAAGAACTGCACAAAATCATTGCTGACTGCATAGAAAAAGGGTATCGCCGTTTTCTCTGCGGAGGCGCAAAAGGATTTGACTTTTTGGCGGCAAAAACCCTCTTGGCACATCAAAATACCTATCCCGAAATCCAACTGGAAATTGTTTTTCCCTATCACTACCTGCCGTCCATGTGGAAAGAAATAGCGGCAAAGGCAAACAGCCTGACTTATCTATCTGAAACCTACTACCCCGGCTGTTTTTATGCCCGCAACCGCTATATGGTCAGCCAAAGCCATGGAATCATTTACTATCTGGAAAAAGAAACAGGGGGCACCGCTTACACCGTGCGCTGTGCCAAAAACAGCAGCTTAGCGCTTTTCCCTATCACTCTTTCTTCCGAATCCGAATGGTGATCTGGCACCCATCTTCCTGTTCCTCATCCTCATAAACCACATCCACTCCTGCCCGGCGGATGACCTCCACAGACTGTTTGATGGTATTGGTAAACAGGCGGAAATCCGTGACACAGCGTTTTTCTTTCTGTTCCTGTTTCTCCGCCATGGCTTTGGCACGCATTTTCTCCAAGGTATCTGCCACCAATTCTTCTGTCTTGCGGACGTTCAATTCCTCCCGGATCATCTGCTCCAGCACCACCGTTCTGGTTTCTTCATCTGGCAGTTTCAGCAGTGCACGGGCGTGACGTTCCGTGAAGTTATTTTCTACTAAAAGCCGCTTCAAGGGGTCTTCCAGTTTCAGTATCCGCAGTTTATTGGCAATGAAAGACTGGCTTTTGGAGAGCTTAGAAGCCAATTCTTCCTGTGTCAAACCATAGTCCTCCATCAAATTCCGATAGCCTTCCGCTTCCTCCAGAAAAGACAGATTCTGCCGCTGGATATTCTCCAATAACGCCAGCATGGCGCTGTCATACTCATTGACCTGCACCAGCAGACACGGCACCGTTTCCAGCCCAGCCAGTTCCGCAGCCCGAAGCCTGCGCTCCCCCGCTACCAATTCATAAGAACCGCCGCTCATTTTCCGCACCGTTAAGGGCTGCAAAATGCCATACTCCCGGATGGAGGCGGAAAGCTCCTCCAGTGCTGCCCGCTGGAAATAGCGTCGGGGCTGATAGGGATTGGAACGGATTTTTTCTATGGGAATCTGGTATACCACCGCATCTTTTTTCAACCGCATTTCGGGAAATTTCAATACTTCCATACAAACACTCCTTCTGTTCTGCCAAAGTCTGTAAAAAGGGGTTTTTTTTCTGTTCCAGACAGCAGCAAACTCCCTTTTTCCACATTTTAGCACAGAAGGATTACCCATCCTCAAAAACCGTACAACAAAAAAAGCAGACTCTCGACAGAAAGCCTGCTTTTTTCACAGGGTGCCGAAAAAGTCGACACCCTGTCAACATCATTTTAATTTTTTGATTGCATTTTCTTATTTCAGTGGGTTTTTATTGATTTTTCCTGCTTTTCTGGGGTATGCCTTGGGTGTAGGCGCGGTCTTTTCGATGATGACCAGTTTATGCTGTAGGTCTGTGAAAGGGATTTCCACATCCATGACTTCTGCCACTTTGCCCCCCAGTTTTTTCAGGGCGCCTTGGGCTTCGTCGATTTCTCTGAGGGCATCAGGACCTTTCAGTGCCGCCAGTCTGCCGCCTACTTTCACGAAAGGCAGGCAGAATTCCGCAAGGACTGCCAGATTTGCCACGGCTCTGGACACGCACAGGTCGAACTGTTCCCGATAATCAGGGTTCTGACCGCCATCTTCCGCCCGGCTATGAACATAAATTACACCGGAAAGATGGAGCTGACTGCCCACTTCTTCCAGAAAGCCAATGCGTTTCTGCAAAGAGTCCAGCAGGGTCATTTCTACCTGAGGACAGGCAATTTTCACGGGGATACCGGGGAAACCTGCCCCTGTACCTACGTCGATGATCTTTTCCTGTCCGGTCAATGACAAATGGGGCAGGATGCTCAGGCAATCCACAAAGTGTTTCTGCACCACGTCTTTTTTGTCTGTAATGGCGGTGAGGTTCATTTTCTCATTCCATTCCAGCAGCAGGGACAGATATGTCATAAACTGTGATGCCATTTCTTCTGTCAGGGTCACGCCCATTTTTTCACAGCTTTCCTGTAACAATACCTTATGTTCCATAAGCTACTCCTTTTCGATACAATAGATTTTCCATTTGCCAAAGTCGTCAGGCTCTGCCACCATGCCGACGGAAATGACTTCCTTTTCTCCCGCCGCCGCAAGGGACAGGGTACGCATACGCTCCCCTGTTTCCTTCACGAAAAAGCGATATTTTTCCGCATGGGCAAAAACCCCTTTGATTTCTTCCAAGTCCGCACCGCTGATGGCGCTGGACAAATACCCTCTCGCTTCCTCTGTGCCCTCCTGTTTCAGGGCATGGAGAAAGGCAAGGAGTGTGCCTTTTGGGCTGACCAGAGAGAAAAACGGGGATTTCCTTGCGGAAAGCACCGCATCCTCCAGCCGAAAGGCTTTATGATTGACGGGCAGAAACAGTTTCCTGCCCTGTGGTTTCGGCATGGGTTTGCCGTTCCATGAAAGAAAGAACATATTTCTTCCCCTCCTTCATTTCTCAGCCATTACGTTTGTGCTGTTCCATATAAATGAGCAGAACGGAAATGTCCGCCGGGGAAACGCCTGTGATACGGGAAGCGTGACCCATGGAACGGGGACGAATGGCATTGAGTTTTTGACGGGCTTCCAGTCGAAGCCCCTGAATGGTTTCGTAGTCCAAATCTTCCGGCAGCAGACGGTTTTCCAGTTTCTTGAACTGTTCCACCTGTTTGAGCTGCTGGCTGATATAGCCTTCGTATTTGATCTGGATATTCACCTGTTCCCGTACAGGGGCAGGCAATTCGGGGCGTTCCTTATCCAAGGGCGCCAGTTTTTCATAATCCAGTTCGGGACGTTTGATAAGGTCTGCCAGTTTGAAACCGGACTTGATGGGGGTACTGCCGTACTGTTCCAACAGTTCCAGTGTTTCTTTGGCAGGGGTGATGGTCAGGGCTTTCACCCTTTCGATTTCCGCTTCTGTCTGGCGTTCTTTTTCCAGCAATGCTTCATAACGTTCATCGGAAATCAAACCGATTTCATGACCGATGGGAGTCAGACGCTGGTCTGCGTTATCCTGACGGAGAAGCAGACGGAATTCCGCACGGGATGTCATCATACGGTAAGGCTCTTTGCTGCCTTTGCTGATGAGGTCGTCAATGAGGACGCCGATATAACCGTCGGAACGCTGCAAGATGATGGGTTCTTTCTGCTGGATATAACGAACGGCGTTGATACCGCCCATAAGCCCCTGTGCAGCCGCTTCTTCGTAGCCGGAGGAGCCATTGAACTGACCAGCGGAAAAGAGACCGTGATAGTCCTTAAATTCCAGAGAAAGCTTCAGCTGGGTAGCGTCGATACAGTCATACTCAATGGCATATGCAAAACGGGTGATTTCGCAGTTTTCCAGACCGGGAATGGTACGGTACATGGCAATCTGCACATCCTCCGGCAAAGAGGAAGACATACCCTGAATATACATTTCTTCGGTGTTTTCCCCTTCCGGCTCTACGAAGAGCTGGTGGCGTTCCTTATCGGCAAAACGCACCACTTTATCCTCGATGGACGGGCAATAACGAGGACCTGTGCCTTCAATCAAGCCGCCAAACAAGGGAGAACGATGGAGATTGTCCCGGATGACCTGATGGGTCTTTTCGTTGGTGTAAGTGAGCCAGCACAAATCCTGTTCTCTGGCGATGCCTTCCGGTGTGTTTTCAAAGGAGAAAGGCACGATATCAGGGTCGCCGTACTGGGGCTGCATTTTGCTGAAGTCCAGAGAGTTCCGGTTCATACGGGCAGGTGTGCCTGTTTTGAAACGGAACAGACGGATGCCCATATCCAGCAAATTCTGGCTCAGTTTTGTAGCAGGCATCAGGTTATTGGGTCCGCTTTCGGTGATGCAGTCCCCTGTCAGGCAGCGGCTTTTCATATAAGTGCCCATGCAGAGCACAGCCGCTTTACAGCGGTAAATGGCACCGCTGGCAGTGACAACGCCTACCACCTTATTGTCTTCCATGAGGATTTCGGAGATTTCCGCCTGCTTGATGCGCAGATGAGGGGTTTTCTCCAAGGTATGTTTCATTTCCTCATGGTATCTTGTTTTGTCCGCCTGTGCCCGCAGAGAGTACACAGCGGGACCTTTGCCTGTATTGAGCATTTTGGTCTGGATATAGGTCTTATCGATATTCTTGCCCATTTCGCCGCCCAATGCGTCGATTTCGCGGACAAGATGGCCTTTGGAGCTGCCGCCGATGGAGGGGTTGCAGGGCATCATGGCAATGCTGTCCAGACTGATGGCAAACATCACCGTTTCCATACCCAGTCTGGCTGTTGCCAATGCGGCTTCACAGCCTGCATGACCGCCGCCCACAACGGCAATATCTATGGTTTCTGCTTCGTACATGATCTATTTTCACCTCTATTTGGAGTTTATTTACTTCCACATGAATTTCCATTGTACCATTTTATGAGAAAAACCCCCGGAATGCAAGGATTTTCGAGGGTTTCTCCAAAAAAAAACATATTTTACGCCTCTGCGGGCTTTTTGCCAGCCTCCAGTTTTTTCATGGCGTTCTTAAACTGGTAAGCGAACATAATGGCTGTGGTGGTCACAGCGATGAAGTCTGCCACGGGTTCCGCCAGAAAAACGGCTCTGTCTTTCTGCTCCAAAATGGCAGGCAGGATATAAATCAAAGGAATGAGCAGGATAATCTTTCTGTAAACTGCCAAGAACAGGGATGTTTTGGCGTTGCCAATGGCAATGAAAGTCTGCTGGCAAGCAATCTGGATGCCGAAAATGCCAGAGAGTGCCATATAATGCCGCAGTGCCCAAGCGGTATAACTCAGTAATTCCTCGTTATTGGTAAACATAGACGGAATCAAACGAGGAACCGCCATACAGATTGCCCACAGTATCAGAGAATAAGTCAAACAATACCGCAGCAGCAGGCGGAAAGTCTGACGCACACGGTCCGCGTTGCCGGCGCCGAAATTATACCCTGTAATAGGCTGTGCCCCCTGGGTAAAGCCCTGGAGGGGCAGCATGGAAAACTGCATGATGCTGGTCAAAATACTCATAGCACCTACGGCAATGTCGCTGCCATAACGATACAGAGAGGAATTGAAGCAAACGCTGATGGCGCTTTCCGTTGCCTGCATGATGAATGGGGACATGCCCAGCAGCAGACAAGGTCCCACTACGGAGCCGCGCAGGCGGAAATACTTTTTCTGCAGTTTCAGTATGGTTTTCTTCCCTGTCAAAAAGCGCAGTACCCAGATAGCGGAAACCGCCTGAGAAATGATGGTAGCCAGCGCCGCACCTTTGACCCCCATATGGAAACCGAAAATGAAAATGGGGTCAAGTACGATATTGATGATGGCACCAATGACAACGGTGGCCATACTGATTTTGGCAAAGCCCTGTGCGGTGATGAAAGCATTCAGACCCAAGGCAAACTGTACGAAAATGGTACCCAGCGTATAAATGCGCATATAGTCCATGGCATAGCCGATGGTGTTTTCACTGGCGCCGAATGCCATGAGAAGAGGCTCTGCAAATCTGCGGAAAAATACCGTCAGTATCAATGCGATGATGATGAGCATGATAAAGCTGTTGCCCAATGTATAATGTGCTTCTTCGTTATCGCCTCTCCCCATGAGGACGGAAGCACGGGGGGCGCTGCCCATACTCACCAGCGCCGCAAAGGCTGTGATGAGCATGATAATGGGCATGCAGACCCCTACTCCTGTTAATGCCAATGCCCCAATGTCAGGAATATGCCCGATATACATACGGTCAACCACATTATAAAGCACATTGACCACCTGCGCGGTGATAGCAGGAATGGCTAACTGTCTTAATAATGTTTTGACATTTGCCGTACCCAGTACGTTATCCTGTCCAGATGGGTTCATATGTTTCTACCTTCTTTCCTTTATTTTCCCAAACAGAATTTGGTGAAGATGCGGTCGATGATTTCCTCATCGGCTACGTCGCCGGTGATTTCCCCTAATGCCCGGCTGGCGTCCTGCAAGTCCATGGAAATGAAATCCTCGGGCATACGGGTGCCAATGGTCACAAGGCAGCGTTCCATGGCTTCTTTTGCCTGATAGAGCGCATTTTTATGACGGGTATTGCCCAGCAGCACATCATCTGCTGTTGCGGTCTGACCGCTGAAGAACAATGTCTTGATGGCGTCAATGAGGGCATCAAAACCAGTGTTTTCTTTGACGGAAACGAACAGAATCTGTTCCTTTGGCACGAACTGTTCCAGTTCTTCCAGAGAAAGTTTCTGTTCCAAATCGGATTTATTCAGCATAACGATGCTGTGTTTTCCATCGATGAAGGACAAAATTTCTCTATCCTCTGCTTCCAGCGGACGGGAGGCATCCAGCATCATGAGAATCAGGTCTGCCTGTTCCGCATAGGCTTTGGATTTTTCCACGCCCATTTTTTCCACTACGTCCCCTGTTTCACGGATACCTGCGGTGTCTACGATTTTGACGGGGATGCCGTCGATGTTGATATATTCCTCCACGGTATCACGAGTGGTACCGGGAATGTCTGTAACAATGGCGCGGTCTTCTTCCAAGAACCAGTTCAGCAGAGAGGATTTGCCTACGTTTGGCTTGCCCACGATAACAGTCTGCAAGCCTTCCCGAAGGATTTTCCCTCTGTCTGCCCCTGCCAGCAGTTTTTCCATGCGGGCAAGGAGTTTCTTTGCGCCCTTCTCCATGGAATCGTAAGTTTCTTCTTCGATGTCGTAATCTGGATAGTCAATGACAGCTTCGATGGAAGCAATCATGTCAATGATTTCCTGACGCATCTGACGGACTTCTGTTTTCAGTCTGCCTTCCAGCTGATTCACAGCCGCCTGACGGGACAATTCTGTTTTGGACTGAATCAGGTCAATGATGGCTTCCGCCTGGGTCAGGTCGATACGACCGTTGAGGAAGCCGCGTTTTGTAAATTCCCCCGGTTCTGCCAGTCTGGCGCCAGCGTTGAGCAGTGCCTGCAAGACACGCTGGGTCACCAAAAAACCACCGTGACAGTTCACTTCCACGATGTCCTCTTTTGTGTAGGTATGGGGGGCTTTCATGACAGAAACCAGCACTTCGTCAATGACTTCCCCGTCGGGACCGTCGGTAATCTTCCCATAGGAAAGGGTGTGGCTGGGTTTTTCCGTCAGTTTCTTTTTGCCCTGGAAAATGGTGTCCGCCAAAGCGATGCAGCCATTCCCGCTCATGCGGACGATGCCGATGCCGCCGCTGCCCAGTGGTGTGGAGATGGCAGCAATGATGTCGTCCAGAAAATTTGCCTGCTGCAGCATAGATAAATCCCCTTTCTTTTCTCATATCTGTAGAAAAAGGCGTCCGCAGGGTATCCCCTTTGGTCGCCTTCTTTTGTAAGTTTATGCTTCTGCTTTTTCCATTCTTTCCGCTCTTTCGTGTCTTTCGCCCCGTTCCATTTTTCTGGAATCTTTGGGCTGACCGTTTTTGCCTTTCAGGGCAATGACCACATTACGGAAAGGTTCTTTCCCTTCACTGAATGTTGTCACATAGCGGTCATTCTGCAATGTGGAATGAATGATTCTTCTTTCATAAGGGTTCATAGGTTCCAGCACCACATTTTTTCTGGTGTGTTTTACCTTTTTCGCCAGGTTGAACGCCAGTGTTTCCAGTGTTTCTTTTCTTCTCTGGCGGTAGTTTTCTGTATCCAGCATCACGCTGATGTAAGACGCACTGTTTTTGTTGACAACCAGATTTACCAGGTACTGCAGAGCGTCCAGTGTCTGACCTCTTTTACCGATGAGAATCCCCATATCGTCACCAGTCAGGTCAACCAGCAGGTGTTTATCCTGCATTTTTGTTTCGATTTTGATGATCAGTCCCATGGACAGGAATACTTCGCGCAGGAAGTTTTCTGCCGCTTTTTCGGGATTGAAGTTTTTCTTTACCAGTACAACGGCATCTTTGCCGCCGAACATGCCCAGAAAGCCTTTGGAGCCTTCTTCAATAACGGTAATGGTAACCTCGTCTTTTTCCGCCTGCAGTTCTGCCAGTGCAGCTGCAACGGCTTCGTCGATGGTCTTACCGGATTTTCTGATTTCGTCCATTTCTTACAACGCCCCCTCAGCCAGTTTCTTTTTGTAGAATTTCTGCAGGAAGATCTGCTGCAGAATACCGAAGATGTTACTGATTGTCCAGTATACGCCCAGACCTGCAGGAACCTGCAGACAGAAGAATGCCATCATGATGGGCATGAAATACAGCATCATTTTGTTCATGCTCTGTGTCATGGCTGCTGCCTGATCGTTTTCCGCGCTTGCGGTGGTGTTCATCAGGGATGTCATGACTTTAGACTGCAGGAATGTGGTCACGCCTGCCACAATGGGCACAATAATGCTAGGGAAACTCAGACCACACTTACTTACCAGCGGAATGGTCAGGAATGTTTCGATATTGTTTTTGGTATCCAGCAGAGGCAGCAGTGCATTGCCGCTGTCACCCAGTGTAGCCAAAATGGTGTTCCAGTCGTCTGCTTTGATATTTGCTACCAGCATAACAACGTCATTGACATTGCTCAGGTCAATGGTGCCCAGACTTTTATAAGTATCTACCAGGTTCTGTGCAAAAGGTGTGAAAGCTTCCATACGCAGCGCCGCAGGAATCTGGATAATGGCGTTGGCGATGTCTGTGTAGTTGTTGCCGATGACATCAACGTAAACATAAGCGTTCTGGAAGATGTAGTACAGTGCGTACAGGATAGGAAGCTGGATCAGCATAGGCAGGCAGCCGCCCATGAGGTGTACGCCGTTTTTCTTCTGGAAGTCCTGCAATTCCAGCGCCATTCTCTGCTGAGACATGGTGTCGGTCTTGCCTTTGTATTTATCTCTGATTTTGTTCATCTCCGGCTGAAGCTGCTGCATCTTAAAGGAAGACTTCTGCTGCTTCATCATCAGAGGGAACAAGATAAGTTTCACGATTAATGTAAAAACGATGATGGCAATCCCCAGCGCGCCTGCACTGACACTGCCGTAAATGCCGTTAAAGAGCATGTTATAGATTTTGCCAAGAACGATGGCAATGGGTTCGAAAATACCCGGTTCTCGCACCATACGCATGGTGGACAACAACATCAATTCATTCACTTTTTTGCCTCCTTACAACACCAAACATGAGAATTTTTCTGCACTTTTCATCAGCGCAATCAAACAAAAAAATCAAGGCACCGGATCATAGCCGCCTTCATGAAAAGGATGGCACTTCAATAACCGCCGCACCGCAAGATAGCCGCCCTTTAAGGCACCATACTTCTGGATGGCTTCATAGGCGTATCTGGAACAGGTGGGGGTAAAACGGCAATGGGGCCCGATATAAGGGGAGATCCCCAGCTGATACAAACGAATGAGAAACAAAAATACTTTTTTTACCATACGAACATATCATCTCACTTTTTTTCCGCTTCCTCCGGGCAGAAGAAATTATGTTTTTTCATCAAATGACGCAGAGAATCCCGCACTTCCCAATAAGAAGCCTCATTGCAGGATACACGGGCAATGACCACGATGTCATAGCCACGCTTGAGCTCTGCTTCCATACTGCGGTAGCTTTCCCGGATCAGGCGGGTCACATGGGAGCGGACAACACTCTTGCCGACTTTTTTGCTGACGGAAATGCCCAGACGGTTTTCCGCCGTACCGTTTTTGATGATATACATCACCAGACGGCGATTGGCAAAAGATCTGCCCTTATGATATACATAGCGAAACTGAAAATTCTTTTTCAGGGATTGTGTAAAAAGCATGGTCATCCAGCTCCCTTCCCGATTTGCCTAAAAAAATTTTTTCCAATGACGAACAAAAGGCCACATTCTGCGGCCTTAATTTACTCTTGGTATCATCGAAAATTATGCGGACAGTACTTTTCTGCCTTTTCTTCTTCTTGCAGCCAGCACTTTTCTGCCGTTTGCAGTTCTCATTCTTTTTCTGAAGCCGTGTTCTCTGCTTCTCTGTCTTTTCTTGGGCTGAAATGTCATTTTCATTGCACATGCACCTCCTTTGTCCTTGCAGGGTTTTAACGCCCTTTTTACGAGCACTGCTACTATTATAGTGAAAAAGCAAGTCCCCGTCAAGAAAAAAATATCCGCTACAAAGGGAATTTACGGCTTTTTTTCCATTTTCCACAAAAAATTGTACGAAAATCCATACCAAAAAAAAGTACATTTGGAACTCTTTGGGACTTTTTGTTCTATATATTGTAATTAACCCGATTTTTTCTCTGTGTTCTGATTTTATAAAAAATACAGAAAAAATATGGACTATCAAAAAACGGACTGCTGTTTTTGTGTGATTTTCCGTTTTTTTGACAAAAAAATCACAAGTTGTGCCATTTGTTTTTTTGGTGAAAATCTGACTTTTCCACAATTCAGTCCATTTTTTCATTGCGGTTGTGGATAACTTTTGTTATACTGAAAGACAGAATCAAAATGAGATGTGCCTCCGCGGCAGGCAGCTGTCTTGACGTACCGAATACCAAAAGGGAAACAGAGAGCTGTTTTTTTGTCTGAAAATTTGCCGAAAAAAACCGTCCTGCATTGGCGGAACTTGAAAAAAAGGGGCTCCCTTTGACGACAGCGGCAGGATTTTTGTCCTTTTTTTCAGCTATTCCACAATTTCCACGCCTTGTTTCGGAAAGTTATCCACAAGCTGTTGATAACCCTGTGTATAACTTTTGTGAGCTGTGGATTTTCTGCGGATGAAAAAAATATGGTTTGCAGCAAAAGACCGAAATTTCCATTTTTTCGGGATTGTGCAAAACATCAGGACTGTTTTTCCACACCGCTGTGTATAAAAAGCGAAATGTGTTGTCCATACACAGGGAAAAAACAGGGGACTGTGGGCAAACCAATGGGTTATCCACAGCATTTTGCATCGGATTTTTGAAAAAGAAATGTAATAGGAGGATTGTTATGGACATCAACCAATCTTGGAACGCGGCTTTGAAGCTCATCGAACAGGAAATTTCCTCATCCATCGGTTTTGAAACATGGATTCTGCCCATTGTGCCTGTGGGCATCGACGGCAGCCGTTTTCTGCTGCAGGTCAGTGACAACGTATGCAAGGAAATTCTGGAAAAACGTCATCTGACCCTCATTCGCAGCGCTCTGAAGAACGTGACGGGCATCAATTACGACATCGTCATCCTGACCGAAGGGGAAAAAACTCCCGTCCATACCACAGCAGAAGTGAAAAAAGAAGAAAGCGGCGATGTGGCGCGGAATCTGAATCCCAAATATGTATTCAGCTCTTTCGTGGTGGGCAACAGCAACCGTATGGCTCACGCGGCATCCCTTGCCGTTGCGGAATCTCCCGCAAAAGCCTATAACCCTTTATTTTTGTACGGAAACTCCGGTCTGGGCAAAACCCACCTGATGCATTCCATTGCCCATTTTATATTGGATAAGAATCCGGCGGCGAAGGTGCTTTACGTAACCAGCGAAACCTTCACCAACGAGCTGATCCTGTCCATCCAGAACAACAAAAACGAGGAATTCCGCAACAAATACCGGAACATTGACGTGCTGCTCATCGACGATATTCAGTTTATTTCCAAAAAAGAAGGGACACAGGAAGAATTTTTCCATACATTTAATGCGCTGTATGAATCCAACAAACAAATCATCATTTCTTCCGACCGTCCGCCCAAGGAAATCAAAACACTGGAAGACCGTCTGCGCAGCCGTTTCGAATGGGGCCTCATCGCAGATATTCAGCCCCCTGACTATGAAACAAGAATTGCCATCCTGCGGAAAAAAGCAGATCGTGACAACCTCCATGTGCCCGACGAAGTCATGGCCTACATCGCGAAAAATATCGTATCCAACATCCGTGAACTGGAAGGGGCGCTGACCCGCATCGTGGCTTACGCAACCCTGACAAATCAGGAAATCACACTGGCGCTCACAGAAAAAACCCTGCGGGATGTTTACAGCGAAAACGCCCAGGCGCCTCTGACACCACAGCTCATTCAGGAGATTGTGGCAAGACGCTACAACATCAGCGTAGAGGACATTCAGGGCAACAAAAAGCCCAAAAACATCGCCTTTCCCAGACAGGTATCCATGTACCTGTGCCGGAAATTATTAGACATTTCCCTGCCGAAAATCGGCGAAAGCTTCGGCGGCAGAGATCATACCACCGTCATCCATGGCATTTCCAAAATCGAAAAGCAGATGGAAAATGACGAAGCACTGAAAAATACCATCATGGAACTGGAAAAAGAGATCAAAGAACGGTAAAAAAGGCAGTCGCAACCTGTGGATAAGTCTGTCCCCATGGGGCTGTGAAATTCCTTGGGACAGGCTGTGGATAAATGGAGGGGAAAATAGACCGCTGTGGAAAGTGTTTATAAGCAGGGGAGTTGTCCTTGGCTTTTCCACATGGTTGTCCCTCGGTGGTTTTTCCCATGATTTCAAGGAAAAATGGGGTTTTCCACAGTTTCCACACCCTCTACTGCTACTGCTACGAACCAAATTCTATTATTCTATCCATGCACTGTGAACAAAAAGGAGATGTGTATAAATGAAACTCATGTGCGGCAAAGAAACCTTGCTGAACTTCATCAATATCGTGAACAAGGCTGTTTCCTCCAGAACGACACTTCCCATTTTGGAATGTATTCTGCTGACAGCAGACCAGAGAGGCTTCACCATGACAGCCAATAATCTGGAACTGGGTATCCAGACTGCACCCATTGATGCAGATGTGCTGGAAAAAGGCGAAATCGCCATTGAAGCAAAAATCTTTCATGAGATTATCCGTCGTTTGAACGGCGATACGGTGACACTGGAAACAGACGAGAAAAACAGCATCACCATCACTGGCGGTACTTCCCGTTTTACCATCATGGGGCAGAGCGGCGACGATTTCCCCGCACTGCCTGATGTGGTACAGGAAGAAGCTTATACTTTGGGACAGAATGAACTGCGGAATTTGATCCGTCAGACCATTTTCTCCATTTCTCAGGAATCTACCAAACAGATCCTCACTGGGGAACTGTTCGAAATGAAAGAAAACGCACTCCAGGTGGTTTCCATCGACGGCTACCGCATTTCTTTCCGCAAAAGCCCGCTGGAACATGACTTTACAGAAAAGAGCGTTGTGGTTCCCGGCAAAACTTTGACAGAACTGACAAAAATCCTTTCTCAGGAAGACGAAGATAAGGTGCATCTGTATTTTACAGATAAACACGTGCTCTTCGATCTGGGCATGGCAACCATGGTTTCCCGTCTGCTGGAAGGGGAATATGTCAGCTATGAAAATAACTTTACAGAAGATTTCAAAACAAAGATCATCATTGATACAAATGAATTGATTCAGGCACTGGAACGCGCGTCTTTGGTTTCCAGAGATAACCGCAAAACACCCGTGCGTCTGGAACTGAAACCCAATGTATTGGTCATCACTGCAAGAAGTGATATGGGCACCGCTTATGAAGAAGTGCCTAACGAAACAGACGGCGATGAAATGCAGATTGCTTTCAATCCTCGTTATTTGATTGAAGCACTGCGTGCTATCGACGATGAAAAAGTGGCAATCCGTTTCACCGGATCTCTCAGCCCTTGTACCATCGTGCCGCTGGAAGGCAAGGCTTATCAGTATCTGATCCTGCCTTTGCGTATGTGATGAAAATCAAATAAAGAGAAGTAATGATCATAGACTGAAAGGAGTTTATACATGTATATGATCATGCGTGCTGTGCAGATATTGGCACTGGTAGTATTTTTGTGAGGCAGCGCCAATGATAACGCACGGAATCTTGTTGGCAATGGTGCGCCCATTCTGGTTTGGGGAAGTTTTGCGGTGATGATCGTTGCGGCTTATCTGGGTGCGAAAGTGCGCCAGAACAGCGGCGCGGTGACAAAAGAACAGACCATGGCGGAAAATAAACGCTCTATCATCCTGATGGCTGTGATTGTCATCGCTGTAATCATCATGTGGATTTTGTAATTTTCGGAACGGATTGCAGATAAACGGAAAGGGGCTTCGTTTATGTACATTGTATTGCGGATATTGCAGATTGCCGCATTGGTGATGTTTTTGTGGGGCAAATCCAACAACAATGCGGAACATTTGATGGGGGCAGGTGGACCTTTCCTGGTTTGGGGAAGTTTTGCGGTGATGATCATCGCATCCTATCTGTCGAGAAAAGAATATCTGAAAACCCATGAGGTGACACAGGAACAGATGCAAGCTGGAAATCGCCGTTCCTGGCTCCTTGTGGTGGTGATTCTTCTGGCGGCAGCGGCATTGACTGCTGTGCAGTTTTTATGAAAGAATGATTTTTTGCGGAAAGGAGTGGAAATCATGGATAAAGTCTATATTCATACAGAGTATATCAAACTCCAGCAGGTGCTGAAGCTGGCAGGGCTCATCGATCAGGGCTCTGATGTGAAAGTATTTCTGGCAGACGGCGTTGTCTATGTCAATGGGGTCATGGCAACAGAACGGGGTAAAAAAATCCGCCCCGGTGATGTGGTGGAAGTCGAAGGCATTGGGAAAGTAGAGGTTGTGGCAGAAGACTGATTTTTCTAGGAAAGGGGCAGTTCCTATGGAAAAAAACAATCTGAAACCTTTGATTTTGTGCGCGGTATTTCTCGTCATCGCTGTCATTGGCTGTACTTTCTGGACAAAATGGCAGAATCGCCCTCTTTTGGGAAACACCGATGCGGAAATCTGCGAAACCATTGACCGCGTGGGGAGAGGACGGAAGGCGGAAATCCATCTGAAACACGTGGAGGATGGAGAAGTGGATGGAACCGTTTACCGCTGCGTCTTTTATGAGAGCGCAGAAAATGAGGACTATCCCCAGTTGGTTATGTTCCGGCAGGATGCAGACGGGAATTTTCTATGGTATGAAGGGGATAATCTTTCTCGTCATAGCCATGTCTACGCTATGCCAGACCCGCCGGATATCCAGGTTGACGAATATCTCTTTTCTCTGGAAGAAGTGCGCTATCATTTCTTTTATGTGACCGGGGAAGATGTGGCTTACCTCACGGACGAAGCGGGGAATGCCTATCCAGTGGGAGAAGAACGCCCGGCGTTTCTGACTTTCCTGCCTTACTGGGACAATATATATACGGAATACCTGGATGCGGAAGGCAATCCTTTGTGGTAAAGGGGGCGAAGCTCCATGAGAAAATATGTGATTCTGGCAGTGCTCCTTTTGGCAGCAGGGCTGGTATATTTTCTGGGAAAGCCCAAACTGCTGGGCAATGACCGGACGCAAATACAGGAAAGCATTGCCGCCTTTCACGAAGTAAAGCCGGAGGAAATCCAGCTGGAACTGGTGCAGGACGCAGAAGAACAGGGGGAAATCTACCGCTTTGCTGTTTATCTGCGCAGAGACAAGAAAGAAGACCGTGACTGGGAGGAAGAATGGGATTTTCCCTATCTGGCAGTATTCCAGCAGCGGCGAAATGGGGATTTCGTGAAGATGCAGTACAACGGTGACCGTTACTGGCTTTCCCGTTCCTGGGAACGCTTTGCCTATGGCATTCAGGATAAGTATTATGTCTTTGATGTGCCGGGGCCGGAAGGTCGGTGTCAGTTTGTGTATGTCATGGACGAGAATGTAGCAGTCCTGCGAAAAGTGAAAACAGGCGAGGTCTATGAGATTACAGACCATCCTTTTCTGATTCCCTTTTTGCCTTATGATGATGGCAGAGGCTTTATAGCAGAAGATGGGGCAGGCAATCGCGTTGCATAAATGCAAAACCTCTATGCATGGGTATTATGCATAATTTATAATTATAATAAAAAGGTGCATATTTATGTATATTAAAGAAGTATCTTTACAGGGGTTCCGCAATCTGGAACCCCTCCATATTGCGCCTACGGCAGGCATGAATCTGTTTTACGGCGATAACGCTCAGGGGAAAACCAATTTTCTGGAATCCCTTTATTTTTGTGCCCTGGGGCGTTCTCTCCGTGGCAGAAGTGAGCAGCAGCTCATTGCCTTTGGGAAGGAAGAAAGTCATATCCGTCTGGAAGTCATGCGGAAAAACAGGGGTGACCGCATCGACGTGCATCTGAAGCGGGACGAGAAAAAAGGCATTGCCGTCAACGGCATTCCTGTGAAAAAAATGGGGGAATTGTTTGGCACCCTTTACGCTGTCATATTCTCGCCGGAGGATTTGTCCCTCATCAAAGACGGTCCGGCGGAACGCAGGCGGTTTTTGGATATGGAGCTGAGCCAGATCAGCAATGTGTATTTTTATGACCTTCAGCAGTATTATCGCGTGCTGAAACAGCGGAACAATCTGCTGAAAGAAATCAAAGTGAAGCCTGCTTTGGCAGATACCCTTTTCGTCTGGGATGAACAGCTTATTGAGCGCGGCGAGCGGATCATGGCTGTGAGAGCCAAATTTTTAGCCCGTCTGGACGAAATAGCCGCCCAGAGGCATGAAATATTGACGGGAGGCAAAGACTGCCTTAAAACGGAATATAAGCCAAATTGCGAGGGGGGCAGTCTGCGGGAGAAGCTGGAGCGGAGTTTGGACCGGGATATTTACACCGGCTCTACCAACGCAGGTCCCCACAAAGACGACATCCTTTTTCTGGTCAACGGAAAAGATGTGAAGCAGTTCGGCTCTCAGGGGCAGCAGCGGACAACGGCCCTTTCTGCCAGACTTGCGGAAATCGAATTGATTCGGGAGGAAACGGGAGAAAGTCCCGTACTGCTGTTGGATGACGTTCTGTCGGAACTGGACGGCAAGCGGCAGAAATACCTCATGGAAAGCATTGAAGGCTTGCAGGCATTTTTGACCTGCACCGGCATCGAGGATGCTGTCCGCAGTTATTTGAGCAGGGAAAACCTGTTTTATGTGAAAAACGGAAAAATCGGCAAGAAATGATCTCTCTGTCATGTGGCAGAGGGATTTTTTATGTTTCGATTTGTGATAAAACATCTGGGAAAATTTTCCGCAAAAATTCTTTTGTTAGAAAAGACAGTTTGTCCGCGTCAGAAGGAATTTCTGTTTTTTTACCCAAAATCCATAATTAAGGTTAGAAGCCATTGGAAATAATACATAAAAATGGCTGTTTTCCTTGAAAAATCAATATTTTTATGATATAATACCACTATGATTTACCGGATGCAGGAACATCCGATTTTTTTGGGGCAATTTTTCCTGAAAATCTGGGAAATTGCCAAGATTATGTGAGGAGAGGAAAATATGTCAGCAGAATATAATGAAAGCCAAATCCAGGTCTTAGAAGGTCTGGAAGCGGTGCGCAAACGCCCGGGCATGTATATCGGCTCCACCAGTGAAAAGGGGCTCCACCATCTGGTATACGAAATCGTGGATAATGCCGTGGACGAAGCCCTGGCAGGCTTCTGTACAGAAATCACTGTTACCATCCACCCCGACAACTCCATTTCCGTATTGGATAACGGCCGTGGTATCCCTGTAGGCATCCACCACCAGAAAGGTATTTCCGCTTTGGAGGTTGTATTCACCATACTGCATGCAGGCGGTAAATTCGGCGGCGGCGGATACAAAGTATCCGGCGGTCTCCACGGTGTAGGTGCGTCCGTTGTAAACGCCCTGTCCACATGGCTCTATGTCAACGTCTATACCGACGGCAAAATCTATGAACAGAAATACGAAAGAGGCAATGTCCTTTGCCCTGTTCATGAAATCGGCACCACAGACAAACACGGTACCTTCGTTCATTTCCTGCCCGACCCGGAAATTTTTGAAGAAACGGTGTTTACCTATGATGTTCTGAAACAGCGACTGAGAGAAACTGCTTTCCTCACAAAAGGTCTGAAAATCAACCTTATCGACCTGCGGGAAGGCAAGGAACAGGAACGCTCCTTCCACTACGAAGGGGGCATCAAGGAATTTGTTGCGTATATCAACAAAAGCCGTCAGCCTCTTTATGACAATATTTTCTACGCCAGCGGCGAAAAGGACGGCGTGCTGGTGGAAGTGGCTTTCCAGCATAACGACGGCTACACAGAAAATATCTTTACGTTCGTAAATAACATCAACACCCCCGATGGCGGTACCCATCTGGTGGGCTTCAAATCCGGTCTGACCAAGACCATCAACGACTACGGCAAAAAAATCGGCATCATCAAGGATTCCGACAAAAAACTTTCCGGTGATGACGTGCGGGAAGGCATGACCGCCGTTGTCAGCATCAAAGTGGGTGACCCGCAGTTTGAAGGCCAGACAAAGGCAAAACTGGGCACCAGCGAGGCAAAAGGTGCCGTAGAAGCTGTTTTGAGCGAATATTTGACCTATTTCCTGGAAGAAAACCCGGCAGTGGGTAAAATCATCATCGAAAAAGGTTTGATGGCTTCCAGAGCCCGTGACGCTGCCAGAAAGGCAAGAGAACTTGTCCGCCGCAAAACCGGTCTGGAAAATACCCGTATGCCCGGCAAGCTCACAGACTGCACCAGCCGCGACCCTTACGAATGCGAAATCTATATTGTCGAAGGGAATTCCGCGGGCGGTTCTGCTATCAAGGCCCGTGACCCCAAAACACAGGCCATCCTGCCTCTGCGGGGTAAAATTTTGAACGTGGAAAAAGCAAGACTGGACAGAATCCTCAACAGTGAGGAAATCCGCAATATGATTACCGCTTTCGGTACCGGCATTTCTGAGGATTTTGACATTGAAAAACTCCGTTATCATAAAATCGTTATCATGACCGATGCCGACGTGGACGGCGCCCATATCCGTACACTGCTTCTGACATTCTTCTATCGCTATATGCCCCAGCTTATCGAGGAAGGCAAGGTATATATCGCACAGCCCCCTCTGTATCGGGTAGAGAAGAATAAAAAGCATTATTACGTCTATGACGATGCCCAGCTGGAAGAACTGTATAAAGAAATCGGCAGAGATAACATCAAAGACGTACAGCGGTATAAAGGTCTGGGTGAAATGGACTATGACCAGCTCCGAGACACCACCATGGCCGTGGAACACCGTATTTTGAAAAAAGTTGACATCAGCGACGCCCTTTTGGCAGATGAAATCTTCAGCATGCTCATGGGGGACAGTGTGGAACCCAGACGGGAATTTATCGAGGAAAACGCGCAGTATGCGGAAATGGACTTCTGATGAAAGGGATTGAGGTGAAACCATGAGTGAAGTAAACAACGAGATGGATAAGGTCGTTTCCATAGACATCAATGAGGAAATGAAAAAGTGCTACATCGACTACGCCATGAGCGTTATCGTAGCCAGAGCACTGCCCGATGTCCGTGACGGTCTGAAGCCTGTACAGAGAAGAATTCTCTACTCCATGAACGAAATGAATCTGGAGCCCAATAAACCCTATAAAAAGTCCGCCCGTATCACTGGTGATACCATGGGTAAATACCACCCCCACGGCGACAGCTCCATCTATCAGGCAATGGTGCGTATGGCACAGAATTTCTCCATGCGTTATATGCTGGTAGACGGTCACGGGAACTTTGGCTCCATTGACGGCTACGGCGCAGCGGCAGCCCGTTACACCGAAGCCCGTATGTCCAAGGTGGCAGCAGCCATGCTGGCGGACATCGAAAAAGATACCGTAGATTTTGCGCCAAACTACGACGAAACAGAAAAAGAACCTGTGGTTCTGCCTGCAAGGATTCCAAACCTGCTGGTGAACGGTTCCTCCGGTATCGCCGTTGGTATGGCAACCAATATTCCTCCTCATAACCTGGGAGAAGTCATCGACGGTCTGACTGTCATGATAGATAATAAAATCAATGGCAAAGAAACCGATGTGGAAGAACTGATGGAATATATCAAAGGTCCTGACTTCCCCACCGGCGCCACCATTCTGGGCAAAAGTGGTATCCGTGCTGCATACCGTACAGGCAGAGGGAAAATCCTTGTGCGCTCCACAGCGGAAATCCAGCCCATGGGCAACGGCAGAGAAAAAATCGTCGTAACGGAAATCCCTTACATGGTCAATAAACTCCGTTTGATTGAAAAGATTGCCGAACTGGTAAAAGAAAAACGTGTGGATGGCATCAGCGACCTGTACGACGCTTCCGCCGGTGATGATATTCAGATCATCATCGAACTGAAAAAAGACGTAAACGCGAACGTTATCTTGAATCAGCTTTATAAATATACCCAGCTGCAGGAAAGCTTCGGCGCCATCATGATTGCTCTGGTAAACGGCAAACCTGCGGTGCTGAATCTCCAGCAGATGCTGGCGGAATACCTGAAACATCAGGAAGAAGTGGTGACTCGCCGGACAAAATTCAATCTGGATAAGGCGGAAAAACGCGCCCATATTCTGGAAGGTCTGCGGATTGCCATTTCCAATATCGACGAAGTCATCCGCATCATCCGTACCAGCTACGATGATGCAAAGGAACGTTTGATGGAACGCTTTGGTCTGTCTGAAATTCAGGCACAGGCCATTCTGGAAATGCAGCTGCGCAGACTGCAAGGCTTGGAACACGAAAAAATCGACGCGGAATATAAAGATTTGCAGGAAAAAATCGCTTATTATAAATCCCTGCTGGCAGACGAAGCCAAACTCCTTGGCGTGATCCGCGATGAAATGCAGGATATCAAAAATAAATACGCAGACCCCCGTCGTACCCAGCTGGTGGCAAACCCCGGCGAAATCGACGTGGAAGACCTGATTGACGAGGAAACATGCGTATTTACGCTGTCTAACCTGAACTATGTAAAACGGACACCGCTCATGACTTATAAGAGCCAGAACCGTGGCGGACGTGGTATCGTTGGCATGCAGACAAGGGATGAGGACTTCGTGAAAGACCTGTTCCTGTGCTCCACTCACGACACCATCCTGTTCTTCACAGACCATGGCAGAGTGTACCGTCTGAAAGGCTACGAAGTGCCGGAAGCAGGCAGAACCGCAAGGGGTATGGCTATCGTCAACCTGCTGGAAATCGCGCCGGATGAGTCTGTCACAGCGGTCATTCCCGTGAAGGAATTTAGAGAAGACCGTTATCTGGTGATGCTCACAAAACAGGGGCTGATCAAGAAAACAGATATGGCAAGCTACAGCAATATCCGCAAAGGCGGCTTGATTGCCATCAACCTGCGTGAAGACGATAGCTTGATTTCCGTTATGACCACCGAAGGGGAAGATGAAATTCTGGCGGCAACCAGAAATGGCATGGGTATTCGTTTCAGCGAAAAAGATGTGCGTCCCATGGGCAGAACAGCTACCGGCGTGAAAGCCATCTCCCTGAGAGAAGGGGATTATCTGGTTTCCGCTGTGAAAATGAGCCCTACAGCCAAAGTCCTCAACGTAACGGAAAAAGGCTTCGGCAAACGGACGGTGCCGGAAGAATTTAAAGTCCAGTACCGCGGCGGCATGGGTGTGAAAATCCATCAGCTCACAGAAAAAACAGGACTCCTCACCGGCGTTTTGATGCTGGAAGAAAATGAAGAAGTCATGCTCATCACTTCCGAAGGTGTTATCATCCGACTGCGGGGAGCGGATATTTCCACCATCGGCAGAGTTTCACAGGGCGTGAAACTCATGAATCTGGATGAAGGCGTCAGCGTGGTAGGCATTGCCAAAATCACTGAGGACGATATCGAATCCGAGGAAGAAGAATTGGCAGAACTGGCAGAAAAAGAGGCAGAAGCGGCTGCGGAAAACGAAGAAATCACCGTTTCTGAAGATACAGAAGCATAAAAGAGAATCAAAAAAATAGATACGGGGTGGAAAGACAGATTTCCGCCCTGTTTTGTTTCCCAAAAAGGAAAAACGGCAGAAAAGTCGAAAAAATCTCTTATACCCAAATGAAAAAAAGGAGGGAATCATCATGGCAGAAGGCATCACCTATCTTTGCCCCGGCTGCGGCGCGTATCTGCGCTATGACGGCGGACAGGGAAAATGGGTTTGTGATTATTGTGATTCATCATATACCAAAGAGGAATTGGAACAGCGAGGCGCAAAAACCGAAAACAGCGGCTATACCGTCAGTTCCGGTGACAGTGGCAAGACGGAAACCGTGGATTTTGCCTGTGAGGAAAATGTGGCAGAAGGCAAGGATCAGGAACATCTCCGGGCATACAGCTGCCCCAACTGCGGCGCGGAAATCGTGACCGATGACGTAACAGCGGCTACTTTCTGCGTGTTCTGCGGCAATCCTACCGTAAACCCCCAGCAGTTCAGCGGAAAATATCATCCTTCCGCTATGATCCCCTTTGCAACGGATAAAAAACAGGCACAGGAAGCCTTTCTGAAGCTGTGTAAGGGCAAAAAACTCCTGCCCAAGGGTTTTACCTCCCAGCAGCGTCTGGAGAAAATCACAGGGGTTTATGTGCCTTATTGGCTTTTTGACTGCAAAGCGGACTTTGATTACCACGCAACTGGGGAAAATCACCTGATCTGGAGCGATGGGGATTATGATTATACCAAAACAGATCTGTTCCATATCCATCGGGCAGGGACCATGGATTTTGAAAATATCCCTCTGGATGCTTCGGAAAATATGGAGGATGCCCTCATGGATGCGCTGGAACCCTTTGATTTTACAAAAGTGGAACCCTTTGATATGCGGTACCTCAGCGGCTATCTGGCGGAAAAATACACTTATGAGCCAAAAGACCTCTTTGAACGTATGAAAGATCGTGTTTCCAGAGGCATCGAAAATCGCGCTTCGGAAGAAGGCAGACGGTATGATGTGGTACATAGCGTACAGTGCAACACAAACTATAAATCCGACCATCAGGCATATTTGCTGCTGCCTGTGTGGATGCTGGTAAGCAATTTTAAAGGCAAGAAATATCTCTTTGCCATGAACGGACAGACAGGGAAAATCGTCGGGGAACTGCCCTGTGATACAGGTCGCAGCGTCACCTGGTTCCTGCTGATCTTCGTCATTGTATTTGTGGTTGCCTTTCTGCTGGTATGGCTGATTGGAGGTGTCATGGCATGAGAAAAACAGGTTTGGTATGTTTGTTGACCCTGATTCTTTGTTTCACGGGCAGCCTGACAGCTTTTGGTCGTATGGAAGGCCATGTGTTCGATGAAGCGGGATTGTATACCCAAGAGGAAGCGGCAGACCTGACTTCCCGGGCAGAAGCTATTGGGGAAACCTATGGGATGGATGTGCTGTTTTTGACCACCACAGATACCCAAGGTCTGGAAGCCAGAGAGTACGCGGCACAGTTCTTTTTGGATGGGGATTTTGGTTATGGCGCGGAAAAAGACGGTATTGTGTTCATCATCGACATGGGAGACAGAGATGCCCAGATGGTCACATCTGGTGAAGGTATCCGTATTTTCACCGATTATTACATCGATAAAATCTGGAATGAAGTGCAGCCCATCCTTTCCGAAGGGGCGTATTACGACGCCATGTCCACATTCCTGACAGATGTGGAATATTACTGCGGGGAATATCAGAAATATCTGGCAAACCCCGAAGCCTATCAGTCTGAATACCAAAAAGAACAGGAAAGCCGGAATATCGTCCTTTATGTGGGCATTTCTCTGATTTTTGCCCTCATTATGGCTGGGGTTTCTGTGGTGTTCATGCGCAAAGGGCATAATAACGTGAAACCCTTCACCGACGGCAGAGCCTATCTGAAGGAAAATGGTGTAAATTTCCGTGTGAACCAGGATTCCTTTGTGACCACTCACACCACCAGAAAACGTATCATCAAAAATGAGGACAACAATAACAATTCTTGGGGAGGCGGCTCCTCTACCTTTTCCAGCGGCGGTCATAACTTTGGCGGTGGCGGCGGAAAATTCTAAATATCACAGGTTGTGAAAATAATTCACAAAACTGCTGCTTTTTTCATAAAAAGGCGGCAGTTTTTTTGTTTGCCTGACAACTGGAAGAAAATGTAAGAAATAAACAAAGAAATGAAAAGAAAATCAGATTTTTTGTTGAAAATAATTAAATGCGGTGGTATGATAGCTATAAACCCAATGAAACAGGAGGAGAAAAAGCATGTTAGATTTTTTATATGATCTGGGCTGCACATTTACGCTTTTTGTGTTGGTGGTGTTTATGGAAGGGGTCATTGCCACCAGAAAAAATGCAAAATGGACAGGTCTTATCCTGCCTGCGGTGCTGCTGATCATCTCTGTTTTTGTGGGGGCATATATGCACGATTTGGGCGCGTTCCTGTTTTTGCTCATTCCTGTGGTCTTGTGTCTGGCGGCGTATTTTTTCTCCAGACATCAGGTGAAAAAAGGCAAAATTACGCCTACCATCAAGGAACAAATGAAAGATTGATGGGGAGAAAAAAAGGGAGCCTGTCTGCTCCTTTTTTTGTGGGAAAAATACTGTGAGAAAGCGAAAAATATAGTATACTGGCTGTAATACAAATTGTCGAAGTAAAGGGGGTTTTGTCATGAAAAAACGGTGGATGCTGCTGGCAGCGGCGTTCCTGCTCTGCGGCTGCGGCGGGGCAAAGGCGGAATATACGGCAGAGGCAGGCACTGCGGAGCCTGTGGTGAAGGAAGTCACCATGGCTGTGGTGGGGGACATCATGGTTCATGATTACCAGTACGAGGAAGCCTATGACCCGGCAACGGGAACTTATGACTTCATGCATAATTTTCAGGATGTGAAGCGGTATTTCGAGGGCTATGACTTCGTTATCGGCAATCTGGAATTGACTTTCGGGGGACCGGACAAAGAATACGCTTCTTTCCCTTGCTTTAATACGCCGGACAGCTTTCTGGATGCGGTGAAAGACGCGGGATTCAATCTGCTGACCACTGCCAATAACCATAGCATGGATACGGGAGAAGCGGGCTTGAAACGCACCATTGCCCAGCTGGATGCCTATGATATCGACCATGTGGGCACCTACGCTTCTCAGGAGGCAAGGGACACCATCTATACCAAAGAAGTCAATGGCATCAATTTTGCCTTTGTATCGGCTACCTACGGCACCAATGGCATTCCTGTGCCGGAAGATTATCTGGTGAACCACATTGACGATACCCTCATGGCGGACATCACAAAAGCCCAGGAATTGGCGGACGTTGTGGTGGTGCTGCCTCATATGGGCAATGAGTATGAAACAGTGCCCAATGATATTTTCGTGGAATGGGCAGACAGTATGTTTGCAGCCGGCGCGGATATTGTGCTGGCAAGCCATCCCCATGTGCTCCAGCGGATGGAATACCGTCAGGTGGACCATGGCGATGGCGTCCATGACGGCTTCATCATTTATTCTCTGGGGAATTTTATTTCCTCCCAGACAACACCCCCTAGAAACGCTTCCATTGTGCTCCATCTGACTGTGGAACAGGTGGCAGACAATCCGGCGGAAGTGAAGGAAGTTTCTTTTGTGCCCATTTGGACCCAGTTCCGCAATGCGGAGAACGAAAATCATTTTGTGGTGCGCAGTGTCTATGAGATGCTCACACTGCCCGAAGAAGAACGGTATCAGGTGGTGCGCCCAAAGGATTATGAACGCCTGAAGGAAATTCATGAGGAAACAGCCTGCTTCCTTTTGGACAAAAATATCCCTTTGGAACAGATTCAGGATGAATATGTGTTTCCCAAGGAAATAGATTAATTAAAAATGCAGTTTCCCTTGTGAAAATGGTATAAAGTTTCGGGAAAGTCCGCGGAAAGACTTGCGGGAAGTTGACAGCGGTGCTAAAATAATATGGAACGTACAAAAGAGAAAATGAATAAAAATACAGAAAATGTAAGGAGGAAGCGGCATGGGGCGTGATTATTTGATGGAACAGGCGGAATACCTGAAAAAAGACCTGGGAAAACACAATATTTCACAGACACTGTTCCAAAGATTAAAAGAATTGATTATAGAAGGAAAGCTCCCTGCGGGCTATATGATGCCAAATGAAAACATTGTCAGCGAGATGCTGGGGGTGGGCAGAAGCACTTTGCGGGAAGCCTATACAGCACTGGCAGTTTTCGGCTTTATCCGCCGCTCAAAGGCAGGTACATTCGTCAATGAAATCGATAATATCGTCAACATTGCGCCTTTTAGCATCACGGTGGAAAATTCCGACCTGAATGATTTGTTGGAATTTAGATATATGCTGGAAGGGGAAACAGCAAGCTACGCGGCAAAACGTGCCACAGCAGAGGATATTGCACAGCTGACCCATTGCTATGAGAAAATGATTGCTTACCGCAATGATGTGAACCTGTTTGTAGACTATGACTCTATGTTCCATATGCAGGTTTCTGCGGCAACACATAATAAACTGCTGATCAGTACCATGATCGCGGCGAAGGAATCTTTTGAAAAAGGCATCCGCCTTGCTATGCGGGAGTCTTTGACACAGAATCCAAGAGTGATTGACGTGACCATCGAACTGCATGGGAAAATTCTGGAAGCCATCAAAAACGGCGATTATCAGACAGCATATTCCGCTATGCGGGAACATATTTCCTATGTAAATCTGACAGTAAAATACGGTTGATAAAGAACTTTGCCGGCAGGAAAAAATTTCTGCCGGTTTTTTTAAAAAAGTGCTTGACGAATGGAAAAGGTTATGATAATATTATTCTTGCATTCGGTTCGAGTGCAAAACACATGCCGATGTGGCTCAATTGGCAGAGCAGCTGACTTGTAATCAGCAGGTTATCGGTTCGAGTCCGATCATCGGCTTTTTTCTTATTTCTGGAAACGGGAATAGGTGAGAAAAAAGTAAATCAAGGTATGTTTTTTCTTTCTGGCGAAAGAAAAACCGTTCCGTTATTTTTCATAAAATCCCTCGTGACATTGCAGGCAATGTCAGGTCGGTATTTTATAAACGAAAAATAACTACACTACATGGGTGGATTCCCGAGTGGCCAAAGGGGGCAGACTGTAAATCTGTTGCGATAGCTTCGAAGGTTCGAATCCTTCTCCGCCCATTTTATACTGCCGCGGAGTAGAGCAGTCCGGTAGCTCGTCGGGCTCATAACCCGGAGGTCGCAGGTTCAAATCCTGTCTCCGCAATTTAACAAAAAGCACCATACACGAAAGTGTGTGGTGTTTTTTTGTTGTGTGAAGATGTACCATGCTGAAGCTGGAAAATTGGGGGCGAAGGGTAGCTTTCAAATCCATGCACCCCAAAAAGAAATGGGGACGCCGAAGGCGGCTTTGCGGAGCAAAGTGCTTGACCCTCTCCGCAATTCAAAGAACATCATGCCAAGCAGGTTCCCCTTAAGAAAACATCATTTTTGCTTTTCGTTTCTTAAGGGGAACTGCGACGGCTGGCTTCAGAAGAAAACATCCGTTGCTTTTTAAAATTTGGACTATTTTTGTTTTCTTATGAAGCAGCCCCTGAAAGCATGGTGTTTTTTTGTTTCAGGGCTGCGACCGACGGGCTTGCGGGGCTTGGGGTGCCACCGCTGCCGGGGATGGCTCGTTTCTGGAATTATTCATAAGTTTATGGTATAATTCGCTTGAATAAAGCAATTAATGACAATTGGGAGAACGATTATGAATTATACACGGATGAACTTAAATGAATGGAGCAGAGGTGATCTGTTTCAATTTTATATCGATAAAATGCGAATCGTCATGAGTTTGACGGTGGATATGGATGTGACCAATTTAAAAGCATATTCCAAAAAGCACCATCTGGATTTTTATCCTTTGATGGTGTGGGTTGTATCCAAAGTTATCAACGCCCATGATGAATTCAAATACAGTTGGGATGCAGACGGCAATCTCATCAAATGGGACTTTGTATCCCCTTCTTATACGGATTTTCATACAGATGACGAAAATTTCACCAAAATGGTCACGGAGTATGCAGAGGACCTTTTGGAATTTTACGGCAGAATAGAAGCTGATAGAGAGCGATACAAAAATCAGCGCGCCATTTTAGCAAATCAGCCAGCAAATTTCTTTGATGTATCCTGCCTGCCATGGGTAAAATATGCCCATTTTGATGTGCATGTGTTTGATGAGGGGAAATTCCTTGCGCCTGTGGTCACTTGGGGCAAATATGAGCAAAAGGACGGCAAACTCATCATGCCGCTGACCATGAACATCCACCATGCCGTTGCCGATGGCTTCCACCTATCAAGATTTTTTAATGAAGTACAGGAATTGATAGATTCTTTGGATTAAGTGGCTTGTTTCGTTTCAGAGTCAACCCGCCCTTAAACTGGCATAAATTATGATTTTTCAAAAACAAACCCCCTTCGTTTCCACGAAGGGAGTTTTACTTCTATTATTTGATTTTTTCCAATTCCGCTTTCAATTCTGCCAGCAATTCCTCTTTTGTCTGGGGTGCATGGTGACCTTTCAGGCAAAGACGGAAGTCTGTTTCCTCCACCATGTGGATATGTTTTTCCAGCAGGTCTTTATCATAGACCCAATCATCGCCAACGGGTACGGAACAATAAGCATCTCCCAGAAATAATACGCCGTCAGCCAGCATCAATGTGCAGTCATCGGCATGGGGGGAAACCCCTTCCCATAATTCCAGGGGACAATTCCCCAATTCCAGTGTCAGTCTGTCCTGAAACATAATATCTGCGCCCCGCACCTGAATGCGGCTCAGATCAGGGTATTCCAGTCGAATATGGGTATCGCAAAAGGCGGATTCCTCTCCTGTTTCCAGCCGTTTTGCCATTTCTCTTTCTGACCATCCCCAGCATGCCATCTGCAGCAGCAGGGCGTTGGTCTTTTCTGAAGCGATGGCAGGCAGCCCCAAAGATGCCATACCAAAGGTGTGATCCCAATGAGAATGGGAAATGCAGACCAATTCTGGTCTGGGCAGCCCGGCTCTGCGGACAGCCTCCAGAAACAGTTCCCCATGTGCGCCGCTGTTTCCGGCATCCAGCATCACAGAGCGTCTGTCCCCCATGATATAGCCCAATGTGGGCCTGTCTGTGGTGCTGTCATGTTCCGTATACCAGATACGGTTCGTCAGTTGGTGTAATTTCATCTCTTTCCTCCCATAAATGCTTGTAATTGAGCAAATTGCTCCTGTGCAAGTATATAACCATGACGATAGAACGTCATCAGTTTCTTATAATCTTTCTCCATGCGTCCTACTTCCGGCATGCAGGGGCGAATGGCCAGCACCTTGCCTGCCTGTTCCATCCGACGGATATATGCCAGATTTTTGTTGTAGCGCACGGGACGGCGGCGCAGGTCTTCGCCGACGGCAGGATATTTTTTGTATGCCCTTGCAATGAGTTTTGTGGAACGGGAAGGCTTCATGCGGAAGTTTCTCCCTCTGGTCTGAATGACAACCACTTTGTCACAGCCCATTTCAAAAGCACGTTTCACGGGAATGGAGTCAGAAAGTCCCCCATCCACATAAGGCTTGCCGTCCACCAGAACGGGACGCACTGCCCCCGGCATGGCGCAGGATGCCCGCAGGATGTCCATGAGCCGCCCTTTGTCCTGTTTTTCGGATAAAAATACCGGTCTGCCTGTATGGCAGTCTGTGCAGCCGTATTCCACCTCTGTTTCTGACGCAAAATAAGTATCGTAGTCAAAGGGGAAGTATTCTTCCGGGAATGTACGGAAAATCAAATCCATATCCATGAGCTGACGGGTTTTCAGAAATGTCCGCAGCCCCATATATTCATATTTTTTGTCTTTGTGAATCATGGTGTTTCGGGTACGCCCAATCTGTTTCGATACCAGATCCGCTGCGTTGCATGCGCCTGCGGAAACCCCTACCACATAAGGAAAGGTGATGCCCTGTTCCATCCAGTAATCCAGCACCCCAGCGGTAAATACCCCACGGGAAGCGCCGCCTTCCAAAACCAGTCCAATCTTTTCCATAATTGGAAACCTCCTTTTCTCCAAACAATATAACCACAAAAACCGCCGCCAGGCAAGACCTGAGCGGCGGTTGTCACAAATTCTTAATATTACTTTAATATTACCCTTGTAGGCTTTCTGTATTTTTCGCTTCTTTCGCAGCCCGTTTTGCCGCCTTTTTCTCCAAACGGCGTTCTCTGCGGCTATTCATCCATGCGTAGAGCACAGGGATGAATACCAGTGTCACCAGAGAGGACAGTGTCAGACCAAAAATAACGCTGATAGCCATAGTACGCATCATTTCACTGCCTTCCTGCTGGGAGAATACCAGAGGGAGCATACCAAGGATGGTGGTCAGTGTGGTCATGAGGATAGGGCGCAGACGACGGGGACCTGCTGTGGTGAGGGCGTCATAGCACCGCATGCCTCTGTCCATAAGCTGATTGGTATAGTCGATGAGGACGATACCATTGTTTACAACCATACCTGCCAGCATGATAAAGCCCATCATAGATGTCATGGTGATGGTGTTGCCGGTGATGAACAGACCCAAGATGGCACCGGTAAATGCCAGAGGCATGGAAACCATGATGATCATAGGGTAGCGGATGCTTTCAAACTGGGATGCCATGATCATATAAACCAGCAGTACCGCAACCACAAGGGCTGTCAACAGAGAGCTGAAGGCATCGTTCATCATTTCCAGTGTGCCGGAATAGCCGTAAGTGCAGCCGTCCGGGAAAGTATAGCCTGCCAAAATCTGATCTACCAGCTTCTGGGCTTCGCCGCCGCTCATGCCGTCAGCAGAAGCACTGATGGTGATATAGTTTTTCTGATTTTCACGGTTGATGGCAGTTGCGCTTTCGCCCATTTCCACCGTTGCGATGCTGGAAAGAGGAATTTCGCCGCCATATGCGGATGTGACAGTCAGATTATTCAGATCTGTCAGGAAATTCAGTTTATCTGTGTCATAACGGATGACAACGTCAATTTCTGTACCGTCTACTTTGTACTGGGTAGCGGTGGAGCCGGAAATGGCTGTGTTCAGAGAAGACGCGATGGAAGCGGTGGTGATGCCGTAAAGGGAAGCCTTGCTGCGGTCGATGACCACTTTGGCTTCCGGTACGGTTTCGCCGGTGGAGCCTTCCACATCCGTCAGACCCGGTGTGCTGCTCAAAAGTTCCACCAGATCGTCTTCCACTGCCATCAATGTCTGGGAATCATAGCCGTATACATTGAAGGAAATATCTGCGCCGCCAAAGCTGCCCATGGCAGAGCTGGAGGCAGAAGCAGTGATTTCCGCGCCGGGAATATCTGACAACATATTCTGTACGTCTTTGCAGACTTCAGAGGTGGAGCGGGTACGTTCCGCTTTGTCCACCAAGTTCATGGTAACGGAAGCGGAAGATGTGCCGGAGGAGAGCATGCCGCCGCCGACAGAAGCATATACCAGCTCTGCTTCAGGAACTTCCTGCAGGCGGTAGAGCACTTCCCATACCACTTCTTCTGTATTGTCAAGGTCTGTGCCGTTGGGCAGTTCTACGGTGATGTTTGCCACACCTTCGTCGGTTTCATCCATGAAGTCCATGCCTGTAATGGGAATGGTGAACAGGCTGGCAATGAATGTGATGAGCACCACAGCAATGGTGCGGACGGGGTGGTGGAGGGCTGCCTTGATGAGTTTTTCATAACCGTTGGTAAGGCGGTCAAAGAAAGCATCCCATGCGTAAGACAGACGGAATTTGGATTTCTTTTCTTTCTTGTGATGCTCCTTGCGCAGGAACAGGGCGCATGCCATAGGCACAAAGGTGATGGAAACCACCAGAGAGGAGATCAGGGAATAACAAATGGTGAAGGACAAGCTCTTCATGAGCTGACCTACGGAGCCGGAAACGAAGGCGATGGGCAAAAATACCGCAACAGTTGTCAGGGTAGATGCCGTTACCGCCATGGTAACTTCTTTCGCACCGGTTTCCGCCGCTTCTTTGGGGTCATAGCCCCGCTCGTAATATTGATAAATGCTGTCCAGTACAACGACGGAGTTATCTACCAGCATCCCGATACCTATGGCAAGACCGCCCATGGAAATAACGTTCAAACTCATGCCCGACAGATACATGAGGGCAAAGGATGCCATGATGGATGTAGGAATGGACATGGCAATGATACCCGATGTGACAGGGCTCTTCAGGAATACCAGCAGTACGAAGAATGCGATGATGGCACTGAGGAGCGCTGTTTCTGTTACGTTGGAAATGGAAAGCTGGATATATTCCGCTGTATCAGTCAGCATCACCAGTTTCATTTCGGGATAATCGGCGTTGATCTTCGCCATTTCTGCGTTCAGCTTGTCGCTGACCTCTACCAGATTGGCAGTGGACTGTTTGTTAACAGAAATCATGATGCCGTAATTGCCGTCGATGATACTCAGGGAGCTGCGGTCAACTTCTGTTTCTTCCACATGGGCAACGTCGCTGAGGTGGATGAGAGCGCCGCCGGGGGTTGTCACAGGCAGGCTCTTGATGTCCTCGATATCCTCAAATTCCCCCATGGTACGTACCTGTACATTGGTGGAGCCCTGAGAAAGGGAACCGGAGGGCAGGTTCATGTTTTCCGCGGAAAGTACCTGAGAAAGCTGGGATGTGGTCAGGCCGTAGCCAGCCAGTTTATCCGGGTCAACGGTGATGCGGACCTCACGTTCCACACCGCCGGTCAGGTCAACGGAGGCTACCCCTTCGATACGTTCCAGGCGGTTCACCACGTTATCCTCCAGCATTTCGTTGAGGGCTGTCAGATCCATATTTTCCGCCGTTGCCCCCATGTAAATGGGGATGGCGTTCATATCCATTTTGATGATGTTGGGTTCATTGGCATCGTCAGGCAGTGTGGACTTTGTGCGGTCGATGATGTCACGCAGGTCCATGGAAGCGATGTCGATATCCGTGCCGTCTACAAACTGTACCATGACCATGGACATGTTCGCCGACGAAACGGAGGTGATGTTTTCTACATTGGAAACGGTGCTGAGGGATTCCTCCAACGGCTTCGTTACCAGATTTTCGATTTCTTCGGGCCCTGCGCCCACATAAGTGGTGCTGACAACCACGATGGGGATATCAATTTCCGGCATCAGGTCCATATCCAGATTCATGTAGGATACGATACCTGCCAGAAAAACCATCATGGTGACCATCATTGTGGTAACGCGCCGGCGGATAGCAAGTCTGGAAAACATGGCTTATTCCCCCTCACTCTGCACCTGTGCCCCTTCCACGGGCACCCGCAGGACGTCTTCCTCAGGGTTGGAAACATTGACTTCCTCACCATCGGTGATATAAGTCTGACCTTTGACAACTACCTGCATATCGGTGGTCAGACCGCTGATGATTTCGATGTTTTCACCGCTTTCAATGCCTGTTTCCACAGGGACTTTCTTGGCGATGTTGTTTTCTACTACATAAACATATACTTCACCGTCTTTTGTGATGACTGCATCTCTGGGCAGTATCATGGTGTCGCTGGAAGAATCGGTGATGAAGCGCACTTCAGCCAGCATGCCGGGTTTCAAAAGACCGCGGCTGTTGTCCAGTGTGATTTTTACGGTGTATGTACCTGCCTGACTGGCGGAAGGGCTGATGGTGGATACCTTGCCCTGCAAAGGATCGGGAGAAACAGCAGTCAGCAGTACGTTGACGGTGTCCCCAATGGCGATTTCATTGACCATCTGTTCAGAAACGCCTACTTCCACTTTCACGGAAGAAACATCCAGAATGGTGTATGCAGGCTGGCTCTGGCTGGCAAAACTGCCGATTTCCACGTTGCGGGCAGAGATGACGCCACTGATGGGCGCAGTAACGGAGCAGTCCGCAATGTTCTTTTCCAGATTTTCCTTCTGGATCTGGATGGAAGTCAGGTTTGCTTCCGCAGTGTCATAAGCCAGTTTCAGTTTGTCATAATCGCTTTTGGAAATGATGCCTTCTTCATAAAGGATCTGGTTGCTTTCCAATGTGGTTTTTGCGTTGTCCACCTGCAGTTTGGTGGCGTCATAATTGGCTTCCACACTGCGCAGGTTATTCTGTAAGTCTGTGCTGTCCACGGTGAAAAGCACAGCCCCAGCCCCTACGGAATTGCCTACTTCGTAGCCAAAACCGGTGACTTTGCCGGCAATGGTAGGTACTACAGACACTTCTCTGGATGCGGCAACCTTCCCGGAATAGGAAAAATCACTGGAAATATCGCCGGTGGTTACTGCCGCTGTCTGTACGGTACGGGCGGTTTTTTCTTCGGTTACTTCTTCCTTCGGCGTGCACCCTGTCATGGCAATGACACAGGCCAGCGCCAAGAGACTCGCTGTTTTCTTCATTCCCCAAGTCCTCCTGCTTTTAAGATTCGGTTTAATTCCTGCAAATGTGTATAAACTTTTTCCTGCTTTTCTTCATCCAAAGAAGAAAAACAGCCGGCAACGGTTTCCAGTACACGTTCTTCCGCTTCTGTCACAGCTGTCATGCCCTTCTCCGTCAGATAGAAATACATCTTTCTGCCGTCATCTGTGTCAGATGCCTGCTCTTTGCGCAGATATCCGTTTTTCTCCAGTTTGGAGATCATGATGGACATACTGCTTTTGCTGATGTTGAACCAATTGGAAATTTCCAATACGGTATGCATACCCCCGTTTTTGATGAATGTCAGCACATGAAACTGCCGTACCGTCAGTTCTCCTTCTTTTGTTTTCCCGTTGATATTGAAAGACTTTTCAATATGCTCCCGGTTCCACAAAAAAATGTTTGTATTCAGCGCAATGAGTTCTTCGGCGATTTTTTTGTTTTGTGTGGTAGACATTGCCTGACCCCTTTCTGTTTTCCTGTTCAAAAAACCTGAGATAATTTTAGTATAAAACTATTTTACTGTCAATATTTTCGGCACAGAATGGGATTTTTTTACAAATACAAATGGGGGGTTCTTTCTCTATTTTATGCGTGGTTTCAGAAAAAAGGACGGGGAGGGAAATTGCGACAGCCGTCTTCAGAAGAAAACAGAACAAATAATAAGAAAGCCGAAATCCTTTGGCATGATAAGGATTTCGGCTTTCGTTGTTTTCTGATGAAGCTGTCTGTTATCGGGGAACAGAAAAAGCGATAACGCCTGCGCTCTCTGGCGCGATGATGCCGCTGTTCAGATAAAATACCACGGCGTTGTTGTCCAGATAGAAACCCACTTCATCCAGATTTTTGCTAAGGCGGTCTTTGGCGTCGCTGTAGAAAGCATCAGGATTCTGGTCAATGAGGGCAGAGAACCCTTTTTCCATAAGGGTTTCCAATTCTTTTTCGCTGTCGGTGACGATGTCTGTCAAAGCGGCGTCACTGCCGTTTTTCATGTTGTAAGTGTTAGCGGAAAGGGTTTTTGTTTCCATGCCGCCCATGAATGTGCGTTCTTCCAGCACCACAGAAGCAAAGTCGCTGCCTTCACCCTTTGCCTGATAGGTGCCCATGTAGTAATAGGGCTGGAAGGAATCAGGATTCTTTGTATAAGCGGCTGTTGCGGCTGTTTCCATCTGTACGGTCATGACAGAAGCCTTCTGGGACATCTGGTCATAGATGTTTTTGTTGATTTTATCAGCGGCGGTGCTGTTGGAGGTGAGAGGGCTGTAAGTCAGGCTCACCGTTGCCAGCAGGGTGCCGTCGTCGGCATGAATCTGCTTGGAATAATTGCCGCTGGTGGTACCGTCTGTGGTGATGTCAATGACGTAATTGATGCCGTCCCATGCCACATTGGCGTCAAAAGCAACGGCTACGGCACGGATGGGCACCATGGTGCGGTTCTGCATGATCTGGGCAGGCACGTCCATGGTATAGACTACTTTGCCATTTTTGTAGACCTGTTTTTGACCAATGGTCATGGTGACAACGTCACTGCCGCTGGTGGAAGTGATGGTCTGGGAAGGTTCATCCCATGTGACATCGGCGTCCATGGCTTCAAAGATTTTTCGCATGGGCACCAGTGTCCGGTCGTCCACAATGACAGGGGCTTGGTCGGCAAAGACCACTTCCTGCTGGTCTACATATACGGTGATGGGTGGATGTGCCAGTGCAGGCACAGCTATCGAAAGGGCAAGAAGACTGCCCAAAATGATTTTTTTCATGTGCGTTTTTCCTCCGATTCTTTTTCTGGTGTACATTGTGCCCGGGAAACATCCCCATAAAAGGACACCATATCATTATATCATAAAATCCCGCGGGATTCCAAAATTTCCGCCCTGCAAATGAAAAAAGGGAAATGCCCCAAGAACATTTCCCCGATGGTTTATACGGTTTTTCCTTCTGCTTCCATGATGTATTTCATGGCGATTTCCGCACAGTCCCCAATCATCTGCATACAGCTTTTTTTCCGTGCCTTCCCTTCGAAATCCCCGTGAGGGTCAGACAGCTCTTTACAGATGAGTGTACCGAATTTTTCTTCCATTTCGTGGACCATTCTGCCGGAAAAGTCATAGATTTCGTTCAGTTCGGCAATGCGTTCCGCCATGGATTCTTTTGCCAAGGGATGCTTTCTGCCTATGACAGCGGAAAGCGCCATAACCCCGCCAGTAATGGCGCCGCAGGTGTTTTTGGTGTGTCCCATACCGCCGCCAAAAACTGTGGCAAGGGCAATGACTTCCGGCGGCAGGTCAGAGCCGTGGATGTCTAAGAAAGACTGCATGACACATTCTGTGCAGTTCAGTCCCTGACGGAAATAATTCTTCGCCTGATCCCGGGCCTGTTCGGGAAGTGTCAGTTCTTTTGTTTCTTCCATAAAACCATTCCTCCTTCATTGTTTCCCGTTTTTTCCTAATTCCAGTGTAGCATAAAGCGAGAGCGGAAAACAGGGGAAAAATACTGTTTCCTGGAAAATTTTGTGGTATCATAGAGAAATGAAAAAGAAAAACGACTGTTTTTTACATATCAAGGAGGGTTTATCCATGAATCAAACATTAGTCATCGGCTCCGCCGTGGTGGACGTCATTGTCCGGGTGGAACATCTGCCCAAATGCGGCGAGGATGTCCACGTCAGCAGACAGAGCCGTTCTCTGGGGGGCTGCGCTTATCTGGTCAGCGATATCCTGCGGCATTTCGGTGCGCCTTACAGCCTTTGTACTGCTGTGGGCGGCGGCATGTATGGGGATTTTGTCTATGAACAGCTGAAAAAACGGGGCGTGCCCATTTATGTACGGAAACCGGAGGAAGAAAATGGCTGCTGTTACTGCCTTGTGGAGGATGAAGGGGACGGCGAACGGAGTTTTATCGTCGACCACGGCATTGAATACACCTTCCATGAAAGCTATCTGGAAAACATCGACACAGATTCCATCGACAGCGTTTATATCTGCGGTCTGGAAATCGAAGAATACACCGGCTGGGAAATCATCCACTATCTGGAAAAACACCCGGAATATACAGTATACTTCGCTCCCGGCCCCCGTATCATGCGGATTCCCACAGACCGTATGGAAAAACTCCTGTCCCTTGGGGTGATTCTGCACCTGAATGAAGGGGAAAGCATGGCATTTACGGGAAAAGACACCGTGGAAGAAGCGGCAAAAGAAATCTTCCGCAGAACGGGAAGTCCTGTGGTCATCACATTGGGGGAAAAAGGCGCTCTGGCTTATGACGGCAAGGAGATTTTCTTCGCTCCTCCTGTGAAAACTTCTGTGGTGGATACCATCGGCGCAGGGGATTCCCACGCGGGCGCGGTAATTTCCGCCCGTCGGTTTGGCTTGTCCTGGCAGGAAGCCATTACAGCGGCAAATTATGTATCCGCCGCAGTGGTGGCAAAGGAAGGCGGTCAGCTGGAAGATATGGATTTTGCAAAAGTGCTGGAAAGCCTGCCCCGTGACCTGCGGGAAAAAATCGGAAAATAAAAAATAACCCTCCTGTTCCTTTTCGGAATGGGAGGGTTTAGACTGTCAAAAAACTAGTTTTTTACTTTTTTCAAGAACGCGGAAGGGCTTGGGGAACAAAGAGTTCCCCAACTAGAATCCGCAGTCGGAATTGACTTCCGACGAGGAAAAACCGAAGTTTCAAGGCTTTTTAGCCGATGGAACTTTGGCTTTATACTTCTGTCTACTCGTCAAAGGCTTGAATGAAATGAGCCTTTGACGACAGGGTGTCGACTTTTTCGACACCCTCAACCCTCCTGTTCCTTTGGGGAATAGGAGGGGTTTGTGTTTAACAGTCTTTTTCGAAAATCAAGTCGATGTCTTTCAGTTTGCCATAATCATTCATATTGGTGGGAATAAAGCCCACATAACGCCAGCCCTTTGCGGCGTAATTGTTGATGATTTCCCGATACTCCTTAGAAGCCGTACCGAACAATTTTCCAATGTGGACAGATACATATTCATACTGTTTCATGGCAAATCTCCTTTCTATCCTTTCACAATTTCCTGATGACAGGCGGCGGCATATTGCCGGCACAGATGGCAAAAGGCAAGAAAGCTGTCCCCTTGGAATTTATTCTTGTGCCACACCAGCCGGAGGGTGCGGCTCAGTTTGCAGTCTGTCAGGGGAATTTCAAAAAGCCTGCCTGCGGCAAGGGCGTCGGCAGCCAAAAGGCGGCTGATGATGGTGACGCCCAGACCGGATTCCGCTGCCTGGAGCAGTGTCTGGGTGTTGCTGCATTCCCAGCGAATGTCGCAGGAAATGCCTTTTTCTGCCAAAATACGGTCAGTCATTTCTCTTGTACCGCTGCCTTTTTCCCGCATGAGGAGGGGATAGGTCTGGCAGAGTTCGGCAAGGGTCATGGGCGGTGCGGCGTGGGCGCAAACGGCAGTCAGACTATCCGCCATGACGGGCAGTACTACCAAATCGGGATGGTGGACTTCCCCTTCCACAAAGCCGATGTCCAATGCCCCTTCCGCCAGTCTTTGGACAATGGTGCGGGTGTTTTCCACCTGTACGGAAGTGGGGATATGTTTTTCCTCCTCCAATTGCCGCAGAATCTCCGGCAGGACGCAGGTACCGACAGTGAGAGTAGCGCCAATGCGGAGAATGGCGTGGTCACTGCTGTGACGGAGGGTGTATTCCATTTCGTGAAACAGGGAAAGCAGTTCTCTGGCGTAAATGGTCAGCTGTCTGCCTTCGGGGGTGATGAAAAGTCGCTGGTTCAGCCGTTCAAAAAGCAGCACATCATACTCCTCCTCCATTTCCCGTATGGCGCCGCTGACGGTGGGCTGGGAGATGTAAAGCTGTTCGGCGGCTTTGCGCATGTTTCCTGTTTCGGCTACGGCAAGAAAAATTTCCAGATGTCGCAGTGTCATGTGGATTCCTCTTTTCATTTTTTACGTGATGATAGGTTTTTCCCTATGAGTTTCTTTTTATTTTCCTAGTATACAACACATAGGCTCGATGGTACAATAGGGATAACTATGCAGTTGTCTGCAAAAAGAGGGATTATGTGCAGAAGAAAGAAGGAAAATGTTTATGGCAAAATTAAGTCAGGATGATATCAAGAACGTAAAAGGACAGGGCTTTTTGATTAACAGAGGCACAGAGATGTTTTCTGGCCGTGTACTGCCCGGCAACGGCGTATTCACCGCAAAAGAAATGATGAAAATTGCGGAATGTGCGGAAAAATTCGGCAACGGCAAAATCACTATGACCAGCCGTCTGGCAGTGGAACTGCCCGGCATCCATTTTGATGACATCGAACCCGCCAAAGCTTTTCTGGCAGAAGAAGGTCTGCTCTTCGGCGGCACAGGTGCGAAAATCCGTCCTGTAGCGGCATGCAAAGGCACCACTTGCGTATACGGCAACTTTGATACACAGGGACTGGCGCAGGAAATCCATGACAAATATTATATCGACTGGAGAGAAGTGAAACTGCCTCATAAATTCAAAATCGCAGTAGGCGGCTGTCCCAACAGCTGTATGAAACCCAGCCTCAACGACTTCGGCGTGGAAGGTCACCGGGTTCCTCAGTACGATGTGGAAAAATGCAGAGGCTGCAAAAAATGTATGGTGGAAGTAAACTGTCCCATGAAAGCGGCAAAAGTCGTTGACGGCAAAATGCACATCGACCCCAATCTGTGCTCTGCCTGCGGCGTATGCAGCACAGGGAAATGTCCTTTTGGCGCAGTGGCAAAACATGACAAAGAAGTTTATAAAATCTTCGTAGGCGGCACATGGGGCAAAAAGACCCGCATGGGCACCGCTTTGAGCCGTTTTGTGGAAAAAGAAGAAATCTTCCCTCTGCTGGAAAAAACCATGCTGTGGTTCAAAGAAAACGCTTACCAGAAGGAACGTCTGGGCGCAGCCATTGACCGTATCGGCGTGGATAAAATGGAAGCAGCATTGTTCAGTGACGACCTGCTGAACCGTAAGGAAGAAATTCTGGCAGCGCCTGTAAAGGAGAGAGCATAACATGAAATTCACACTTCGCAGAATATTGGCGGCAGCCCTTTCCCTGACACTGTTGGGGGGCACATTGGCAGGCTGCGGCAAAGATGATACCACCATGGAATCCGAAGCGGCGGAAACAGCTGTGCAGGGTGTTACATTCACTGATGCACTGGATACAGAAGTGCAGATTGAAAGCTGGGATACAGTGGTTTCCCTCTATGGCTCCTTTGCGGAAACATGGACACTGGCTGGGGGCACACTGGCTGGTGTTACAGAAGATGCCATCGAGGAGCGGAACATGGAACTGGGGGACGATGTTGCTATGATTGGCAGCGTGAAAAGTCCTTCTCTGGAATCCATTCTGGCGGTAAATCCTGATTTTGTAATTCTGTCCGCGGACATTGCCACACAGGTGGACATGCAGCAGGCTTTGACAGAAGCAGGCATCCCCCACGCATATTTCCGCGTGGATACCTTCGAGGATTATCTGTCCATGCTGGAATTGTTCTGCCAGATGACAGGCCGCAGTGACCTGTACGAACAGAATGGCGCTTTGGTGGAACAGAAAATCACAAAAATCAAAGAACTGACCGCAGGGGAAGAAGGTCCCACAGGTCTTTTGATTCGTGCCTTCTCCACAGGGGCAAAAGCCAAAGGCGCTGACAACCAGACAGGATATATCATGGAGGACTTGGGTGTAGATAATATCGTGGCTCGCCATGAATCCCTGCTGGAAGATTTGAGCATTGAGGAAATCATTACAGAAGACCCTGATTTTATATTCATCACCACCATGGGTGCGGAAGATGCTGCCCTTGCGGCACTGGAAAGCGGCATCATGTCCAACCCCGCATGGGAAGGCCTCACAGCGGTACAGCAGGACAGATGCTATGTACTGCCCAAAGACCTGTTCCACTATAAACCAAACGCGCGCTGGGCAGAAAGTTATGCTTATATGGCAAAACTGCTCTATCCAGATTTAGCAGAGGATATTGATGCGATCATGGCATAAGGGAGCTTTTCTCCTGATATTATTGCTGTGTTGTCTGGCTGGGGCAGTTTGCCTCAGCCTTTTTACCGGTTCCAGCAGTCTGTCCCTGGGGGAACTGTATCACGCCCTGCAAGCGGGGGACAAAACAGATACCACATACCGCATCTTCCTGTATGTGCGTCTGCCGCGAACATTGGCGGCCATTTTCGCAGGGGCAGCCCTTGCTGTCAGCGGCGCCATCATTCAGGCGGTGCTCAATAACTCCCTTGCCAGCCCTAACATCATCGGCGTTAATTCCGGTGCGGGGTTCTGCGCCCTTTTGGCGGCGTCTTTGGCACCGACGGCGTGGGCAGCAGTGCCTTTGGCAGCCTTTGTGGGTGCGCTTGCCACCAGTCTGTTCATTTACGCTTTGGCAGCAAAAACGGGGGCGTCCCGTATCACTTTGGTGCTGGCCGGTGTGGCTGTCAGCAGTATTTTGTCCGCGGGCATTGACGTTCTCACCATCCTGTTTCCCGATGATGTCATTGGGGCAACGGGCTTCATGGTGGGCAGTTTTGCCGGCGTCACCATGACGGCATTGAAACCGGCGGTGGTGCTTATTGTCATTGGTCTGGTGCTGGCGTTGGTGTTCAGCTATGACCTGAATGTCCTTTCTTTGGGGGAAGAAATCGCTGCCAGCCTTGGTATGTGTGTCGCAGTGGTACGGTTTTTGTTCATCGTTATCGCGTCCCTGCTGGCAGGCTCTGCCGTGAGTTTCGCAGGGCTTTTGGGCTTCATTGGGCTCATTGTGCCCCATATTTGCCGTAGATTTGCTGGCGGTGATAACCGTCTGGTCATTCCCTGCGCGGCACTGTTGGGCGCGGTCTTTGCGCTGGTCTGCGACGCTTTGGGCAAATGGGTATTTGCGCCCTTTGAATTGCCTGTGGGCATCATACTGGCACTGCTGGGCGGACCTTTCTTCCTGTTCCTGCTTCTGAAAGGCGGAAGGGGGAAAATCTATGACTGAATCAGTACTGACATTTTCCAACATTGCCACAGGCTACGGCAGCAAAAAAATATTGGAGGATATCTCCTTGAACGTGAAAAGAGGGGAAATCCTCACACTGGTAGGACCCAACGGCTGCGGCAAATCCACGTTGCTGAAGGCTGCCGCCAGACAACTGCCTTTGATGGCAGGAGAAATCATGCTCTTTGGCAGAAAATTAGATGATTTTTCCCAGAAAGAGATGGCAAAACAGGCGGCGCTCCTGCCCCAGAGCCGCAGTATTCCGGGGATTCCCGTGGAACAGCTGGTGCTCCACGGCAGATTCCCTTATCTGGGATTGTCCAGACGACCCGGCAAAGAGGATAAAGAAAAAGTGGCGGAAGCCATGGAACTGGCAGGGGTGGCAGATATGCGCCATCGTGACTTGCGTTCCCTGTCCGGCGGCGAGCGGCAGAAAGCCTATCTGGCTATGGTCATTGCCCAGGATACGGATTTGATTTTCTTGGACGAGCCTACCACGTATCTGGATATCGGCAAGCAGTTTGAGATATTGGAGCTCATCCGCAGACTGAACCGCGAGAGCAAAACCATCGTCATGGTGCTTCATGACCTTGCCCATGCTCTCACTTATAGCCACCGCATTGCTGTTATGGAAAAAGGACGGCTTTTGGCGGTGCAGCAGCCGGAGGAATTGTTCCAAAGTGGGCTTCTTAACGACGTTTTCGGCGTAGAAGGTCACTGGGCAGCGGAAGAAAAAACATATTACTTTACACCACATCATAAATGAGAAAAGCACGCAGGCTGAAAGGGTCTTCTTGAAAACATATCCCATCAAATCGCAGTAAAATCAGAAAGCTGAAATCTTCTAATCGGACAAGGATTTCGGCTTTCTTTGTTTTCTTATGAAGATGCCCCTAAGGATTTCGTGCTTTTTCTGGATTTGCGGCGGATTTTGCCGTACAATAGAAGCAGATTTACAGAGAACGGAGGAAAAAGTTATGACAGAAGTGGTAGCGGCGCTCATTTGGGATGGTGACCGTTTTTTGATTTGCCAGCGTCCTGCCCATAAGGCAAGAGGACTGCTGTGGGAATTTGTAGGCGGCAAAGTGGAGCCGGGAGAAACAAAGGAAGATGCCCTCATCCGGGAATGTCGGGAAGAACTGGACATCACCCTTTCCGTAGGGGATGTGTTCATGGAAGTGACCCACGAATACCCTGACCTGACGGTGCATCTGACACTGTTCCACGCCAGAATTGCCGCAGGTGTTCCAAAGAAACTGGAACATGTGGACTTGCAGTGGATTACGCCGGCGGAAATCGGGAAATTTGATTTTTGCCCTGCCGATGAGGAGATTTTGGAACGGCTGAAAAAAGGGGAGAGATAAAGCAAATTCCCCTTAAGAAAACATTGATTTTCGCTTCCTTGATTTCTTAAGGGGAATTGCGATGGCTATCTTCGTGAGAAAACATAACAACGAAAATCTTTATAAAAAAAGCCAAAATCCTTTGTCATCATAAGGATTTTGGCTTTCTTTGTTTTCTTATGAAGATGCCCCTGGGGGTACGGTTCCTTTTTCCTTTTGGAAAGAAAGAAGGGATTTGATGAAATCCGATGTGACCATTATGGATTTTACAGGCATTTATGAGAAGGAGCGTTTTTACCGGGGGGTTCATGTGCATTGGATTGACTGCCGGGATATACAGGGCACCAACTGCTACTGTGACGAAGAAGGGGAACAAGCCTTACGCCGGAAGATTGCCCCGTATTCTGCGGAAGCCATCCATTTCATAGACTCCGGCAATTACCATTATATGACGAAGCTGTGGACGGAAAAACTGCGGGAGCCTTTTGTGCTGGCTGTGGCAGACCATCACCCGGACATGCAGCCGCCTCTGTTTCAGGAATTGCTGTCCTGCGGCTGTTGGGTCAATGGGGTGCTGGATGGAAATCCTTATGTACAAAAAGTGGTGCTGCTGGGAGCTGATAAGGAACTGGTGGCAGCTGTGCCGGAGCCTTACCGCAGCCGTATGGTGGCTTATGAGGAAAGCCAGATTGCAGAAGGCGACCGTTGGGAAAGCTGTTTCCCCAAGGATTTGCCTGTCTATCTGTCCATTGATAAGGATATCCTTTCACCTTCTCAGGTACATACCAATTGGCAGCAGGGTACGCTGACTTTTTCTCAGCTTCAGAACGTGATTCTGGAATTGTTCCACCGTTGCCGAGTGCTGGGGGCGGATATCTGCGGCGAATGTGCCGATGCGCTCTTTCATGCTGCCGACGATAAAGTGATTTTGCAGGATGATTCCGTCAATGGCAGACTGCTTCATATCCTCATGGCATTGGGAAAGGAACGAAAAGCTTGATTTTTCAAGCTTTTTCCCATGCCAAAAATTTTTTTAAAAAAATTAGCACTCACCTCTTGACAATGCTAACAAATGGTGCTAAGATACAGTCGAACAAAGGAAAGGTACTAAAAGAAAAAAGGCACCTGTGCCCGCGTCCGAAAAGAGAAAAACAACACCTTCGGAATTCTCCGACCGTGCTGATTCAAACATGTAAATGTCATTTATGAAGGGAGATATGACTTATGATGATGATGCATAACTTTTTTGGAGATAACCTGTTTGACAACGAAAACTGGCCCGATACCTCTTTCGACAGAGAATTTTTCGCAAAAATGAATCCTTTGTACGGCAAACACGCAAAAGATGTCATGCTGACAGATGTAAGAAGAACAGAAGACAAATATGAAGTGGTTATGAATTTGCCCGGCTTCAAAAAAGAAGACGTACAGATTAACCTGAATAAAGGTTACCTGACCATTTCCGCTACGAAAAAAGAAGAAAAGAAAGAAGAAGATGGCATTTATCTGCGTCAGGAACGTTACGCAGGCTCCATGCGCCGTACCTTCTATGTAGGTGACCATATGACACCTGACGATGTACAGGCAAAATATGAAGACGGCGTTTTGACACTGACACTGCCTAGAAAAGAAGCACCTCAGGTTGAACATGACGGCAGAATCGCCATTGAAGGCTGATGAGGAACTCATCAGCAGGAGATAAATAATCAGCAGGCACGGCACCGAAAGGTGCCGTGCTTTTTTTCTTTCAAAAAAGAAGAAAGCTGGAATCCTTTGCAGGATTTCAGCTTTCTTTGTTTTCTTATCTTATGAAGATGCCCCGAAGGGTATTCGGCTTTTGATGTGCCGGAAAATTTATGCCTGTTTGAAAGATACGCTGCCGTTGGCTGCTTTTGTCAGCTGATAATTCAGTGTCTGGCTGTAGCCGTTGGGTGCGTTGCATACCACTTTCAAAGTATGGTTGCCTGCTGTCAGTGTGGAAGTATCCAGCTGGCAGTTGTAAGGCACGGTTTTCTGTGTGCCGACCCATTTGCCGTCTACGGAATAGGTTACGGTGACAGTCTGACCGATGACATCACAGTATGCACGCAGTGTTACAACACCATTTGCGCCTGTTACCTGAGACAGAGGCTTGAAGGACTGTGTCACTGTCTGGCTGGGGCTGGACATCAGTGTGGGATTGGATTTCAGTGCACTGTTGTAAGCTGCCTGTACGGTAGCATTGTTCTGCAGAGAATAATCATAGCCGCTGCCGCTGCGGTCAAAGTGGATGATGGCTTTTACCTGAGGGTAAACCATGTTCAGTGAAGTGTATGCTTCGCGGATACGGTCTGCTGCGAAGGTTGCTGTATCCGCATAGCCGGACAGATAACCGCTGCCCCCTTCGGTGATGATGATGGGTTTGTTGTATTTCTTCGCCAAATCTGCTGTATGGCTCAGGTTTTTCACAGGGTCTGCATAATCACCGATACCGAAGTACATTTCGTTGTTGTCCACGCCTTTGGTGGGGCTGGAAGCAAACTGATATTTGTTGTTGTACAGGGAAGTACCAACCCAGTCTACCAGAGAAGCATCGGGGAAGTAAGGTTCCATGCTGCCGCCAAAAGGAGAGGTGTAGTTGGTGGAGAATACCAGTGCCACGTTAGGGCAGATGGTTCTTGCCTGTTTTGCAATGCGGGTATAAGCTGCTTTGAAAGCATCTCCTGTGGTAGCAGTTGTCCAGATGTTCATTTCACCGCCGATACGCAGCAGAACGGGGGCATCGATGGTTGCCAGATACTGAAGTGTCTGCTGGATGTTGCTGTCATAAGAGCCGCTGTTGATGGCACTTACGGTGCTGCCTTCGCCGGGGAAGTTCCAAGCGATGTGGATTACATGGTCGCCGCCTTCATAAGGCTCGATGAAACGTTCATAGTCCGCTGCGTTCTGTCCCATTTCAATATAGAAAGAAACGATGGCTTCGTTCTGGGCAGCGCTGTCATTCTGTTCTGTCCATACACGGCCGTATAATGTGCCGTTTTTGGGTTCATGTTTCGCACCATAGTAAGGCGCGGAAGTGTTTGTCAGTGCGTAAACCTGTGCATTGGGAGAAATTTTCCGCATACGTTCGTTTGCCATGGTCACCGCGTCATGAAAGCCCAGATAAGCCCCGTTGGTGGCTACCTGCTGCAAAGCTTCTTTTGCTTTGGTGTAATTGCCCTGTTTTTCATAAATCGGGTAATTTGCGTAGTTGACGTTGTAACGGATGGAAGCGACGTCGCTGTCCAGCGGCAGGTTCTGATAATACTGCAGCAGTTTATTGCCGGTTGTGATCATCTGTGCCTGATTGTTGGCTGTCTTTGCGTTGTTGAACGCAGACAGATAGGGCCAATATCCTTTCGGGTGGGCAGCCAAAGCGGTGCTGCTCATCAAAAGGGAGAGGGAGAGTCCCAGAGCCCCAATGATTTTCCATTGTTTTTTCATAGTATCTACCCCTTTCTCATATTTCCATGCCGTTTGCATACGGCAGTGGTAAACCATTTTTGTTCATTTTATATAGATAAAACGAATAAATCATAAAAATAATTATGATAAAATTTATGATTTCTCATGAAAATCTCATAAAAATTGATTTATAAGAATAAATATATCACTTACAGCCATGAAAAACAAGGCTTTACTATGGAAAAATGACAAAACATAAAAAACATTACTATTAAAAATCATTGTTTTTGGTGGGAAAAGTATATTTTTTTCTGGGAAAAATCAGAGAAAAGGCTGTTTTACTGGAAAAAAACATATGGGAAAATGTCATAACTTCTAAGGAAGCAGCCTGGATTCATATCCTGTGTGCTCTCTGCATATAGATAATCAAGAATATCTCAGGGGAGTGCTTTTGTTTGAAAAGCTATATTGAAGAACGGGCGGTGGCAGTGGCTCAGTTTATGATCCACACCAATGCCACCGTGCGGGAGACAGCAAAGAAATTTGGCATCAGCAAATCCACCGTACATAAAGACATCACAGACCGGGTGGAGAAGATCGACCCGGAGCTGGCAAAGTCTGTGCGGCGGGTGCTGGAGGTCAATAAGGCAGAACGCCATATTCGGGGCGGTATGGCAACGAAAGAAAAATACCTTCATCGGATGCAGTGACCAATCTCCCGAAGGGGAGATGTTTTTATCTGACAGGAGAAACAAAGGATATGGAAACACAAAAAGAGGACTCGGAGCTGGCTCCCTGAAGAATTCTTTTTGCCGGGGGCTGCTTTGGTTGTCTTTTGCAAAAAATCATTCTGATACAAATAAAATAGCTGGTATCCCAAAGCAAATTCCCCTTAAGAAAACATTGTTTTTTCCTTGCTTTCTTAAGGGGAATTGCGTCGGCTGCCTTCAGAAGAAAACGTAACAAATAAAATCTTAATAAAATAAGAAAGCCGAAATCCTTTGTCATCATAAGGATTTTGGCTTTCTTTGTTTTCTTATGAAGGAGCTCCCCAAAAGGATTCCAGCTATTTTTGTTTTCTGATAAAGAAATTCTTTTTACATAGGATAAAGATGGACTTGTCTGCCGTTGACGTCCACCAGACCATCCGCTTTCATTTTTCGCAGTTCTCTTGTCATGGCGCTGCGGTCAACGCAAAGATAATTGGCAAGGGCACTGAAAGAAAAGGGAATGAGGATTTCGTCTTTTCCCGTTTTCATGCTTTGCAGGCGGAAATAACACAGGAGTTTTTCCCGGATGGAACGATGGGAAAGAATCTCCACTTTTTCGCTGAGCTGCTGCACTTTTTCTGTCATAAGGGACAGGAGGTTTTCCACCACCTGACTGTGATGATGACAGGCGCGGCTGCATCGTTTGGTGATGTGGCAGGTGTCGATGAATACGATGGAGCAGGCTTTTTCGCAGATGGCAATGATCTCACCCCCGTCAAACAGGGAGAAAAAAGAGCCGAAGATGCCCCCATCTGTGAGGTATTCCAGCATGTCCAGATTGCCGTCAGCCCCAAGGCGGTTCAGGGAAACGCTGCCCGAAAGGAGGATGCCCACTTTGCCTTCCATGGGAATCTCCTCTTTTTCCCGAAATGTGCGGTTTTCCATTTCAAAACAGGTTTTCATTTGATCCAGTTCTTCCGGGAGGATGCCGGTAAAGAGAGGATTTTCCAATAAATTCATAAAAAACCTCTTTTCTGTTGCATTTGCAACATATATTTTGCTGATTTTATGGTATCATAAGCCCATAGAAAAGTCAAAGGAAAAAACCTCAGAAATGAGGATAATTTAGATATGTAAAGGGTATTTTATAACACAAGGAGGTATGTAACATGAAGGCACCTAGATTTTTTATCTGCAAACACTGTAAAAACATCATCACTATGGTAGAAGACAAAGGCGTTCCCGTAGTATGCTGCGGCGAAAAAATGACAGAACTGAAAGCCAACACATCTGATGGCGCAGGCGAAAAACACGTTCCTGTAGTTCAGGTAGAAGGCAGCAAAGTAACTGTAAAAGTTGGCGAAGTAACACATCCCATGCTGGAAGAACACCACATCGCATGGATCTATCTGGAAACCAGCCAGGGCGGCCAGATCAAATATCTGGATCACACAGGCGCTCCCGAAGCAGTCTTTGCACTGGCAGAAGGCGAACAGGCAGTAGCTGCTTACGAATACTGCAACCTGCACGGTCTGTGGAAAGCAGAAATCTAAGCATATCAAAATAAATAGAAGAAAATGTAACAGGGAAAACTGGGTACGGGCGTGTGCCCGCCCGGTTTTCTTTTCAGAATATTTGTGAAAAAAAAGACATAAATCATCAAGGAGGCGGAAACACCCATGAAAGCAATGCAACTCAAACCTGATTTTTACTGGACCGGCGTTCTGGACAAGGACCTGCGTGTATTCGACATCATCATGATGACAGAATTTGGTACTACCTATAACTCTTATCTGCTCAAAACAGGTGACAAGACTGTCCTGTTTGAAACAGCAAAAGAAAAATTCTTCGACGATTATCTGGAAACACTTTCTCAGATCACAGACGTTTCCACCATTGACTATATCGTGGTAAACCATACAGAACCCGACCATGTGGGCAGCATCAAACGGATTCTGGACATCTGCCCCAGAGCCAAAGTGGTTGCAACACCTGTTGCCATCGGCTTCCTGAAACACATCATCAATGGTGATTTCTACAGCATTGCCATCAAAGACGGCGACGAACTGAAGATTGGTAATAAAACATTGCAGTTCCATGTGTTCCCCAACCTGCATTGGCCCGATACCATGTACACCTACATCGTAGAGGACAAAACACTGGTGACATGTGACTCCTTCGGTTCTCACTATGCACACGAAGGCATCCTGCGCAGCACAGTAACCGATACAGAAGGTTATATGCGCGCAACAAAATATTACTTTGACAACATTCTGGGCCCCTTCAAACAGCCCTATATGACAAACGCACTGGCAGCCGTACGTCAGATGGATATCGACATGATCTGCCCCGGTCACGGTCCCGTTCTGGACAGCCATCTGTCTGAACTGATGGATATTTATGAAGAATGGTGCAAAGTGCCTGTAAGTGACCGTAAAAAAGTTGTCATCCCTTATGTAAGCGCTTATGGCTACACAGGTCAGCTGGCAGAACAGATTGCAAAAGGCATTCAGGATAACGACGAAATCATCGACGTAAAACTGTACGATATGGTAACAGCCGATCAGGCAGAAGTGCTGGGCGAAATCGGCACAGCTGATGGTATCCTCTTCGGTACACCTACCATTCTGGGTGAAGCCCTGAAACCCATCTGGGATCTGACAACACTCATGTTCCCTCCTATCCACGGCGGGAAATTGGCAAGTGCCTTCGGCAGCTACGGCTGGAGCGGTGAAGGTGTGCCTCACATCATCGAAAGACTGAAACAGATTCGTCTGAAAGTGGTAGACGGTTTCAAAGTACGTCTGAAACCCTCTGAAAACGAACTGATGGACGCTTATGAATATGGTTATCGTTTCGCAGATACTCTGCTGAAGAAAGACGAAAAGAAAGCCAGCGCAAGAAGCGGTCTGGTAAGATGTCTGGTTTGCGGCGAAATCTTCGACGCATCCATGGAAACCTGCCCTGTCTGCGGCGTAGGCAAAGAAAACTTCGTGCCTGTTGATCTGGATGAAGTAACACACCGCATGGATACCATGGAAAAATTTGTTGTACTGGGCGGCGGCACAGCAGCACTCAATGCGGCAAAAGCTATCCGGGAAAGAAACCAGACTGCAAGCATCATCATGATTTCTGAAGAAAACGAACTGCCTTATGACAGACCTATGCTCACAAAGAATATGTTCGGTGCCATCAGCGGCGGCGCCATTGCAAGCAAAGAAGCTGCATGGTATGAAGATCACTGCATCGACCTGCGTCTGGGCGTGAAAGCAGAAGCTATGGATCTGGGCAGAAGAGAAATCCACCTGTCCGACGGCACTGTCCTGCCTTATGACAAATGCGTATACGCACTGGGCTCCTACAGCTTCATCCCTCCCATCAAGGGTGCAGATCTGGAAGGCGTGACACCTGTCCGCACCATTGCTGACGTAGAAAAGATCAACCATATGGCACTGCAGGCAAAACATGCAGTCGTTATCGGCGGCGGCGTGTTGGGTCTGGAAAGCGCATGGGAACTGCGTAAAGAAAAACTGGAAGTGACTGTACTGGAAGGCGCTCCTGAACTGCTGCTGGGCAAAATGGATGCAGTAGGCGCTGATATGCTGAAGAAGATCGCAGCGAAAAACGGCGTGAACATCGTTGTGGGCGCGAAGATTGCAGAAATCGTCGGCGACGGCAAAGTAGAAGGCGTTATGCTGGCAGATGGCACAAAGATTCCCGCGGATATCGTTATCATGTCCACAGGCGTACGTGCCAACAAAGAACTGGCAGAAGAAGCAGGCATCCTGACAAATCGTGCTGTTATCGTCAGCGACAAAATGCAGACCAGCGACAGCAATGTATTTGCTGGTGGTGACTGTGCGGAATTCGACGGCGCAAACATCGCAATCTGGCCTGTAGCAATGGAAATGGGTCGCATTGCCGGTGCAAACGCAGCTGGCGACAGCCTGCCTTATGTGCCTCAGACACAGGGCATGACACTGAACGCCCTGAACACTTCCGTATATTCCATTGGTGACGTTGGTACAAAAGAAGACGTCACATACAAAACACTGGAAATCCGTGACGATAAGAAACTCACACTGGAAAAATACTATTTCCGTAACAATGCCCTGTGCGGTGTCATCCTCATCGGCGACACAAGCAAGATGGCGGAAGTCACAGAAGCCGTACAGCAGAAAAAAGCATTCCACGAAATTTTTTGATAAAATACCCTTACACAAGCTTTCGTGAGAAAGCAAAAAAAGAGAAAGGAAAAGCAAGTTCCCCTTAGGAAAACATTGCTTTTCCTTTTTCTCTTTTCAAAGGGGGATTTTTCATAAAATCATGGTAAAAATAAAAGGCTGAAATCCTTTATAATGACAAGGATTTCAGCTTTTTTGTTTTCTTTAAGCAGCCAGTGCAGGACCTTGGCTTTCTGCGATTCTGCGATTCAGTTTCCGCATTTCCGGCAGGATGAACAGTGCCACAATAACGGCAGAGCCGATGTCTGCGCAGGGACCTGCATAAAGCAGACCATTCAGACCGAAGAACAAAGGCAGGATCAGCAGCAGGGGAATCAGCAGGATGAGCTGACGGAGCATGGAAAGCAGAGAAGCTTTCAAAGGCTGACCGGTTGCCTGGAAGTAGTTGGTGGAAACGATCTGGAAGCCGGCACAGAAAATACCGCCCAGATAAATCCGCAGACAGCGTACAGCAAAGTCTGTAAATGTCTGATTTTCTTTCCCGAACAGGCTCAGCACCAGATGCGGCGCCAGCTGGCATACAGCCCAGCCGATGAGGATGGAGCCTGTGGCAATGGATACGGCAAGGAGATAGGTGTGACGTACACGGGCGTATTTTTTCGCACCCAGGTTAAAGCCCAGAATAGGCTGGGCACCGATACCAAAGCCGATACATACAGACGCCAGAATCATGGCAATCTTCATGACAATACCCATGGCGCTGAGGGCAACGTCACCGGTGATTTCTGTCTGGTTGCCGTAGTAAACCAGAGAGTTGTTCATGACCACCTGCATGATGCAGGCAACCAAAGAAGTGATACCGGAGGAAATGCCCAGAGAGAAGATTTTATACCAGACACGACCTACGGGTTTCATGTATCTGCGGGTAAAGCGCATATTTCCTTTTCTCAGGAAGTAGTAACACAGCACCACCATAGAAACGAACTGTGCAGTAATGGTAGCGATGGCAGCGCCTTTCACGCCCCAATCCAGTACGAAAATATAAATGGGGTCAAGTACCGTGTTCAGGGCAGCGCCGATGAGGATGCCGTACATGGACATACGGGGGTGTCCGTCTGTACGTGCCATGTTGGACAGGGCAATACTGATGACACTGAAAGGTACGCCCATAAGGACGATGGATGTATAGTCGATGGCGTAAGGCATGGTGGTTTCCGTTGCGCCGAAGAGTGTCAGAATGGGTTTCAGGAAAATCAGACCAGTTGCCGCCAGCAGGATACCCAGACCGATGGCAATGACCAGCAGGTTATTCAGTGTCAGAAGGGCTTCCCGTTTTCTGCCTTCGCCCAGTCGCAAAGCGGCGTAAGCGCTGCCGCCGGAGCCGATGAGGGTGGCAAAAGCCATGATGATGGTCATCAGAGGGAAAGCAATGGTGGTAGCGGCGTTCCCCAGATAGCCCACACCCTGACCGATGAAAATCTGGTCTACGATGTTATACACGGAGTTGACCAGACAGGAAATGATGGCAGGGATGGAAAAAGAGAATAACAGTCCTTTAATGGGGCGTACACCCAAAGGGTTTTCTCCGTCCATTGTCAGTGTTCTTTGTTGCATGTGACTTCCTCCTCCTTTTTGGCAATGTAGGTTTGGGCATTTTGTACCATTTGTTTCATGAGTTTATTGATGAGTAGACATTCTTCGTCTGTCATGCCTTCCGTCAGCGCACAGTTCCATTCTTCTCTGGCATTCAGCAGCGTTTCGATGATGGGTGCAGCGGCTGGGGTAACGAATAATTTCCGGCATCGTCTGTCGTTCTCGTCAGTGATAACGGTGATGTAGCCGGCTTCTTCCAGTTTCTGCACACCGCGGCTGACAGTGCCTTTGTCAAAAAAGCCCATCTGTGCCAGACCGTTCAGGGGAATGCCGGGATTTTCGTAGATGCGCAGCAGGAAAAACTGCTGTCCGCTGCTGATGGGAAGATGCCGCAGACAAAGGTCGAAATTCCGGTTGGCATACCGGCTGATGGCTGACGCGTTGATGGAATAACGCAGATTTTTTTTCTCCATGAGTACCTCCTGTGGGTAGTGGCGGTGGAAATGTGGATAACATCAAACAGAAATGGCTGCCGCCTCAGCATGTTCTGTGGATAAGTCAAAATTAGTTGCGTCTGCAACAAATACAGTATACTTCTAAATTCGTTGCGCTGTCAACTATTTGCATGCAATATAAAGAAATTGATAAGATTTTTCCAAAACCTATTGAAAAAGAACGCCTTTTTTGGAAAAAATTCCAGAAAAACCTCCTTTTGGGGATGGTTTATCGGGACATAAAAACGCCGGAATTTAGGGGCATCTTCATAAGAAAACAAAGAAAGCCAAAATCCTTATCATAACAAAGGATTTTGGCTTTCTTTGTTTGTTCGAATTTAATTTGTTATGTTTTCTTATGAAGACAGCTGTCGCAATTCCCCTTAAGAAATCAAGGAAAATCCCTGTTTTTTATTTCCAGTTTTCCATGAGAGAAATGCCTTGGGCGCGCAGTTCTTCGTAAAGGGCAGTCAAAGGCAGACCAACTACGTTGAAGTAGTCGCCTTCCATCCGTTCCACCAGCAGGGAACCTTTGCCCTGTATGCCGTAAGCGCCGGCTTTGTCCATGGGTTCCCCTGTGGCAATGTATGCGTCCATTTCTTCCTCCGTCAAAGAGCGGAACACCACTTTTGTGCCGATGGTCTGGGCGTGTACCGTTTCTTTGCCCTCCGCGTCTTTGTAAATGACGCATAAGCCTGTGTAAACCATGTGGCTTTTGCCGGAAAGATGGGTCAGGATGGCTTTGGCGTCGGCTTTGTCCTTGGGTTTGTGGAGGATGGTGTCCCCCTCTGCCACCATGGTGTCGGCGGCAATGATGATGGAATTTGCGGGAGCGGTGCGGCTTACGTCTGTGCCTTTGGCTTCTGCCATGAATGATGCCTGTTCCGCAGGTGTGCGGCGGATGCCGGCTTTTCTGTCTGCTTCCTCCAATGCACGTTCGTCCACATGGCTTTCCTGTACGGTGAAGGGCACAGAAAGCATGGACAGCAGTTCTTTTCTCCGGGGAGAATTGGATGCCAATATGATTTGCTGCATAAAAACAGTCCTTTCCATAAAAAAGTGTGTACGGGTAGATTGTACGAAAAGCCAAGACCTTTTGCAAGGGAAAAGCCATATTTTTGCCAAGGGATAGGCAGATTCCATAAAAATAACGGCGTTTTCCAAGAAAAAACACGGGATTTTCCTCCTTGACGGCAGAAGGGCAGATGACTATAATCATACAGGATTTGGAAAGAAGAAAGGAAGAAGCATTATGCCAAAAAAAGAAAAGGTATTCACCATGCCTGTCATTGCTTTGATTTTACTGAGTTTCGCACTGGGTACCAGCGAATTTATCATTGTGGGGATATTGCCGGATATTTCCGAAGGGCTGTCCGTATCTCTCACCACTGCCGGTTCTCTGGTTTCCATGTTTGCCTTTGTTTACGCTGTGGGAACGCCTTTCACGGCGGCTCTGGCAGGGCGGTTCCATCGGTTTGCCCTCATCATTTCCCTGACGGTGGTATTCGTTGTGGGGAATTTCCTCTGTGCCATTGCCCCCAGTTATCCTTTGCTGGCGGCGGCGAGAATATTGCTGTCTATCGTTTCCGGCACCCTCATTTCCGTTTCCATGACATTTGTGCCGGATATTTCCTCTCTGGAACATCGGGCAACGGTAGTTTCCTGGGTATTCGCGGGATTTTCTCTGGCATCTATTTTCGGCGTGCCCATTGGCACCACCATTAGCCACGTACTGAGCTGGCGGGCAGCTTTTGTGGGCATCACCCTGTGCAGCATTTTGGTGCTGGCGCTCATGTTCGTTTCTCTGCCCAGAAAACATGAAAAAGTGCCTTCCGGCATCATGCAGCAGTTTGTCCTGCTGAAAGACAGCCGTATCCTGCTGAGTATCCTGACGGTATTCTTTGGCGCTTCTGCTTCTTATGTGTTATATACGTACCTGACCCCCGTATTTGAGGATTATGTGGGGATTCCTGCCCAGTATATCAGTTTTGTGCTGCTGCTGTTCGGGGTCATGGTGCTTTTCAGTAACCTCATTTCCGGCCGTATGGCATTGAAAAATGGCATTTATAAATTGCGGTTCACGTACGTTGCTCTGGCGGTGTGCATGTTTCTCCTGCCTGTGGCATTGGGAAACCCTGTGGCAGGTATGGCAGTGATTTTTGCCATTGGTCTTTTGATGTATCTGCAAAATTCCCCCATACAGGTCAATGTGCTGAACATTGCCACGGCGGAATATCCCGGCGCCATCACATTGGCGGCGTCCACCAATTCTTTTTCCTTTAACTTCGGCATTGCTTTCGGCTCTGTCTGCGGCAGCGCCATCGTGGAAAAACTGGATATGCGCCTGTTGGGGCTGGGCGGCGGCGTGCTTGCCCTCTGCGCTTTGACCTGTGCGTGGATGCTCCATAACAAAGTACAGAAAAAAACGACGGTATAAATACCGTCGTTTTTTTAGTGTTCTATGAAAAATTGGGATAAGAGAGTAACAAGGTTTTTAGAATTAGTAGTTTCTTGCTTCGATCTGGAAGTAAGCCTGAGGGTGTTCGCAAACGGGGCAAACCTGAGGTGCCTGTTTGCCAACGTGGATGTGGCCGCAGTTAGCGCACTGCCAGATCATGTCGCCATCTCTGGAGAATACCAGACCGCCTTCAACGTTTTCCAGCAGTTTGCGGTAACGTTCTTCGTGATGTTTTTCGATCTGACCGACTGCTTCAAACAGGTAAGCAATGCGGTCAAAGCCTTCTTCTCTTGCTTCTTTTGCGAATGTAGCGTACATGTCTGTCCATTCGTAGTTTTCGCCCTGTGCAGCGTCCAGCAGGTTTTCAGCTGTGGAAGGCACAGCGCCGTCATGGAGCAGTTTGAACCAGATTTTTGCGTGTTCTTTTTCGTTGTTGGCTGTTTCCAGGAACAGAGCTGCAATCTGTTCATAGCCTTCTTTTTTTGCTTTGCTTGCGTAATATGTGTATTTGTTTCTTGCCTGGGATTCACCAGCGAATGCTGCCATCAGGTTGGCTTCAGTTTTTGTACCTTTCAGATTCATCATAATAGTTTCCTCCTTACACACTAAAAATATTTCTTAATTGATAATTATTATCATTTACTGTTTGATATCATTATAACAGAATTTTGGCGTTTGTCAACGGATTTTTTCTAATTTTTCCAAAAAAAATAAAAAACCCTGCAAACGATAGGGAAATAGGCGCAAATGCCGGTATTTCGGGCATACAACACACAAAAAACCCTGCTGCAAAAGTCCCATTTTATGCAAGATTTGGATGCATTGATGGGGTGATTTTGTTCTGCAAACTGCGCCGAAAGAAAATAGAAAAACCACCGGAAACATATTGTTTTCGGTGGTTTTGGTATGTCGAAAAACGAAGTTTTATACTTTTTTCAAAAACGCTGAAGGGCTTGGGGAACGAAGGGGTCAACACATTTGCTTCGCAAATGCCAGCCATAAATGGCTGTCCGCATCTCTTGCGGTGTGGGGTTCCCCGAATGGAATCCCAAGGGGAAAAGCCGAAGTTTCAAGGCTTTTAGCTGATGGAACTTCGGCTTTATACTTCTGTCTACTCGTCAAAGGCTTGAATGAAATGAGCCTTTGACGACAGGGTGTGGTTTATCAGTCTGCCATCAGTTTTACCAGAATCGCTTTCTGTGCGTGCAGACGGTTTTCTGCTTCGTCGAAGATTTCGTCAGCGTGTGCTTCGAATACTTCTGCTGTGATTTCTTCCCCTCTGTGTGCAGGCAGGCAATGCTGTACCATACAGCCTTCGTTTGTTACTGCCATCAGTTCGTCGTTTACCTGGAAGCCTGCGAAAGCAGCTTCTCGGATCTTCTGTTCGCTTTCCTGACCCATGGAAGCCCACACGTCTGTCAGTACAACGTCAGCGTTTTTGGCAGCTTCCAGAGGGCTTTCTGTCATCTGGAATTTATCGCCGTACTGTGCCGCAAAGTCCAGAACGTCTTTATGAGGCTGGTAATCTTTGGGGCAGGCAATGCTTACGGACATGCCAACTTTCAAACCGCCTACGATAAGGGAGTTTGCCATGTTGTTGCCGTCGCCGATGTAGCACATTTTCAGACCTTCCAGTTTGCCTTTGTGTTCCCGGATGGTCTGCAGGTCAGCCATAACCTGACAGGGATGGCAGAAGTCTGTCAGACCGTTGATGATGGGGATGGAGCCGTATTTTGCCAGTGTTTCCACTTCTTCCTGTTCAAAAGTACGGATCATGATGCCGTCCAGATACCGGGACAGAACTCTTGCAGTGTCTTCTGTGGGTTCGCCACGACCAATCTGTGCGTCTTTGGAGCTGATGAACAGCGCGTGACCGCCCAGCTGATACATGCCTGTTTCAAAGGATACACGGGTTCTGGTGGAGGATTTTTCAAAAATCATGCCCAGTGTTTTGCCTTTCAGGATAGGGTGTTCAATGCCCTGTTTTTTCTGTAATTTCAACTGGTCTGCCAGGTCCAGCAGTTCCAGGATTTCTTCTGTTGTCAGGTCTAAAAGTTTCAGAAAATGTTTCATATATTATCTTCCTTTCTCAATCAAAGTGAAGCCAGTGTCTGTTCCAAAATGGTAAGCCCTTTGTCCAGTTCCTCCTGTGTGATGGTCAAAGGAGGCAGCAGACGGATTTTGGTCTTTGCGGAAAGTACCAAAAGTCCTGCTTCCAGCAAAGCGTTGATAACGGGTTTTGCTTCCACATCCAACTGGATGCCCAGCATCATGCCCAGACCTGCCACGTTTTCAACGTGAGGCATTTTTTCGATTTTTTCTTTCAGATATGCGCCTTTTTTCTGTACATCCTGCAAAAAGGCTTCGTCCATGGTGTTCAGGATATGTACTGCACCAGCACAAACAACGGGGTTGCCGCCGAAAGTAGAGCCGTGGTCGCCGGGAACGAATACGGTTTCTGTTTTTTCACCGAACAGTACCGCGCCGATGGGAAGGCCGCCGCCCAGACCCTTTGCACAGGATACCAAGTCAGGCTGGATGCCGAACTGCTGATAGCTGAACAGGGAGCCTGTTCTGCCCATGCCTGTCTGTACTTCGTCCACAATGAGCAGGATGTCTTTTTCCTTGCAGGCTTTGGCTACTGCCTGAACATATTCTTTGTCCAGAGGAACCACACCGCCTTCGCCCTGTACCGTTTCCAGTATGACCGCGCAAACATCGTCAGTCATTTTGGAAAGAATGTCGGCAAAGTCATTTGCTTTGGCAAATACGAAGCCGTCCACGAAGGGGAAGAAGAAATTGTGGTAAGCGTCCTGTCCTGTGGCGGAAAGGGCTGCCATGGTTCTGCCATGGAAAGAGTTCTGCAGAGCAATGATTTTGTTTCTGCTTGCGCCGTATTTCAAAAAGCTGTATTTTCTAGCGGCTTTGATAACGCCTTCATTGGCTTCCGCGCCGCTGTTGCCGAAAAATACTTTTTTCATGCCGCTTTTTTCACAGAGGAGTTTCGCTGCCTGAATGCAGGGTTCTGTGTAATACAGGTTGGAGGTGTGCTGCAAAGACTGAAGCTGTGCGCTTACTGCCTGTACCCAGTTATCGTCGCAAAAGCCCAAAGCGTTTACGCCGATGCCGCTGGTGAAGTCGATGTATGTTTTGCCTGTGTCGTCCTGTACGGTGGCGCCTTTGCCTTTTGTCAGGAGCACGGGGAATCTGCCATAGGAATGGATGATGTATTCATCGTCATATTGTTTTGCTGTCTGAAAATCCATGTGTTTCCCTCCTTCTTTTTATGGTAAAAACATGGTGCCAATACCTTCGTCAGAGAACATTTCCACCAGTATGGAATGTTCGATTCTGCCGTCAATCATAACGGCTTTTTTCACCCCTGCACGCACTGCGTTTTCACAGCTCTGTACTTTGGGGATCATGCCGCCGCTGATGATGCCTTTTTCCACCAGATTTGCCACTTCATCCACATGCACCACAGGGATGAGGGAGTCTTCGTCGTTGACATCTTCCATCAGTCCGCGGATGTCTGTCAGTGTGATGATGTTTTCTGCGTGGAGTGCGCCGGCAATCTCAGCTGCTGCTGTATCGGCGTTGATGTTGTAAATATTGCCTTTGCAGTCGGTGCCAACGGTGGCAACGACGGGGATGTAACCGCTGTCGATGGCGTTTACAATGGGGGTGGTGTCGATTTTGGTGATGTCGCCTACATAGCCGTAATCACCTTCCAGTTTTTTCGCCTGAATCATGCAGCCGTCAATGCCGCAGAGGCCAACGGCTTTGCCCCCCAGCTGACCGATCAGACCAACCAGATCTTTGTTTGTTTTCCCAGCCAGTACCATCTGTACCACTTCTGCTGTTTCTTTGTCGGTGTAGCGCAGACCGTTGACGAAGCGGGATTCAATGTCCAGTTTTTTCAGCATGCCGCTGATTTCCGGGCCGCCGCCATGGATGAGCACCACATGAATCCCAACCAGAGAAAGAAGGATGATGTCGCTCATAACGGCTTTTTTCAAATCGGGATGAATCATGGCGTTGCCGCCGTATTTGATGACAACGGTTTTGCCGTAATATTTCTGAATGTAAGGCAGGGCAGCCGTCAGGACTGTTGCCTTCATGGTATTGATGTCTTTCATGTTGTCTGCCCTCCCATCATGTGCGGTAGTCGCCGTTGATTTTCACGTAGTCATAAGTCAGGTCGCAGCCCCAAGCGGTGGCTTCGCCGTCCCCCTGCTGCATATCCACGTCAATGTGGATTTCTTCCTGCAGGAGGATTTCTTTTGCTTTGTCTTCATCAAAAGGAACGCCTGCGCCTTTTTCGCAAACCAGAATTTCGCCCTTGGGAGAAGAAATGGTAACGGAAATGGTGTCTACGGCAAAATCACCTTCGGTGTAGCCGATGGCACAAAGGATACGTCCCCAGTTGGCGTCAGCGCCGAACATGGCAGCCTTTGTAAGGCTGGAAGTGATGATGGATTTGGAAATGGCTTTTGCCAGTTTGGTGTCAGGTGCGTGGTGTACGCTGCATTCTACCAGTTTTGTGGCGCCTTCGCCGTCGCCAGCGATTTTCTTCGCCATGGAAGTGCAGATTTCTTTTACAACCAAAAGGAAAGCGTCGAAGTCAGCACCTTCGCTGTCGATGACGGGATTTTCTGCCAGACCGTTTGCCATGATGGAAACCATGTCGTTGGTGGAAGTGTCGCCGTCTACGCTGACCATGTTGAATGTGTCATCCACTGCCAGTTTCAGTGCTTTCTGCAGCATAGGTGTAGTGATGGCACAGTCTGTGGTCAAGAAGCCCAGCATGGTTGCCATGTTGGGGTGGATCATGCCGCTGCCTTTTGCCATGGCGCCGATGGAAACGGTTTTGCCGCCGATTTCGATTTCGTAAGCTTCTTCCTTGGGTTTGGTGTCTGTGGTCATAATGGCTTCCACCGCGTCCGCGTGACCTTCCTTGGACAGGATGGGTGCCAGTTTGGGGATGCCGGACGCAATGGGTTCAATGTTCAGTGTCATACCAATGACGCCTGTGGAAGCGACGATGATGTCTTTGGGGGAAATGCCCAAAGCCTTTGCGGTCATTTCGCACATCATTTCTGCTTTTTCCACACCGTCAGCGTTGCAGGTGTTGGCGTTGCCGCTGTTGCAGATCATAGCCTGCGCCATACCGTCGGCAATGTTTGCTTTTGTGACGGTGATGGGTGCGCCATAAACTTTATTCTGTGTATAAACAGCTGCTGCGTTGCAGGGAACTTCGCTGTAAAGCAGTGCCAGATCTTTTTTTGTCTGATTGTTGCGGATGCCGCAATGGATGCCTGCGGCCGTAAAACCTTTGGGGGCAGTAACGCCGCCTGTGATCTTCTTCATAAGTATTTCATCCTTTCTTTTGTAAGGCTCTATCAAATCAAACCGGTGGTTTCCGGCAGACCCAGCACCAGATTCATGTTCTGTACTGCCGCGCCGGAAGCGCCTTTGCCTAAGTTGTCAAATACGCTGATGAGGGTCATTCTCTCGTCATTGCCCTCAATGTAAAGTTTCAGTTTGTTGGTGTTTCTGATTTCGTTGGCTGCTAAGAAACCAACGTCCGTATCTTCCACGGAAATGAGGGGATGTCCCTTGTAATAGTCCTGGAGCATTGCCACCAGTTCCGCCTTGGTGACTTTCTTCTGGAACAGGTTGGTGTGCAGGGGAATGCAGGTTGCCATGCCGCTGTAGAAGTCGCAGACAATGGGCATGAACACAGGGGGCTGTGTGATGCCGGTGACATGCTGCATTTCCGGCAGATGTTTATGCATCTGAGAAAGACCGTACTGTCTGGGGCTGTCGAACTGGTAGGAGCGTTCCTCTGCTTCGTATTCGGCAATCATGGATTTGCCGCCGCCGCTGTAGCCCGTCAGGCTGTGAGCGGTGAAGGGATAATCGGGAGCAACGATGCCCAGATGCACCAGTGGATATGCCGCCGCAATGAACCCTGTGGCGTGACAGCCGGGGTTTGCAATGCGTTTGGAGTGGATGATGGCTTCTCTGTGTGCCGGAGAAAGTTCCGGAAAGCCGTAAGTCCAACCTTCCGCCGTTCTGTGAGCGGTGCTGGCATCAATGATGCAGGTATTGGGATTTTCCACCAGCTTCACGGCTTCTTTTGCTGCCGCGTCAGGCAGGCAAAGGAAAACCACATCCGCCAGATTCATAAGCCGTTTCCGTTCGGCTTCGTCTTTTCTTTTTTCTTCCGCGATGAGCAGCAGTTCCACGCCGTCGTGGTGGGACAGCTTTTCCTGGAGCTGTAAGCCGGTGGTGCCTGCCTGCCCGTCGATGTATACTTTGTATGGCATAAACATACCTCATTTCCTTTGATTTGCTGAATGTTATGGTATTATTATAAATGTTTATACGGGAAAGTCAATAAAAATACGCATATTTATACAAGTTCGGGGAATTGGTGGTACAGAACGAAAATAGGTGGCAAATTTTGGGTAATATCCCAATAAGTATCAGGGTTTTATGGTGTTTGCAAAGAAATTGTTTTGTGAAAAGTGCAAGAAAGGAAGGGGGTGCATCTATATGCAGCATATAAAATTGCTGAATTATGCATGAAAATAGAATATATACATTTATATGCGGTGTATATGAGTGTGTGAAATGGGAAAATATGCTGTGAAAATGGGAGATAGAGGGGGATTTTTTGAAAAAAGGGTATGTATTTTGGCATGGGAAACAGCTGGTACCGTTGTTCTGAAAGAAAACAGCTTTGATAAAAGAAAACAGCTGGAACCCTTTGGTAAGGATTCCAGCTGTTTGTTATTTTTTCTTTATAAGAATTAGAATTCTGCGTTTTTCACAGTTCTGGGGTAAGGCAGTACGTCACGGATATTGCTCATACCTGTCAGGTACATTACCGCACGTTCGAAGCCCAGACCATAGCCGGAGTGTCTGGTGCCGCCGTATTTGCGCAGATCCAGATACCACCAGTAGTCTTCTTTCTTCAGACCCAGTTCGTCCATACGTTTTTCTAAGAGTTCCAGACGTTCTTCTCTCTGGCTGCCGCCGATGATTTCGCCAACGCCGGGAACCAAGAGGTCCATAGCGGCAACGGTCTTGTTGTCATCGTTCATGCGCATGTAGAACGCTTTGATGTCCTTAGGATAGTCTGTAACGAATACAGGTTTTTTGAAGATTTCTTCTGTCAGATAGCGTTCGTGTTCTGTCTGCAGGTCGATGCCCCAGGAAACGGGGTATTCGAATTTCTTGCCGGATTTGATCAGCAGATCAACGGCTTCTGTGTATGTCACACGGCCAAAGTCGTTGTTCAGGATGTTATGCAGTCTGTCCAGCAGACCTTTGTCCACGAAGCTGTTGAAGAATTCCATTTCTTCGGGTGCGTTGTCCAGTACATACTGAATGATATATTTCAGCATTTCTTCTGCCACTTCCATGTTGTCTTCCAGATCAGCGAAAGCCATTTCGGGCTCGATCATCCAGAATTCCGCAGCATGACGCGCGGTGTTGGAGTTTTCCGCACGGAATGTGGGGCCGAATGTGTAAACATTGCGGAATGCCATGGCAAATGTTTCAGCGGAAAGCTGACCACTTACAGTCAGGTTTGTTTCTTTGCCGAAGAAGTCTTTGGAGAAGTCTACAGTGCCGTCTTCTTTCTTAGGCAGGTTGTTCAGGTCCAGTGTGGTAACGCGGAACATTTCCCCAGCGCCTTCGCAGTCGCTGCCGGTGATGATGGGAGTATGTGCGTATACAAAGCCTTTGTCCTGGAAGAACTGATGGATTGCATAAGCAATCAAGCTTCTCACACGGAATGTTGCGGAGAACATGTTTGTTCTGGGACGCAGATAAGCGATCTGGCGCAGGAATTCTACGCTGTGACGTTTTTTCTGCAGAGGGTAGTCAGGAGTGGAAGTGCCTTCGATGGCAATTTCCTGTGCCTTTACTTCAAAGGGCTGTTTTGCTTCGGGTGTTTCCACCAGCAGACCTTTGACGATGATGGCAGCGCCAACACCCAGTTTTGTGATTTCGGCATAGTTGGACAGCGTATCTGCTTCAAAAACGATCTGAATGTTTTTGAAGAAAGAACCGTCGTTCAGTTCGATGAAGCCGAAATTTTTGGATACACGCATGGTACGGATCCAGCCGCCCAGTGTCACTTCTTTATTGGCATAGTCCGCTGTGCTGCGGTAAATTGATTTTACGGTGTTCAAATCCACTAGAATCTCTCCTTTATGCAAAATTGCGTTATTTCACCTGTCCTTTATTGTAGCCTGTTTTTGGGAAAAACACAACCTTGTTTCCGTCTTTTCGCCGGAAAAAAGGGAAAAAGAGGGATTTTACTGTTTTTCTTCCTCCACATAAGGCAGGAAAGCGCCGTAGCCTTCCTTTTCCATGTCCTCTTTGGGGATGAAGCGCAGGGCTGCACTGTTGATGCAGTAACGCATGCCGCCCAGTTCTGCGGGACCATCGTCGAAGACATGTCCCAGATGGGCATTGCCTACCCGGCTGCGGACTTCTGTACGAATACGGTTCAGAGAAAGGTCATTATATTCATTGATGGCATTGGGGTCAATGGGCTTGGCGAAAGCAGGCCAGCCGCAGGCGGAAATGAATTTATCCTTGGAGGAGAACATGGGCTCCCCGGAAGTGATGTCCACATACAGCCCCGGTGTTTCCTTATCCCAGAATTCGTTCTGGAAAGGGGGCTCTGTGGCGTTCTGCTGGGTCACGTTGTACTGCATTTCCGTCAGGTTTTCCCGCATTTCTTCCTTTGTCATAACTTTGTAGTCCTCGGGATTGATGCAGCGAGCCTTTTCCTTTTCGATTTTGGCAAAATTGATATGGCAGTAGCCGCCGGGATTTTTGGTGAGATATTTCTGATGGTATTCCTCTGCGGGAATAAATTGCAGCAAAGGCAGGTTTTCCACCACCACAGGGCGGTCGTATTTGGTCTGGAGCTGTTCAAGAGCTTCTGCTGCCACTTTCTGCTGTTCTTCTGTCAGGCTGTAAATGCCGGTGCGGTACTGGATGCCGAAGTCTGCCCCCTGTCTGCCCAGAGAAGTGGGGTCGATGGTGTAGAAATATTCCTGCAAAATTTTTTTCAGTGTGGTTTCGTCAGCGTCAAAGACAACTTCTACCGTTTCAGCATGTCCGCTGTGGTTGCAGACTTCCTCGTAAGTGACGCTGTCCCATACTTTCTGTTCCACGCCGTCTTTTTTGCCCAAAGCGTAGCCCACACGGGTAGAGAGCACGCCGGGCACCATTTCCATATATTTTTCTGTTCCCCAGAAGCAGCCGCCTGCCAGGTAAATGGTTTCTTTCTTCATATTACACCTCATTTCTTGATTTCCCGCAGCTCGTACAAGTCCACACGGCGGTGGCGGAGCAGGGGCAATTGGTCGCGAATGGCATCTTCCCGTTGAAAATCCGCATGGGCAAAGAGAATGCCTTCTGTTTCGTCTAATTGTGCCATGACTTCGCCCCAAGGGTTTGTGGCAATGGAGTGCCCCCAGGAATGATAGGATGCATCCATGTCCCTTGCAGGAGCGCAGCCAAAGAGATAAATCTGGTTATCCAGCGCCCGTGCCCGGAAAGACAGTTCCCAGTGGGCAGGACCAGTGGTCATATTGAAAGCGGCAGGGATGAAAACAGCTTTCGCTCCTTCCAGCGCCATAAGCCGCATCCATTCGGGAAAACGAATGTCGTAGCAGATGCACAGCCCCATTTTTCCCCATGGGGTGTCGAATGTGGTAAGGCTGTCGCCGGCGGTGAGTGTTTCCGATTCCATGAAACGCTGGCCGCCTTTGACGTCGATGTCAAAAAGATGGACTTTCCGGTGTTTGGCGATGCATTTGCCTTCCGGGTCGAATACATAAGATGTGTTGTAAGTCTTGCCGTCATCGTCCTCGGGCACAGAGCCAGCCACCAGATACAGGCTGTTTTCCTTTGCCATTTCCGATAATGCCTGCCAGATTTCGTCGCCTTCCTTCTGGGCAAAGCGGGGAAAATTGGGGGTTTCGTAAGGACAACAGAACATTTCCGGCAGTACGGCAATGTCCGCGCCGCCAGCTGCCGCGTCTTTCAGATGGGTGCGGGCTGTCTGTAAATTTTCAGCAGGGGAAGATGCTACCTGCATTTGTATCAAAGCCACTTTCATGGAAATACACTCCTTTCAGATCAGTGCCAAAGGGTTTTCGGCACAAAGATATTTGTCCGTTATTATAGCACATTTTCGCAAAAAACAATACAAAAAAAGTAGGATTAAAAAAGAAACTTGCTCTTAAGAAAACATTGGTTTTATTTCTTAAGGGAAAGTGCAAAAGCTGGCTGTAATATATCAAATAAAATCTCAATATCATAAGAAAGCCAAAATCCTTTGGCATGATAAGGATTTCGGCTTTTTTGTCCCCTCATTTCGTTATCCAAAAACAAAAAAAAGCGGATACCGCTTTCGCGATATCCGCTCTTTTGTCTTGTTTTAGAATGAATCTTCGATCCGGGAAGACTTATTTCAGGTTCGCTTTCAGAACTTCTGCAATTCTTGTGATACCTTCTTTGATCTTGTCTTCAGGCATGCAGGAGTAGTTCAGACGGAAGTGGTTTTCTTTGCCGCCGTTAGGGAAGAAGCTGCCGCCGGGAACGTAAGCAACTTTCTTTTCAAGGCACTGCTGAGCCAGTACTTTTGCATCCATGTATTCGGGCAGTACGCACCATGTGAACAGACCGCCTTCGGGATGTGTGAATTTCACTTCTTTAGGGAATGTTTCTTCCATTGTTTTCAGCATTACGTCACGTCTCTTACGATATACGTCTTTGATCTTTTCAACGTGTTCGTCCAGATCGTACATATCCAGGAATCTGTCAGCGATCAGCTGGTCGATTGTGGAGGACTGCAGGTCAGCACCCTGTTTGATGAAGTTGTATTTAACCAGGTTTTCTTTGGATGCGCAGATCCAGCCGATACGCAGACCAGGAGCCAGGATCTTGGAGCATGTGCCCAGGAATACAACCAGTTCTTTGGTATCCAGGGATTTCAGGGAAGGCATGTTTTCGCCTTCGAAACGCAGTTCGCCGTAAGGGTTGTCTTCGATTACAGGGATTTCATATTTGTTGATGATATCCATGAATTTATGACGTCTTTCCAGAGACCATGTTTTACCTGTAGGGTTCTGGAAGTCGGGGATAACGTAGATCATTTTTACGTTTTCTGTTGTAGCCAGGATTTTTTCCAGTTCTTCTGTGATCATACCGTCATCGTCTGTAGGAACTTCGATGAATTTAGGTTCACAAGCTTTGAATGCGTTTACAGCACCCAGGTAGGAAGGGCTTTCCAGCAGAACAACGTCGCCGGGGTTCAGGAAGATACGAGCGGAGAAATCCAGACCCTGCTGAGAGCCGCTGGTGATCAGCACGTGATCGATGTCTGTATCGATGTTATTTTTTGCTTTCATTCTAGCAACCAGTTTTTCACGCAGAGAAGGCAGACCTTCTGTGGATGTATACTGCAGAGCAACCTGACCAACTTCGTCCATAACTTTGATACAAGCCTGTTTAACGCCTTCACAAGGGAACAGTTCAGGAGCGGGCATACCACCGGCAAAGGAAATGATGTCGGGTTTGGATGTCAGCGCCAGCAATTCTCTGATTTCGGAACCTTTTAAGAGATCCATTCTGTTTGCATACTGTACCATGTAAAATTCCTCCTTATGTAATAGAAATTGATAAATAATAGTTTCAAGTCGCTGTCTGACATGCTGCCGAAAAGGGAGGGCATATCAGACAAATTACTAAAAAATAACCCCTTTTCTTTATTAAAACACAAATAATACACAAAGTCAATGGGAACTTTCAAAAGAAAGCTATTAATTTTTGCTCAAAAGAATTGGGAAAAAGACGAATTTCTTCACGTTTTCGCCTGTGCAGCAGGTTTTGTGTGAAATGGTTTTTGTCACATTGTATGGTTTTTTATACAGTTCTGGGAAAAAGGGAATTTTCTACCAATAGGCATTGGGCAGAAAGAAAAAAGATTGCGAAAAAAATAACAGCTTTTGCCTTTTTTACAAAAAAAGCCCTCTGCCTCAGAAGGCAGAAAGCTTTTGGAAATTGCAATCAGGATTTTTGTTTTCGGGAAATGTAGGTCATCAGGGGCAAAATGGTCAGGGCAAACAAATGCAGTGCCACATTGGCAGCCGTGAAGTTATAGGTGTTGGAAACCTCCTCGTATTCCAGCAGATAGCGGAAAATGAGCCCAAGGACTGTCATTCCCAGATTCAGGGCTGCCGCAAAGCCTATGGAGCCGTTGGGAAACAGGGCTGCTTGGAGCATGCCCAGTTCTGTATAAAATATGAAAACAGACAGCAGGATGATGGTTTTCATGACCAGACTTGTTTCCACGGGGTTTTCCGGGTTGCAGTTGACGATGGGAAACAGGCAGCCGCCTACGATACAGCTGAACAGGACCATGCCGATCAGCAGGGGTTTTCGATATTGTTGTATGCGTTCTGAGGGTTTCATGGCAAAGCCTCCTTCAAAATGGGTGTGTTGTTTTCTGTATTTTAACACGGGAGGCGGTCAGAAACAACGCAGATGCAAAAAAATAGCCGCTGCCCAAAGGGGAAGGGGCAGCAGCCGAGGCTATACACGAAAAGTCCTTCGCTGTATGCGGCACAGCGGAGGACTTAGTGTATCCTTTAATAAGATAGATTATTTCAAGTTTGCCTTGATGACTTCTGCGATGGCTTTGACGCCTTCTACGATCTTGTCGTCAGGCATGCAGGAATAGTTCATACGGAAGCAGTTTTCATGACCGCCGTTGGGGAAGAAGGAGCCGCCGGGAACGTAGGCAACTTTCTTTTCCAGACACTGCAGTGCCATTTTACGGGTGTCGATGTATTCGGGCAGTTCTACCCATGTGAACAGACCGCCGTCGGGGTGTGTGAATTTTGCTTCTTTGGGGAATGTTTCTTCCATGGTTTTCATCATCACGTCACGTCTGTGTTTGTACAGTTCGCGGATGGTGTCAACATGTTTGTCCAGGTCGAACATTTCCATATATTTGTTGGCTTCCAGCTGGGTAACGGTAGGTGTCTGCAAGTCCGCACCCTGTTTGATGAAGTTAAACATAGACAGGATTTCGTCGGAAGCGCAAACCCAGCCCAGACGATAGCCAGGTACCAGAATCTTGGAGAAGGTACCTAAGAATACAACCAGCCCTTTTGTATCCAGAGATTTCAGAGCAGGCATGTTTTCGTTTTCAAAACGCAGTTCGCCGTAAGGGTTATCTTCGATAACGGGGATTTCATATTTATTGATGATTTCCATGAATTTGTGACGGCGTTCCAGTGTCCATGTTCTGCCGGTGGGGTTCTGGAAATCGGGGATGACATAGATCATCTTTACGTTAGGTGTGGTTGCCAGAATTTTTTCCAGTTCTTCCATCACCATACCGCCTTCGTCTGTAGGCACTTCCATGAAAGTAGGTTCACATGCTTTGAAAGCATTGATGGCACCCAGATAGGAAGGGCTTTCCATCAGGATCACGTCACCTTTATCTACAAATACACGGGCGGAGAAATCCAGACCCTGCTGAGAACCGCTGGTCACCAGAATATGGTCCGCATCCGTTTCAATATTATTTTTGGCTTTCATTCGCTCAGCGATTTTTTCCCGCAGTGCAGGGAAGCCTTCTGTAGAAGAATACTGACAGGCTACTTTCCCCATTTCCTCCATGACAGCGTCGCACGCCTGACGGAGCTGGTCTACGGGAAACAGTTCTGCTGCGGGCAGACCGCCTGCGAAGGAAATAATATCGGGTCTTGCAATCAGTTTCAGCAGATCGCCGATATCGGAATTCGTCAGTTGTTCCATTCTTTTCGCATAACGCACCATACTTGTTTCCTCCTTTGTGTCTTACATTCATCATAAACATTCTCTTTTGTATCAATCTGTGGAATAGATTTGATACTTATGAAACCACATCAGACGCTTGTTTGTCAATGGGTGGCGGACATGGATTGTATGGCTTTTTGTACATGGGAAAAGGCGAATTTTTTGTGCGAAATTCACGCAAAATAAATTGTATGTATAAAAAAACATGTGAATTTGCATATAAAAACAGATTGTATTTTCATCAATACAGAAAAAAACAGTGGATTTGCTGATTTTTTTTCATGAGTATTTTTCTTTTGGCTGTCCAGCGTGCCAGAAGGGACAGTGCAAAGACAGTTTTTTGGGGAAAATGCAGTTTAGAAATTCTGATATTTTCGTTTGGTATTGGAAAACTTCCGCCTGCACTTGGTTTCTGTAAAATCTGCGTAAAGTCTGGGTTTTCCGGCTGTCGTGGAACCGTACAATTTTGGTTTCTTTTGGAAGGGCTTTTTGCCGCAAAATGTCAAAAAGTTTAATAAATGAAATTTTTTGTTTATTTTCTCTTGCTTTTCATGACAAAAGATGTATAATGATTGAGGTTTCGTAAAAATAATCAGAAAGTTTAGTATTTCTACACAACGAGGTGTTATTTATGGATATCGGCCACAAGATCAAACAGCTTAGGATTCAGAAGGGTCTGACGCTGGAAGAACTGGCCAGCCGCAGTGAGCTGACAAAGGGATTTCTCTCCCAGATGGAGCGAAATCTGACCTCTCCTTCCATTGCCACCCTCAACGACATCGTAGAGGCTTTGGGCAGCAGTCTTTCGGAATTTTTCCGGGAGGACAAGGAGGAGCAGATCGTTTTCCACAAAAAGGACTTTTTTGTGGATGAGCGGGAAAATTATACGGTGCATTGGATCGTACCCAATACACAGAAAAACGAAATGGAACCGATCATGGTGGAATTGCCTCAGGGTGGGGAATCCTTTGTGATGGACCCCCACAGCGGTGAGGAATTCGGCTATGTGGCGGAGGGCTGCGTGACGCTGGTCTGCGGCGAGGAGAGCCATGTGATCCACAAGGGGGAAACATTCTATCTCTCCGGCAAAAACCGCCATTATCTGAAAAATGAGAAAAAAACAACGGCAAAGGTCATCTGGGTTTCCACACCGCCGCTGTTCTGAAAAAGTGACAAGAAAAAGGAGTAGCCGCCGATGAAAAAGAAACTGATTCAGTTTAAAAATATCGTCAAGGAATTTGACGGCAAACTGGTACTGAAAGGTGTCAATCTGGACATCTATGAAAATGAGTTTGTGACACTGCTGGGACCCAGCGGCTGCGGGAAAACCACTCTGCTGCGTATTCTGGGTGGTTTCCTGACACCAAACGAGGGAACAGTTCTCTTTGACGGAGAGGACATCAGCAAAATCCCTCCTTATAAACGGGAAATCAACACCGTATTCCAGAAGTACGCGCTGTTCCCCCACATGAACGTATATAACAATATCGCTTTTGGTCTGAAAATCAAAAAAGAACCCAAGGACATCATCGAACAGAAAGTAAAACGTATGCTGAAGCTGGTGAATCTGGAAGATTTCGCTGACAAGAACGTGACAGAAATGTCCGGCGGTCAGCAGCAGCGTGTTGCCATCGCCAGAGCATTGGTAAACGAACCCAGCGTACTGCTTCTGGACGAACCTCTGGGGGCACTGGACCTGAAGCTGCGTCAGGAAATGCAGCACGAACTGAAAAAAATCCAGCAGGAAGTAGGCATTACATTCATTTTCGTTACCCACGACCAGGAAGAAGCTCTGACAATGTCCGACAAGATCGTTGTTATGAAAGACGGGGAAATCCAGCAGATCGGCAGCCCCACAGATATTTACAACGAACCTGTCAATGAATTTGTTGCAAACTTCATCGGCGAAAGTAACATCATCGAAGGTGTCATGCTGGATGATTACAAAGTTATGTTTGAAGGCAGAAAATTCGACTGCGTGGACGACGGCTTTGAGAAAAATGAAGTGGTTGACGTTGTCATCCGTCCCGAAGACCTGGATATCGTACCCAGAGAACAGGGCAAGCTGAAAGGCGTTGTCAAATCCGTACTGTTCAAAGGCGTACACTATGAAACCATGGTGGAAACCAAAGTGGGTACAGAAATCACCGTAAAAATGCAGGTATCCAATGACCAGCCTGTATTCAACGAAGGGGCAAACGAAAAAATGTCTGCCAACGACTTCTATCTGGATGTGGACGACGTAGAAGAACTGGATGAAGCAACCATCATCGCCCGTGCCGACGCCCAGGCGTGGAACCCCGATGAGGACGAGCTTATTTCCATCAAAGAAGTGAAGTACAACATCAAAAAGGAAAACGGCACTTACCCCGTAACCTTCTCCACAGCGGCTGGTACATCCGTAACGGTGAACATGATCGTGAAGGATGAAAACCGTGTCACCAGTGAAGAAAACGAAGAATATATCTTCGCTGTGAACTTCTTCAAAAAGGCAGACGAAATTCAGGAATCCATCGCTTTGGATACAGACCTGAAAACATGGGCAAACGCTTCCGCATACTCTCTGGAAGACGATATGCCTGTGGAAATCACCGATGTCAAATATGACTTCGATCCCGAAAACATCACCCCCGGCATTTACGATGTAACCTTTGCCACTAAGGGGTATGAATATAAGGTAGATACCACGGACAAACATGAAGTAGGGGAAGAAGTTGGTCTGATTTTTGAACCCGAAGACATTCATATCATGTCCAGAGAGCAGTAAGGAAAGGAGGCGGCAAAATGCGACAGTTTCGCAGTATGGTATATCCTTACGTGGTCTGGATTGCCATTATGATCGTTGTGCCCATGCTGATGATTTTGCTTTACGCATTCACAGGAGAGGGCAACGATGTGACCACCTTCCGCTTCACACTGGAAAACTTCGGCAGATTCTTCAGTGACGCCGTATTCCTGGATGTATTGAAGCGCTCCCTGATTATTGCAATATTCACCACTATCATCTGCGTCCTTCTGGGCTATCCCATTGCTTATGCCATTGCGACAGGACCGGAAAAAAGCAAGATGTTCTGGATTCTCATGATTACACTGCCCACATGGATCAATATGCTGGTGCGTACTTACGCATGGGTGGGCATTTTGCAGGACGATGGTCTTTTGAACAGCTTTTTGGGACTGTTCGGCATCGGGCCTTTCAAAATGATGTATACCACATTCGCCGTGGTACTTGGTATGGTCTATAACTTCATTCCTTTCATGATTTTGCAGATTCATACCTCTCTGGCGAAAATGGATAAGAGCCTGCTGGAAGCAGCCAGCGACCTGGGCGCAAACCGCATGCAGTGCTTCCTGCGTGTGACACTGCCTTTGAGTCTGCCCGGCGTTCTCAGCGGCATCACACTGGTATTCCTGCCGGCGGTGTCCAGCTTCTTCATTCCCAAACTGCTGGGCGGCGGACAGTATGTCCTCATCGGTAATGTCATCGAAACCCAGTTCCTCACCAGCGGCGACTGGAACTTCGGCAGTGCCATCTCTCTGATCATGGCAGTCATCATCATGATTTCCATGTATCTGACCAGAAAAGTAGACACAGACCCGGCAGCAAACGGAAGGGGGGAATAAGCCGTGGAAGAAAAAAGACACAGAATCGGCGCCAAACTTATTTTGGGCATCACGGCGTTATTCTTCTATCTGCCCATACTGTATATCATCGTCTTTTCCTTTAACGACTCCCGCTCCCTGACAAAGTTCAGCGGTTTTTCACTGCGGTGGTATGAAAAGATGTTTTCTGACAGCGCCATGATGCAGTCGGTGGTTTATACCATCGTCATTGCCATTCTGGCAACCATCATTTCCACAGTGGCAGGCACATTGGCTGCCATCGGTCTTTCCCGTTCCCGGAAAGCCCTCCGCAACGTGGTGGAACAGGTGAATAACCTGCCCATCATGAACCCGGAAATCGTAACAGCCATCGGTCTTTTGATGTTCTTCAGCGCATTGGGCATCAATAAAGGCTTTACCACACTGCTGTTGGCGCACATTATGTTCTGTACGCCTTATGTGATTTTGTCCGTATCCCCCAAACTGCGGTCTTTGGACCCGAACCTGGCGGATGCGGCACTGGATTTGGGCGCAACACCTTTGCAGGCATTGACAAAAGTCATTGTGCCCCAGATCATGCCCGGTATCGTTTCCGGTGCTCTGATTGCTTTCACCATGAGCTTTGACGATTTCATCATTTCTTATTTCGTCACCGGCAATGGTGTGAACAATATTTCTATTTTGGTGTATACCATGAGTAAGCGTGTCAACCCTTCCATCAACGCATTGTCCACTTTGGTCATTGCCATCATCACGGTTGTGTTGATCGTTGTCAACGTAGTACCCATCATTAAAGAGAAAAGGAGAAAAAAGGTATGAAAAAATTGATTGCTATGGCTCTTGCAAGCGTAATGCTGCTGGCAGGCTGCGGCGGCGGCAGCAGCGAAGGTGCATCTGCGGAAGACGCAGTTGCAAAATATGGTTCCGATACCCTGAAGCTCTACAACTGGGGCGAATACATGGGCGAAGACCTGATTTCCAATTTTGAAAAAGAATTCGGCGTAAAGGTTATCGTGGAATACTTCGATTCCAACGAAACCATGTACACCAAACTGCAGGCTGGGGATTCCTATGACGTGCTGGTTCCTTCCGATTACATGATCGAAAGACTGATCAACGAAGGCATGCTCCAGGAACTGGATCTGTCCCTGATCCCCAACATCTCTAACCTGGCAGAAGGCGTAAAAAATCTGCCTTATGACCCTGAAAACACATACTCTGTACCTTACTTCTGGGGCAGTGTAGGTATCGTTTACAACCATAATAACGTAGACCCTGCTGTTGTGGAAGAACAGGGCTACAGCATCCTGCACAACACAGATTACAAAGGCAAAATCTATGTGTATGACTCCGAACGTGACTCCTTCATGATGGCCTTTAAAGCACTGGGCTACTCCATGAACACAGACAATCAGGACGAAATTCAGGAAGCTTATCAGTGGCTGCTGGATATGAACAACACCATGGAACCCGTTTATGTAACTGATGAAGTGATCGACGGCATGATCAACGGCACAAAAGACATCGCAGTTGTTTACAGCGGCGACGCAACAACCATTCTGGAAGAAAACCCCGACATGAGCTTCTGGATGCCTACAGAAGGCACAAACCTGTGGAGCGATGCGATGGTTATCCCTGCAAACGCAGAAAACCCCAAACTGGCACACGAATTCATCAACTATGTGCTGACATATGAAGCATCTCTGGGCAACAGCGAATACGTTGGCTACGCTTCTTCCAACCAGGAAGTTCTGGATGAACTGAGCGGCGAAGGCGGTCTGTTCGCGGATAACGAAGCATACCTGCCTCGTGCCGGCTATGAAAAAGACGAAGTTTTCGTAGACAACCAGGTGCTGAAAAAAGAACTGGCTGAACTGTGGATCAAAGTAAAAGCAACAAAGTAATAGAGAAAAGATAAGGAGGGAAATGGATGTTGCAGAACACTTTGGACATCCTGCGTAAAGAAGGAAAAGAGATTCTGGTCTGCCTTTCCGGCAGCGACGAAGCCCAGAAAGCGTGGCTGGCAGCCGGTGGGGAAGCGGGGCATATGCTCTCAGCCCGTCAGGTGGAAAGCTGGCTTATGACCGGCGGCGCTACATTGCCCAAGGAAATCGCTTTTTCCGGTACGCTGGAGGAATTTGTTTCCCTCTTTCCCAAGACAAACGCCGAGGACAGCAAGCGGAAAGTGAATGGCTTCCTCTCCGGGGCGGTTGTGGAATACAAAGACGGAAACTGGGAATGTTTCACCTGCAATGTGGTGGTTATGGGCTGCTGCATGGGGGAATATCTCAGCATCGTCAATAAAAAAGAAATGAGTTTTTAAAAAAGGCGGAAGTACCTTTAGGAGCATCTTCATAAGAAAACAAAAAGCTGAAATCCTTGTTATATAGAGGATTTCAGCTTTCTTGTTTATACAGGATTTTATCAGGTATGTTTTCTTCTGAAGATGGCCTTTGCAGTTCCCCTTAAGAAATGAAGGAAAACGAAAATCAATGTTTTCTTAAGGGGAATCTGCTTTAGGTATTTCCGCTTTTTTCGTTCTAACCTCTTTTTTGTCTGCATAAACTATTTGCAGACCGAAAGGAGGTTACGCCCATGGGGAAGAAAGAAAAGGATCAACGGCTCCTGCGCCGGAATCTGCTGGGCGTTTGTGTGTTTTTGCTGGCGCTGCCTGTGCTCTGGCCCATGGGCGGCGCGGCTTTTGCCATGCGGGAGATTTTGCCGGGACAAGTATCGGCGGCGGAACCCACAGGGGAGGAAGGCGCAGACACCACAGGAGAAACGGAAGAAGTGGAGGAGGAGCCTGCCAAAGAAACGGGGCTTTTCGGCATTGATGACCTGAAATTCAAGGAGGAGGAACAGGTGGCAGCGGCCTATCTGCCCCGGGAGGAAGTGGAGCGGATGCAGGATTTTTCCTATCTCCAGAAAACTTATTACACCACCGATTCCCGTACCATGCTGCTGCCTACGGACATCAACGTCAATGACGCGCTGGCGAAGGATTTCACCATAGATACAGACGTGGACGGTCCACAGGTGCTCATTTTCCATACCCATATTTCCGAAGGCTTTGCCGATAGTGACATGTCTAAGGGGAAAGAAGAAGGCATCTGGGGGGCAGGGGAATATCTGAAGGAGTTGCTGGAAGAAAAGTACGGCATTGAAGTCCTCCACCATGATGGGGTGTACGACCAGGTCAATGGCAAAGGACAGGTCACAGGGGCTTATGAACGTATGGAACCGCCTATCCGGCAGATTTTGGAGGAAAATCCCTCCATTCAGGTCTGCATCGATATGCATCGGGATGGTGTGCCCGAAGGTACCCATCTGGTGACGGAAGTCAATGGGAAACCGACGGCGAAAATCATGTTTTTCAACGGTCTGTGCCGTTTGAACCAGAACGGGCAGGCAGTGCCCACACCCGGGCTGGATAATCCTTATGTTTCCGATAATCTGGCGTTCAGTTTGCAGATGCAGACCCAGTCAGCGGCAAGATTTCCTGACTTTAACCGGAAAATCTATCTCAATGCTTATCGCTTCAGCCTGCATATGCTGCCCCGGTCTACCCTTATTGAAGTGGGAGCTCAGACCAATACCAAAGAGGAAGTACATAACGCCATGGAACTGTTGGCGGAAATTCTGGCGGCGGTATTGCTGGGCGGGGAATAAAGAAAAAGGCACGACATTTCCAGAAAGGAAATGCCGTGCCTTTTGATTTTGAGTGGAATAATTATCATAATTCCAAGGACGCGGAAAGGTTTGGAAAACCAAGGGTTAACACATTTGCGCTGCAAATGTCAGCCATAAATGGTTGACCGCATCTCTTTGCGGTGTGGGGTTTCCCAACTGGAATCCGCAGTCGGAATTTATTTCCGACGAGGAAAAAGCCAGAGTTTCAAGGCGTTTCGCTGATGGAACTCTGGCTTTTATCTTCTGTCTGCTCGTCAAAGCCTTGAATGGAATGAGGCTTTGACGAAAGGGTGTCGATTTCTTCGACACCCTAAGGATATCCTCGAAAGTGGTTATTTTGTTACATCTGCGGGAATGGTGAAGGATACAGTACCCATGTAACCAGGTGCTACTTCGTATTCACCGAATACGATGACCAGTTCACCAGCTTCGTTCAGATAGAAGTTTTCATCCCCTGTCAGACCTGTGAAGCCGCCTACTTCGCCTTCTGTGAAGTAAACCTTGCCTTCATCTTCTGCCATCTGTGCTGCCATCTGGTCTTTGATGTTCTGGCTCACAGCTTCCAGTTTTTCAGGGCTGTTCAGATAGTCTTTCAAAGATACGGTTTGACCTGTAGCTTTGTCTACAGTAAAGATTTTAACGAATTCAGCGCCGCTTGCCATGGTTTCCACAGTGTTGATGCGGATGCTCACATATTTGTCGTTGTCGGAAACCACTTCATAACTGGATTCCAGTGCATAGTGGCCTTCTTCCTGACCCAGCTGGGCAACGACTTCTTTTTCATAACGTGCAATCAGTTCTTTTGCGTAAGCGTCCATTTCCGCGTTGGCTGCCACGTTGCCGTCGATCTGAGGCACGCTGATGTCAGCCATCATGCCGTTGTCTGTACTTTCGTTGTAGTTGCGGATGGTCACCACTCTTGCAATGCTGCCGATAACGGGGATGCCGTCCATGGCCTGTGCCACAACGGGGCTGGCGTTTACGGCAATGCCGAATGTGAGTACAAGTGCTGCGGCGGTCACGCCGGTACGTTTCATGTTTTTCATACGATCGCTCCTCTTCTTTTCTAATCTCGCTCTCATAATGCCTGCTTCTATTCTATCTCTTGCTTCCTGGGGTACGGGAATCTGGTCATACTCTTCTTTCCACATTTCCATGGGCTCCCTTCTATGATCGTCCTGTTTTTTCATAACCCCCGACGCTCCTTTCTAAATTCTGTTCTGCTCCGCTTCGGGCCGCAGTTTTCGCAGTGCCCGGTACAGCCGTGCCTTGACGGTGTTTAGGTTTTCGCCTGTGATTTGGGCGATGTCCTCCAGTTTACAGTCCTCAAAAAATCGTAGTATAATGACGCTTTTCTCTCTGTCATTGAGGTGTTCCAGCATTTCCTCCAGTTCCCATTTGCTGTGGAGCTGGGCAAGCTCATTGGTGTAATCCCCCACGGCTGCTGTCAGCGGTTCTGTCACCTCCTCTACCGTATCTTCACGCTTGTTTTTCCGCAGAAATTCCAAAGCGGTGTTGATGACGATGCGATACAGCCAGGTGCCGAGGTAAGCGTCGTTCTGGACGCTGCGGCAGTCCCGCATGGCTTTGTAGGCGCTTTCCTGCACGATGTCCAGGGCGTCCTGCTCGTTGTGGACGTAGCTGTAAGCCAATCGGTAGTACCTGCTGTACTGACTGAGGAGAAGGTCTTCTGTCTGTTTTTCCCGTTTGGTTTTCATAGGATCTCCTCCGAAAAAGATGAAGTATTTTGTGTTTCTGATTGTTAGATGCACGAGATGCCAAAAAAGTTGCGAAAGTTTTTTGAAAAAATTTTTCTTTTTTTCAGTGTAGCCAAAAATGAGGAAAAAGGGAAGCTTTACAGGGTGGGAAGCTGGGTGTAAAATAGTACGAAAGCAAAAGAGAAAGGATTGGGAACCATGAAAAAATGGCAGCAGAACATCGTCCTGTTCGATTTGGACGGCACATTGACAGATTCCGCGGAGGGCATCATCCGCTCCGTACAGCATATGCAGGAAAAAACAGGCAGAGAAGTTTGGGAAGCGGAGAAACTGGGCTTCATCGTAGGACCTCCCCTCAGGGACAGCTTCCGTGACGCTTTCGGCATGAAAACAGAAGAAGAAATCGACAACGCTGTAGCTGTGTTCCGTGAGAGATATTTCTCCGTAGGGCTTTTTGAAAACGCAGTCTATCCGGGCGTCAAAGAAATGCTGGAAGAACTGAAGAAAATGGGCAAACGCCTTGCCGTTGCTACATCTAAGCATGAAAGCACCGCTGTGCGCATCCTGACTCATTTTGGTCTGGCAGATTATTTTGAAGTCATCGGCGGTGATGACCCTGCATCCCAGCGGGATAATAAGACCAAAGTCGTGGCTTATGTGCTGGAACGGATGAACGCAGAAAAAAGCGACGTTGCCATGGTAGGCGACCGAAAATATGATATCGAAGGGGCACACGCTTTGGGCGTGGAAGCCATCGGCGTCCTTTATGGCTATGGCAGTCGGGAAGAATTTGCCGCCTGCGGCGCAGATGCTGTGGTAGAAACACCAGCGGAACTGGTGGAACTGTTTCGGTAAAGAAGAAGGGATTTCCCCTTCTTTTTTTATGCCTGTAAAAAGGACAAATGTGCTTGTCAAAGATACATCCGCTGTGCTATGCTGAAAATAAGACATCGGGGGAGAAGGGCATAGATGAAAGGCATGGTTAAGGGGGAATCTCATGAAAAAGCAGATATGGATTGAAATTCTTGTCATTGCGGCACTGGCGGCAGGCTGGTTTTATATGGAGAAAACAGAGAGCCTGACCATATTTGTCAAAGAGGACATGACAAAAGAAGAAATTCTGGCGGAAATGCCGGAAATTGCTGTCACTGAGCAGGATGAAAAGTTGGAGGATTATGTGATGGGGTTGCCGGAGGTGCAGGAACTCCTGTCACAGCCTGACGGGGGAAGTATACCCAATGAAAAAGAGGAAGCCCTCCTTTCGGATTTTCTGGCAGAAGGCGATTTGCTTGCGGGATTTAATGTAGTGGATCATGAGGTGTATCTGGACATCAAACAGGGAGAGGAAAAACGGATTTCCTATACCTTTGACGGCGCAGGAACCCAGCCTATGCAGAAGATCATCTGGGTGTATGAACAGCGTTGGGATGGATGGCGCAATACAGCCGCTTATGAAGCATGGGGGGATTCCTATGTGAAGCGGACTGGGAAACATGCATGGTTCTCTTGGGTAGGCGGTCTGTTCCGATAGAAAGGGGAATGTGGTATGAAGAAGATTGGCATTTGCTTGATGGTGATACTGTCATTTGTTTTGGTGGGGAGCCTTGCCTATGACTTTCGTATGAGCAGCCGTTACAGCGTGGTGCAGTTTCAGCCCTCAGACATGACAGCAGCAGAAATCAAAGAGGAATTTCCAGAAATCGCTTTTTCTGAGAAAGACCATACCCTCCATGCAGATGTGATGGCATTGCCGGAGGTGCAGGCGGCTTTGGCGGCGGAGAAAGAAACCATATTCACCAAAGAAGAAGGGGCAGCCCTTTTGGCGGAATATTTGACAGAAGGAATGCATTTGGAGGAATTTTCCGTTTCTGATGGGGTCTATGTGCGTTTTCGGGATGCAGACCATAGAAAAACAGCATATACCTTTGATGAGGGCTATTTGTCAAAAGAGATTTCCGTTTATGAAAAACATCCGGGACGGAATTGGGACTGTGTTGCCATTTATAAAAATCTGAACGGAAATTATGATAAGGTCGATGGCATTCCTCAGTGGTTTTCCTGGCGGAAACTGCAAGTTGAAGCATAGGAGGGATTTTGATGACGAAAAAAACAAGCCGGAAACTGGGGCTTTTGCTTTTGGTGCTGGCAGTGTGTTTTGTGGTGTATGCACTGGGACATCCCACAGGTAGTTTTCCTTGGAGCAGCAGCGTCACTTATGGCGTTTATCTGGTATACATCTTGCTGACAGGGGTGCTCCTTTGGGCGCCATTTGGAAGGAAATAGAAAAAATATGGCTGGAATCCTTGTCATAGAAAGGGTTCTAGCCTTCTCTGTGTTTTGATGGTAGGCAGATAAAGGTCACAGCGGTGTCTGTCTATTTTTTCATATAGTGTTCTATAATAATAGGTTTAGCGATATATCTAACCATCTGGAAAAGAGTTTTTGAGAAGGCGGGTATGTTTTGTATATTTTCTTTTGTAATTATGTGAGAGAGTTTCAAATCTTTGTAAATGACATATGTTGACATATACCTTCTATAAATGTTATAATAGGGCAACTTTAGTTACCCTATTATAACATTTATAGAAGGAGGAGTAAACATGAAAAAGTTGCTGTCAAAAGGTATTGGTATGGTGTTGTCATTAGTATGTATGAGTATTTGTGTCTTCCCTAATTATATTGCACAAGCTGCTGAAACTACGGATAAAGTAGAAGTAGATGCATTTACACCTTCTGTTGATTCTACTTGGGGTGATTTGTATCAACATTTTGATCCACAAGGGTATGACGCATTAACAGATTCAGAAAAACGATTATATCATTCAATATTGTTAAAAGAAATTGCTGAAACTTCTGAAGAAAATATGAATACGGTAATGACTGAGTCAGGTGTTGACATATTGGGAAATAAAGATTTCGAAAATGTAGTTTCTTTATCAGGATATTTGTATTCAAATGATAATACAAATCGGGCAATCAATATCAATGGCCTGTTATCTTTGGTTATGGGATTAGCATCTACCAAGGATTCTATAGAATATACGACAGCATTTGCATCAACGATAACATGCCCTAGATTGGCTATTAGCATGAGTATTTACGATGTTAAAGATGGGAAGTATGTTGGATTTAATAGAGGCTATGATGATAACGTAAAAATATTTACTTTAGATGATACTTTTGATGGGCTTAAAAGTAAGACAGAGTATACAGTTCAGGCAGTGGGTACGGTAACTCCCCCTGAAGGGTATATTAGCAGTGGTCCATTGGTTACTTTGGATAATAAAAAAACAAAATAAATACTGCTTTCATAATGCTATAAGATAAATAATGTGGTGTTAGGAGGGCTTATGAAATCTATAATGAAAATCATACCCATTCTGTTGCTTCTTTCTTTCTCCGCGGCTGGCTGCGGCGAGAAAGAACAGGTGGAAGAAACCCAGAAAAAGGTATCCTATGAAGAACTGACCACAGACCCGCAGCTTTCCGATGCTTTGGAGGAGATGGACGAAGAAAGCAGACAAAAGCTGGAAAACAGCGAGGAAATCGTGGTGACACAGGGGGTTTTGACCAAAGAGGAAGCAGAGAAATAAACTGTTTTATGAGAAAGCAAAGAAAGCTGGAATTCTAGGATTCCAGCTTCAGCCTGTAGAAAAACTATGTTTTACATATTTTCAAGAACGCGGAAGGGTTTGGGAAACAAAGGGTCAACACATTTGCTCCGCAAATGTCAGCCATAAATGGCTGCCCGCATCTCTTGCGGTGTGGTTTCCCCAAATTCAATCCGCAGTCGGAATTCACTTCCGACGAGGAAAAGCCGAAGTTTCAAGGCTTTTAGTTGATGGAACTTCGGCTTTATACTTCTGTCTACTCGTCAAAGGCTTGAATGAAATGAGCCTTTGACGACAGGGTGTCGACTTTTTCGACACCCTGAGCTGGAATCCTAGGATTCCAGCTTTTTTAATCCTACGATTACAATTTTTCCAGATATGCTTTGTTATCTGCAATGGCCTTTGTGGTCATGGCTTTGGAAGGGCCGCCGATGACGTTTCTTGCTTCCACGCACTGTTTCACGCTGATGGCGTCGTATACGCTTTCGTTGAATACAGGAGAGATTGCCTGATATTCTTCCAGAGAAAGGTCGTCCAGATTGGTGTTGTGTTCGATGCAGTAAAGCACCAGATGGCCGATGATGCTGTGAGCGTCACGGAAAGGCACGCCCTGTTTTACCAGCCAGTCTGCGGCGTCGGTGGCGTTGGTGAAGCCGCCTTTTGCCGCCTGGAGCATGTTGTCTTTCTTCACAGTCATGGTCGCAATCATGTTTGTGAATACAGGCAGGCACATTTTTACGGTGTCGATGGCGTCAAAGAGGGCTTCTTTGTCTTCCTGCATGTCTTTATTGTAAGCCAGAGGCAGACCTTTCAGTGTGGTCAAGAGTCCCATGAGGTGACCGTATACACGACCGGTCTTACCACGGATGAGTTCTGCCATATCGGGGTTCTTTTTCTGGGGCATGATGCTGGAACCGGTAGCGTAAGCGTCGTCCAGTTCGATGAAGCGGAATTCGTGGCTGCTCCAGAGAATGATTTCTTCACAGAAACGGCTCAGGTGCATCATGAGCATGGAAAGGTCGGAAACCAGTTCCACGCAGAAATCACGGTCGGAAACCCCGTCCATGCTGTTGGCGGAAATGGCTGCGAAGCCCAGCTGTTCCGCTACGAAATAACGGTCTAAAGGATAGGTGGTGGTAGCCAGTGCGCCGCTGCCCAGAGGCAGTACGTCTGTCCGTTTGTAAGCGTCACAGAGGCGGTCATAGTCCCGTTTGAACATTTCCACATAAGCCAGCAGATGATGTGCCAGTGTCACAGGCTGTGCACGCTGGAGATGGGTATAACCGGGCAGGATGGTTTCTGTGTGGGCTTCTGCCAGTGTGTTCAGTTCCACCAGCAGATTTTTCACCAGAGCTTTGATTTCGGTGATTTCTTTTTTGGTATACATACGGGTATCCAGTGCCACCTGGTCGTTCCGGCTTCTGCCGGTGTGGAGTTTTTTGCCCACGTCGCCAATGCGGCTGATGAGGATGGTTTCCATATTCATGTGAATATCTTCCGCCTTTTCGTCGAAAGTCACTTTGCCTGCTTCGATGTCTTCTAAAATTTCACCCAGTGTTTTCACAATGAGGTCTGCGTCTTCCTGGGGAATAATGCCCTGTTTGCCCAGCATGGCAGCGTGTGCCATACTGCCGGTGATGTCCTCGTGATACATGCGGCTGTCAAAGCCGATGGAGGAATGGAAATGGTCTGTGAAGCTGTCTGTGGATTTGGTGAAGCGTCCGCCCCAAAGTTTCTGCATAAAAATCTTCCTTTCTATGTCATGGGGCGAAAGCCCGCAATTTTTAGTGATAAAGAAAAAATGGACTGTTCCCTTGGGACAGCCCCGAAAAACCTGTGGCATAGAGTATCCATGCCGGTTTTTGTTGACCATGGTTTTCTGGAAGCCTGCTGATTCATGGGTCATGTATAGGCAGTGAAGGTAGTTTTGTTTGACTGTAGATGAACCAGTGCGTCCATGTTTCCGTTTGGTTTTTGATTCATGGAAACCGCTCAGGGCAGTTTCCATGTTTTTATCTTTTGTAATGTATGAACAAATGGGGGGAGAGGTGAGCTGCCCCCGCATTTGTTTTCGTAAATTATTTGTTTTCGTGGTTTGCCATCATCATCGCGCGTACTTTCAGAGGCAGACCGAACAGGTTGATGAAACCGTCAGCGTCTTTGTGGTTGTACAGTTCGCCTGTTGTGAAGCTTGCCATGGATTCGTTGTACAGGCTGTAAGGAGAAGTGCTGCCGGCAGGGATGATGTTGCCTTTGTACAGTTTCAGTTTTACGGTGCCTGTTACAGTTTCGTTTACTTTGTCGAAGTAAGCGCTTAACGCTTCGCGCAGAGGTGTATACCATTCGCCGCTGTAAACCAGTTCTGTGAATTTGTTGCTTGCCACTTCGTTGAAAGCCTGTGTTTTCTTGTCTGTGCACAGGTATTCCAGTTCGCGGTGTGCGTAGTAAAGGATGGTGCCGCCGGGTGTTTCATATACGCCACGGGATTTCATACCTACCACACGGTTTTCGCAGATGTCAGCGATACCGATACCGTTTTTGCCGCCGATTTCGTTCAGTTTTTTCAGCATTTCCACGGGACCCAGTTTTTCGCCGTTGACTGCAACGGGGATACCTGCTTCAAAGTCCAGTGTGATGTATTCGGGTACATCGGGAGCATCTTCAGGGGATACACCCAGCTGCAGGAGATGTTTGTAGTTCGGTTCGTTTGCGGGGTCTTCCAGTTCCAGACCTTCGTGGCTCAGATGCCAGATGTTGCGGTCACGGCTGTAAGAGTTGTCGTGGCTTGCTTCGAAAGGAATGCCATGTGCTTCCAGATAAGCCAGTTCGTCGTCACGGCTCTGCATGCCCCATGTATCCAGACGCCAGGGAGCGATGATTTTCAGTTCAGGTGCCAGTGCTTTGATGGTCAGTTCAAAACGTACCTGGTCATTGCCTTTGCCTGTTGCGCCGTGGCAGATAGCTGTTGCGCCTTCTTTTTTGGCGATTTCAACCAGTTTCTTTGCGATGATGGGACGAGCCATGGAAGTACCTAAGAGGTATTTGCCTTCGTAAACTGCGTTTGCTTTGATGCAAGGGTAAATCGCGTCTGTGATGAATTCTTCTGTCAGGTCAGCGATGTAAAGTTTGCTTGCGCCTGTTTTCAGTGCTTTTTCTTCCAGACCTTCTGTTTCTTTGCCCTGACCAACGTCGCCGCAAACTGCGATAACTTCTGCGTCATAATTTTCTTTCAGCCAGGGAATGATAACAGATGTGTCTAAGCCGCCGGAATATGCCAATACGATTTTTTCTTTGCTCATGATATTTTTCCTCCTTGTAATCGAACGATGTGTCATCGTGTATGCTCTTGAATATTTATGAGCCTATTATACATAGCATTTTTTGGAATTGCAAGAGTAAAATGCAAAATTATATGTATTTTGGTAGTATTTATTAAATAATTATGCAAATATCGTTTTGTTTTATGGATATTTCAAGGCGTGTATACAAATAATATACAATTTTTGATGCATAGTTGAATATGTATGGTGAATGTATATTATGTATGCATGGTTTTTTGTACCGTCTTTGGGCAGACAGACACATTTTACTTTGCGAAAAGCCCCTTTTGTGATATGATTAGGGATAGAAATCATTTGTTTTTACAAAAGAAAAAAGAGTGAAAGAAGAAGGAGGCATATGGTATGAAGGTATTGACATATATGCAGGGTGGACACAAAGCAGTAGGCATTTTGAAGAAAAACGGACAGGAAGTGGTTCCCGTGAACTATCTGGGCTGCGGTCTGGTGAATATGACAGAATTCATCGCTTCCATGACCGAAGACAAAATGCAGAAGCTGGAGAAAAACGCGGAACTTATGGACGGCATTCCTATGGAAGAAGTGCGTCTGCTTTCTCCCATTGTGCACCCCAAACAGGACGTCATCTGTCTGGGCATCAATTACTATGCCCATGCGGAAGAAGCGGCAAGATTCCACGATGAGGCTTTCGGCGGCGAACGCCCCCAGCCCATTTATTTCTCTAAACGGGTGAACCGTGCCGTTGGGGATGGAGAACCCATCGACGGACATTTTGATATTGTAGACAGTCTGGATTATGAAGCGGAATTGGCTGTTATCATTGGTAAGGACGCCAAAAACGTGGCGGAAGCAGATGCTTTTGACTATGTATTCGGCTATTCTGTACTGAATGATGTCAGCGCAAGAAACTTGCAGACATCCCATAAACAGTGGTATTTCGGCAAGAGTCTGGATGATTTTACCCCCATCGGTCCTTGGATCGTGACAAAAAATGAGTTTGAAAATCCTCCTGCATTGTCCATCCGTTCCTATGTGAATGGAGAACTGCGTCAGGACAGCAATACATCCCTGATGATCAACGGCGTGGCAAAAGTCATCAGCCAGCTTTCTCAGGGCATGACGTTGCAGGCAGGCACCATCATTGCCATGGGTACCCCCGCTGGGGTAGGCATGGGCTTTGAACCCCCCAAATTCCTGAAAGCCGGCGATGTGGTCACCTGTGAAATCGAAGGCATCGGCAAACTGACCAACGAAGTGAAATAAGGAAGACCTTTCTGACACTTCTGGCGGTGTTCCTCTGTCTGTTTCGTTGGGTAACATTGGTAACATAAAAGGAGAATATTATGCAAAAAGATATGATTAAGGTAATGAGTGTATTCGGCACCCGTCCCGAAGCCATCAAAATGGCGCCTCTGGTGAAAGTGCTGGAACAGACGGAAGGCATCGAAAGCATCGTCTGCGTCACCGCCCAGCATAGAGAAATGCTGGATCAGGTTCTGGAGATTTTCGATCTGCATCCCAAATACGATCTGAATATCATGCAGAGCCGCCAGACATTGGCAGGCATCACCACCCGTGCTCTCACAGGGCTGGAAGAAGTCATGGCGGAAGAAAAACCTGACATCGTACTGGTCCATGGGGACACATCCACCACATTCGCAGGTGCATTGGCTGCATATTATAATCAGGTGAAAGTGGGTCATGTGGAAGCTGGTCTGCGTACCTATGATAAGTATCAGCCTTTCCCCGAAGAAATGAACCGCCGCCTGACAGGTGCCCTCACAGACCTGCACTTTGCGCCTACCAAACTGGCAAAGGAACATCTGCTGAAAGAAAACATCGACGCTGACGGCATTTTCATCACCGGCAATACAGTTATCGACGCTTTGGCACATACCATCGAAGAAAATTATACCTTCCATGAAGAAGAACTGAACACCATCGACTTCAAGGGCAAACGTGTCATTGCCATGACCGCACACCGCCGGGAAAATCTGGGACAGCCCTTGGAAAATATCTGCCATGCGGTAAAACGCATTGTGGAAGACTTCGAGGATGTGGAAGTGGTTTACGCTGTCCATAAAAACCCTGCCGTTGTGGAGCCGGTACACCGTATCCTTGGGAATAACCCTCGTATCCACCTGACAGACCCTCTGGATCTGAAAGATATGCATAACCTGATGTGCCGTTCTTTCTTTGTTATGACAGACAGCGGCGGTTTGCAGGAAGAAGTGCCTTCCATGGGCAAACCCGTACTGGTGCTGCGTAACGTGACAGAACGCCCCGAAGGGGTGGAAGCCGGCACACTGAAACTGGCAGGCACTGACGAAGAAACCATTTACGCTATGGCAAAAGAACTGCTGACAGATGCAGAAGTTTATGAATCCATGGCACAGGCAAAAAATCCCTTCGGGGACGGCAACGCTTCCAAGCGTATTGCGGCAGCCATCCTCTATGCTTTCGGCAAACAGGATGCGCGCCCCGAAGATTATACCATCATAACCGAGGCAAAAAGCAGCGGCAAGGAGGAAAAACCTATGAAAGAAGAACGTATGGCAATTTTGAGCATGCTGGAAAAAGGGCTCATCAATGTGGATGAAGCGGAAAGACTGCTGACCGTGCTGCAGAACGGCGCAGGTCTGGAAAAAGACGGTCTGGGCAAGGCTGTAGGCAGCGCACTGGAAAAAGCAAGCGCTGTATTGGGCAGTGTAGCAAGAACTGTTGGGGAAAAAGCGGAACAGCTTCAGCCCCGTGTCCGTGAAGTGGCAACAAAGGTTGCAGATAAAGCGGACGAAATGCAGCCCAAAGTAAGAAGCGCCGCATTCCGCATGACAGAAAAAGCACAGGAACTGAAAGAAGACGCAAGAACATATAAAGAAAAATTGCAGGCAAAACGCCGCAATGAAGAAGAAGACTGGGACGATCTGGATCTGGACGAATTGGATGCAGACGAAGCAGCAGTAGAAAAAGCAGCAGTTGCAGACGAAGCTCCCGCAGAAGAAGCACCTGTGGCAGAAGCGGCAGCAGACGTGACAGCGGCAGCTGCGGAAGAAGTGACTTCTGAAGAAGATCTGACCGAAGAAGAAGTAGATCCCGTTATGGAAAAATACGCAAAGAATGTGGAAACCGTGCTGGATTCCGTACAGTTCCAGATGGAACAGATCGACGAATGCGAAGATTTCCTGAAATCCGCCTTCGGTGATGTAGACCCTTCCGAATGGGAAGACGATGAGGAAGAAGAAACAACAGAAGAAAAGAAAGAAGAAACAGATAAATAAAGCAAATTCTCATTAAGAAAACATTGGTTTTTCTTGAATCCTTAAGAGGAATTGCGATGGGCTGTCTTCGTAAGAAAACATACCAAACAGATTTCTTTGTTTTCTGATGAAGATGCCCCTATTCGGTTCTTTGAAAACAGTCGCACGAAATGACTGGAAACAGAGATTTCGTGCGTTTTTTTAACAGGAAAGGGGGGGAGTTTATGGATTTTCTGCGGCTGCTGGCCTTTGGTTATTTGCTGTATGGCATTGTGGGACTTTTTGGTTTTCAGAAAATTCCAGAAGCTCATCGGGATAGACCATGGACAAAGTCCTATACTCGCTGGCAGGCGGTGTCATGGATTTTGACGGCGCTGCCGTTGCTGGTGTATTCGTTTTATTTTTCGTCTGGGCAGTGTATGGTTTCTTTTGGAAAACGGATAGGGCTTCTTCTGTTGTTGTTTGTGCCGACTATCCTATTTGAAGTGATTCGCTCCCGGAAATTCTCCAGACTGCTCAAAGGGGAGAAAGAACGGAAAAAGGCAGGAGAGCAATGAAAAAGCCCTTGCAATTTATTTGCAAAGGCTGTAATATAATCTTAGAAAGAGGGTTGCCGTTTTTCGCGAGGCGGTCAGTCCCGAATATGTGGATAAGACCGTCTAACTTCGCAGGTTAGGCGGTCGCTTTTTATGATCTCTTATGTAAATGACATAAGGTGATAACACCAATGATCACTAAACAGAATTGAAACAATTCGTTATAGGTAACCATCGTATCACCTCCCCTCGTGGGAAAGTGACTGAACCGCCAAACGGCAACCCTTACTTTATTCTATCATGATTTGGTAGGGTTTTCTATGGGTTTTTGGCAGAAATGGAGGGGTTCATGGTCAGAAAAGGAAAGGCAGAGGACTGCCGTGGCATTTATGAACTGATTTGTGATATGGAGGAAAAGGAGCTGCCATGGGACGCTTTTTCCCAGATGTATGGGGAAATGCTGGCAGACAGCCGCCATGTCTTTTTGGTATGGGAAGAAGAAACGCAGGTGAAAGGCGTCCTCCATCTTCGCATGGAAAGACAGCTCCACCATGCCGCTCTTGTGGCGGAAATCATGGAATTTGCTGTAGATAAAAACGCCAGAAGCAACGGTATCGGCGGCGAAATGCTCACATACGCCAGTGATTTGGCAAAGGAAGCGGGCTGTGTGCAGATAGAAGTTGCCTGCAACCAGCTGCGGAAAAATACCCATCGGTTTTATCTGCGGGAAGGCATGCAGAACTTCCATTATAAATTTTCCAAGTCCCTTACGGGAGAAGATACAACAGAAAATGTGTTGGGCAGATAAAGAAAACCCCCTGTCGTGGAAGGACAGGGGGTTCAGGGTGTCGAAAAAGTCGACCCCCTGTCGTCAAAGGCTCATTTCATTCAAGCCTTTGACGAGTTGACAGATGTATAAAGTCAAAGTTCCATCGGCTAAAAAGCCTTGAAACTTCGGCTTTTCCTCGTCGGAAATGAATTCCGACTACGGATTCTAGTTGGGGAACTCTTTGTTCCCCAAACCCTTCCGCATTCTTGAAAAAAGTAAAAAATCTGAAACCCCCTGTCGTGGAAACAACAGGGGGTTTTGTTATTAGAACTGATTAGTTACTTGGAAGATATAGAATTTCAAATAAAGACATACAATTTCAAATGTTGAACATATACAAAAGCCTGATATATCAATGTTTTATTGAGTATCGGGCTTTCGTTTATTTTTATTCAAATAGGGGTTTTGTCCATTATTTGTCCATTATGGAATTTATTTTGCCGCTTTCGTTTGACTGCTACGTAAAAGAATATTGTCTATTGCTTCCGCTGCGTGGGCGTCTGCTTCCTGTATAGCGTGGGTGTATATCTGGGCTGTAATGGCTGTGCTTGCGTGTCCAAGGCGTTTGGATACAGTGGCAAGGTCTACCCCGTTGGCAATAAGCAAACTTGCGTTAGTATGGCGCAAACTATGCAGTGTGATAGGGGGTAAGTCGTATTTTTTCAGAAAGTCCGTGAACCATTTATGAAGTGCGTCTGGGTGCATAACGTGCCCTTCTTCTCCTACGAAAATATAGTCATTGGTTTCATATCTGTCACCGCATAAAAGGCGGTTTTGTGCTTGGGCTTTCCTGTATTCTCTTAAAATGGAAACGGCAAAGGACGGCAATTTTAACGCCCGTTTACCGCTTTCTGTCTTTGGCTCGTCCTCGTATAACCCTATGCCGGAAGTATAAGCCAGCTTGCGGGATATGACAATAACACCGCTGTCAAAGTCAAGGTCAGACCATTTTAAGCCGCATAGTTCACTACGGCGTAAGCCGCTGCACACAAGCGTAATAATAGCCGCTTTATACTTGATCGGCTCATTATCTAAGCACTGGAATAGTATATTGGTTTCCTCGCTGGTAAGGGTAACGCCTGGTTTATGTGTAACCTTTGGAGGGCTTACCCGCTTACATGGATTGTCTACAACGTAACCCCATTGAACAGCGGTAGACATGATGGAGGAAATCAATACATGATAGTTTTTAATGGTGGCAGTAGACAGCCTTAGAAGCGGATCCGTGTCTTTATAAAGCATTTCATAAGGCATATTAAGCCCGCTGCATATCTTCAAAGCATTTGCTGTATATAGATTTTGCCCTTTGCAGGCATTAGCAACGGTATTGATTGATAGATCGGAAGCGGCAGCCAGCTTTGCCATAGTGAAGCCTGCTTCTTTTCGAATGCGGTTAATGTCATCAATGGGCGTACTGGTATGTTTGTCCTTTATACCGTCCTCTGCAAGGTTGTTATAAAACGACATAAGGTGGAGCGGTTGTAATTGGTCTATGCGAATATGCCCGATTGCGGCATTGATACGGGACAGAAGGCGTTTGTAATAGCGTACAGTATTCAAGCGCAGGGTTTTTTCTGCGTGTTCTTTCATCCAAAAAGCGGAAAAGTCGGCAAATTTGATTGACTTGTTGACGTAGTGACCAGCGGAAATCTCGTTTTCAAATTCTACGGCGAGCCGCTGCACTTCCTTTTCTATCCGCTTTTCACTCCATCCAGAAGGCGGGCGAAAGGTTTTAACCTTAACAATTTGCTTACCGTCTATATCATATCCAGCAGAGGCACGTATTTGGTATGAGTTGCCACGTTTTCGTATGCTTGCCATGATATAACACCCCTTTATTTGTCCTCTTGGTTCTTGTCGGTATTATCATTCTTTGCAATACAATCTGGAATAAGGGAAAGTTCTTTTGCTCTTTGCAATAAGGCATTGCGTCCGAAGGAATTAAACTGATAGTAGTAACTAAGGAGTAGTGCTAAAGAAAAATCATCGTTCCCCAATGTTTCAGCGTGTTCTACTTCATAAAGTAAGGCTTTTTTGATTTCGTTATCTGGGATACTCAATGCCACATTGTAAACAGCTATTTTAATAACGTCATCCAAATAAAATCCCTTACCTGTATCAGGTGTGGCAAATTCAAGAGCTCTTTTATATTCGGGCATTTTGTAATACTTATCATACGCCGCTATGTGATCAGAGGTAAGCGGGTATTCAATAGTAGAACTTGTAAGAACATCAGGTGGAACCCTTAGAGCAGTAGACAACCTAGATAGGGTGGTATCATCGGTGCTTTTGCTGCTATTGCGTATCATGGAATAAATTGTTGAAGCGGGAACGCCAGAGGCTTTGGCGAGCCAAGGAACAGTCCTTTGTTTTGCATCTAAGATGGTTTTGATATTTTGACCTAGTCCCATCTGATAACCTCCTTCATAAAAAAAATATCAATACTCACATATACATTAAATCACATCTTTTGAATTTGGTAAAGAAAAGCGACTAAATTAAAAATATATTGATATATTTTGTTTTAAGTGATAATATATCTACTAATAGAGCAGAGAAAAAATATTAAATAGTCGTAATACTGAAAGGCGGGTAAGATATGAGCGAAAAAAGAGGCAGAAAGCCGATGGAAATTATTTTTGACAGAATGAAAATGTATGAATTATTGGCGAAAAATGGGCTTAATGGTAGAGGATTAGCAAAGGAGTTAAATATAAGCGTACCAACAATAGCAAAGGCATTAGGTGAAAAAAAGATCGGGATAGAAACAGCGGCAAAAATCGCGGTTTTTTTTGGATGCAGTATCAGAGAATTGTTGTTAGAGGACTGACAGGAAGCGGGTGTTAAGGTATGGCAAAGATGCGGACAATCAAAGAAGCGTACATAGAGTTAAAACAAGCGGACGAACACACGGCAGTAACCCAGACAGGGCTTAGAAGGCTTGTCAATGAGGGAAAGATACCCAGTGTAAAGGTGGGCAATAAAACTTTAGTTGATATGGATAATGTATACACGTTTCTTGAAATGGGAACCGCTTCCAAAGCGGCACAGCCAGAAGCGGGAAAGATCAGACCTATTAGAAGGTATATGGATGGTGCGTATATGAAACGCATTGTAAATAATTGAGGGCATAAAAAAACCCCATCGAAAAGATGGGGGAATGGCGGTGACCAACCGCCTGCCAAAATACGTACTGTTATCATATCATAAACAATCGAAAAAAGCAAGGGAAAATAAAGGGGTACAAGCCCCTTTTGTACCTTGATATGAAGATTAACATAACGACCATATAACAGGAAAAGAGGATAAACCATGCCAAGATACGTAGAAAGAATATGGGCGGGGGACTTATATGTTTGCAGGGAATACTTTAGTCTGAAAGCAAGAGGGAAAAAGGTAAGCCGTGGAGCATTGGAGAATCCAACGTCTGAACTTCAGAAAAAAATAAACCTAAAGCGGAAGCGGGAAAAGTTGAAATATATGATACATACCAATTTCAGAGAGGGGGATATGTGGCTAGGACTGACATATAAGGACAAAGTGACAGAGGAAACGGCACAAAGGGAGATCAGGAACTTTTTTCGCAGGTTGAAACGGCAGCGGAAAAAGGCGGGAGCGGAGCCAGTCAAATACATATACTGCACGCATAGGAAGCAAAACAAGATACACCACCATGTCATACTCAATATACAGGACATGACACCGAATGAAATCAAGGCGGTATGGGGGAATGGTCGTGTAAATATCACACCTCTGGAAGATCAGGCAGGCGAAGAAGGGTATAGCAGGCTTGCGGAGTATATGACAAAGGAAGCGGATGAGGACGAAGAAGGACTGGAAGCATATAAGCAAATATGGATAGGTAGCCGAAACTTAGAACAGCCCAAAGTGGAGGTCGTAGAGTATGAGGATGCAAAGCGACATGGATATATCAAGATTCCAAATGGGTACAAAGAGGTGAGAATCAGTGTATCTAATTATCCGCAGATGGGCATTTATCGGCATTATGTACTTGCTATCAAGATACATGGAAATGATACGAGGGGCAGACCGAGAAAAAAAGCATCCTGACAATGCCGCTTCCTTGCCGCTTATGTCCTGACATACTAAATTTAGAGGGTGTAAGTGTGGCTGACACCCTAAGTATTGTGGTTAGGAGTGAATGAGAAGTGACACTGGAAGAATTGAGAGAAGCCCAGAAGATCAGCAGAGATATTATTAAACTGTTAGACGAGAAGGACAAAGCCGAAGCGGCGGGGGATTTAGCGGAAGTAGAAAGGCTTTACCACGATATGAGAATATGTAATTACAAATTACGGACAATCAAAGCAGCCATAGACAGGATACCAGACCTACGGATAAGGACGGCGGCTATCTGTCGTTATTTGCTCGATATGAGTTGGCGAGATGTAGCACAGCACTTAGGGCAAGAGGAAACGCCAGACGGCATAAGGGCGGCTCTGGAAAGGCATATAAGAAAGTGTGGTGGAATGTATGACGAATGAGGAAGCGGCAAAGCGTATAAAGCAGGGGGACAAGGCGGCAGAAGTGACCCTATGGCAAAACGTGCTTGGCATTATCCGGATATATGCCTATCGGTGGTGTAGGGCAAAGGCAGTCTTATGTGCAAGGGCAGGCGTAACGCTAGAGGACTTAATACAGGAAGGCTATTTTGCCATGCTGGAAGCGGTCAGCGCCTATGATGAAACAAAGGGCTATATGTTCAATACCTATATCAAATATCATTTACACAACGCTTTTCGGGGGGCTTGTGGTGTGCGGACATCAAGACGGGTAATTCTGAATGAAGCCGCTTCCCTAGATCGGCAGATAAAGGACAGTGAGGACGAAAAAGGCACTTTATACGAGCTGATACCTGATAAGCATAACAGCATAGAAGAAGCGGAAGAACGCCTGTATATGGAACAGTTACGGGCAGATGTGCGGGCGTGTGTAGAGGAATTGCCAGAGGGGGAACGGATGGCAGTAAACTATTATTTCTATCAGGGCTATAACTATGCCCAGATGGCGGCTGTGCTAGGCTGTAAGCCTGCGAAGGGAAGGGGGATTGTAAACAATGCTGTGCGGTCTATGAGCAGGACAGAGAGGGGAAAACGGTTGTCACAGTATATAGAGCATAAGAACTTGAAAGGGCTTTAGACAGCCTGTGAGAGCCGGAGAGAAGCGGCAGGAAGCGGGACAAGGCAACGCAAGGCGGCAAATACTGACATGGGGATATTGTGGAGAAATCAGTGTAATAAAAAAGTGACGAAAAAACATATAAAAATAAGTCGTTTTAATATTGTTTTTCGTTGTTTTGACGGGGGAAACATATAATTTTTGTATGACTGCACAATAAAAAAAGAACCCCAGACCAAGGGGGAAAGGCTGTCCAATGGGGAAGTGAGACGGCAGTAGATCAGCGGAAACCAGAACGCAAGGCGGCAAGATGTATCAGTGGTGCAAAGCCCGGCAGTGTAGGAGGGCAAGGGCTTTGCCTGTGCTGGCTGTCTGGAAGAAAAAAAGTATCCCCCCATACTTCGTTTTGGAAATTGAGAAGGCGTTTCCCACACGGAACTGTTGCATGTAAACGTAAAAAATTTTTTAGAAATGGCGTTGGATATATAGGGCAAGTGGTAAAAGGGACAGGGATACCCCCTAAATTTAGGGGGTGCTGTATTGATTGACACCCTAGATATTGTGGTCTGCGTTGGCAGGAAAAACGCTCTTTCCTAGCTTATATGAATACAATATGGTGTATACATAAAAGCTAGGTAGAACGGAAAAGGCGGAGGACACACAGGCAAACGGCAGCCAAACGGCGGCGGGTGGTGGGCGTAATTTGGATACGGTCACAGATAGCCAGCAGGAAGCGGCAGGAGGTAAGCTGACAAGGGCAAGAGGAACGGCAAGGGGAAGCAATAGGGCAGGGCATACGGGCGCACAGAGGGGCGTATAAGGGCAAAGAAAAAGAGTGCCGCAGAAGCGGACACCCTTTATAGATTTATTGTTGCTTTTGCTTTGGATAAGCTAAGCCACGAACAAAAGTCCAGATCAAATATAAATAATTTTGATTGTCAATCTTTGCAAGGTCTTGCATGATCGACATAGTGACGGCAGGGAAGCGGAAGGAAGCGGGACAGGATGCCGCATAGGGGCATATACATGTGATAGAACCCCTACAAGGATTTCTGTGTTTGCTCATAATTTCACCTCGCCTTCAGACGTGCCAAAAACGCAAATATCTTCGGAATCCAATTCGTCTAATAGGTTAAATAACATACCAATGTTAGAAGATGTTTCCATCTGCTCATAAAACAACCCTTCCATGGTGTACTCTTTGGCACTCTCTAAATGATGCGCAAGAGCCAGCCGCCGCCGCTGGACAAAGTTTGCCATGCCTTTATACATTCGCTTCACCTCCTACCTGCTTTGCATTAAGAAAAGTATATAAGTTATTCAGTTCTGTCACAGGCTCGAACATAGTCTCGGAAAATTCCTCTAACAGTGAATACAAAAGGAAGGCTGTATTGATATGCTGGGGAGAAACAGGGGAGCCAAAATCGGTACTCTGCATACTATGCCATAATGTAAAAGCCAGATCCTTTAATTGCTCTGCACGTGCATCTAGCTGTTCGACAGCAATATCAATGTCAGTGATACTTTTGGTGATGTATTCCATGTTGTTTTTCATACGATAAAACCCCTTTCAAATTAAGTAGTTGAAAGAAGTCCCTTCAGCATGGTATAATATTTACTGAAGGAAACTTCACTTGCAAAACAGGTGTGTTCAAACTTTGGACGGCGAGAACACCCTGTTTTTTTATTTGCCGATTTCTTCGTCTATCTTTTCGTTTAGCCAAGCGGTTTTAGTCTGCCCCTTTGCCTTTAACTTTTCGTCTAGGGCTATCAGCTTTTCTCGAGGAACAGATACGCTAAATTGTCCAATGGTTTCACGACGCTTTTTGAAGTAATCAGACCGGCTATTTCCTTGCAACAAAAACACCTCCTTTGTTGCTAGCTATATAATAAACTATTGCTAGCAACTTGTCAATAGGTTTATGGAAATTATTAAGACCCATGAAACCCGCTTCCAGCCGCTTCCACTTTTCCCCAACTTGTTGGGGAAAGTGAGAGTGGCTATTTATTTGCCTGGGCATTGTGGGGGCTGTGCCGCCTGATCGTCTGCCCGTGCCGCTTCCGGCGGCTTTTTATTCCTGCCAATATAAGAAAGTTATCCTTGACCGTTACCGATAGTATATATAATTATGCAACGATGGGAAATAGGCAACATAAACAAATGTTACGCAACGATATTGTATAATATATATAGTTGCGTAATATGACGAAAGTGTTATATGATTACATTGTAAATATAACACTTTTTACATATTTTTCGATAAGGAGGGGGAAATCATGGGAAAAGCATCAACACGAGCGCAAAATAAATATATAGCGAAAGCATATGATCGTATCAATTTGATTGTTATCAAAGGCAAAAAGGGCGAGATAAGAGCCCATGCAGAAGCGCAGGGAGAAAGCATGAACGCATTTATCAATAGAGCCATAGAAGAAGCCATGAAGCGGGACGAGGAAGGCGGTTAAGTTGGGTTTGGATGCCAAGGGGTGGAACTAAACGTTACCCCCTTTTACAGGGAGCCGTTCGGAGAAACGTGACTGCATCCCCATAAGTGGGGACGTTGCAAGAAGTTACAACACCAAGACCGCCCCAAACCGGTACCAATTTCGGCGGCTATTCTTGCACCATGGCAAGGTATGCTGTGCCGCTTCAAGCCCGTCTGCCAGAGAGCAGCGGAAGCGGGAGGGGGAATGATAGGCGGTAGGATATACGGCTTTGTATGGGCTTGTACGGGGCTGTATGGGGAATCAAGAATAAGCTAGCCAATAAAAAAGCCCTTGCAATTTATTTGCAAAGGCTGTAATATAATCTTAGAAAGAGGGTTACCGCTTTTGGAAGGGCGGTCAGTCCCAAATAATTTGGTGTTAGACCGTCTAACTTCGCAGGTTAGGCGGTCGATTTTTATTATCTCTTATGCAGATGGCATAAGGTGATAACGCCAATGATTACTAAACAAAATTGAAACAATTCATTATATGTAACCATCGTATCACCTCCCCTCGTGGGAAAGTGACTGAACCGCCAAACGGTAACCCTTGCTCTATATTAACACGATACAACATTATTTTCCATCATTTTTTATCAATGAAAAGAAGCCACTTCCGCTTTTCCCAACTTGTTGAGAAAGTGTAGGGGGCTTTTTGTTTGTCTGGAAAACATAAAGGGGCTATGCCGCCGCCTGTCTGCCTGCCGGTGCCGCTTCCGGCAGCAGGTCAGACGAAGCGGCGAAGATTGCCCAGAGGGCAAAACCGCAACCGATTGCGGAAAAGAAACCTGATCGGGAAAAAGAAAAGGTCATGGGATGCGGAGGGGGAGTTTTACGGTAAGAAATCTGACGGGGGAAAAGAAATCATACTGCAAAAAAGAGCCGCCAATTTGCAAAAAGGAATCTGATCTGGGAAAAGAAATCTGAATGGGGAAAAGAAATCATACTGTAAAAGAGAGCCGCCAATTTGCAAAAGGGAATCTGACCTGGGAAAAGAAATCTGATGGGAAGAAAGAAAAGGTCATGGAAAAGAGAGGCGCCAATTTGCAAAAGGGAATCTGACCGGGGAAAAGAAATCTGTTGGGAAGAAAGAAAAGGTCATGGGAAGCAGAGGGGGAGTTTTGCGGTAAGAAATCTGACGGGGAAAAAGAAATCTGTTCTGAAGAAAGAAAAGAGAATGGAAAAGGAAGCCGCTGCTTTTGAAAAAGAAATCTGATCCGGCAAAAGAAATGATGCTTGGTGTTTAGGGGCTGATACTGCTTCCAAAATTCATTTCGATGAAAGAAAAAGTGTGCAGAGAATATAGCACGGACACGGCAAAGAAAAATTATGATATAGCCATATAAAATAATCAGTAAAAAAATTTGACTTAGAACCCCACTTTTTTATAGGTGGATTTTTGGAAAACACAAATTTTCCGTAAAAACATTGAGTTATCAAGATTTTCAGCCTATCAAAAAATGCCAAAGGCGTGCCAAATGGGGGTAAGGCGTTTTGGCACGCCAAAAAGGATGTTTTGACATATAAAAAAGGGCGCTTATACGTCAAGTCGTATACAGACAAAAGGGGAAAATGATAGCAAGATATGAGCCGTTATATGTTCAGAATTTGCAGAAGATACCTATAAAAAACATAGGGGATATGGTGTGGAAAAATAGCATCTATGGGGTAGCTTAATGAGCAGAAAAGACACCTATATATGGGTGAAGGTATACAGGAAATAAAGGTGTATTGTGTTCAGAAATGGCTGCAAAAGAAGCGGCGAAGGAAGCGGAAATATAGGCAGCTTGTCATAATATCTCTTGTCCATTATCTGTCCATTATTTGTCCATTATTTTTATTTTTGTCCATGATAATTTATGAAAAGATATGCAAAAGTGAAATGAAAAAACCCCGAAAAATCGGGGTTTATGATAACGTATAAATCAATATTGATTAGTTACTTGAAAGATATAGAATTTCAAATAATAAGACTCATCCGCTGCCCACAAAATAGGATGGTCAGGGGACTGAGTACGGTATTCCACCTGACGCAGGCGTTTATGGACATTCTTTGCTGCCTGCCCAATGGTCTGGGTGAACAGCTCGTATGTCATGAAGTGAGAGCAGGAGCATGTTGCCAGAAAACCGCCGTCTTTCAGCAGTTTCATGGCACGCAGGTTGATTTCCCGATAGCCTTTGGTGGCATTTTTCACGGAGCTTCTGGACTTGGTGAAAGCGGGAGGGTCCAAAATGATGACGTCGAATTTCTCGCCTTTTTCTTCCAGTTCCGGCAGGAGAGAGAATACGTCACAGCACTGGAAGCGCACGGTGTTTTCCAGTCCGTTCAGTTTGGCGTTTTCTGTTGCCTGATCCACTGCCAGCTGGGATGCGTCTACACCCAGTACGCTTTCGGCACCGGCGATACCTGCGTTTAGGGCAAAAGAGCCTGTGTGGGTGAAGCAGTCCAGCACCTTTGCGCCTTTACACAGTTTCTGGATGGCAAGGCGGTTGTATTTCTGGTCTAAGAAGAAGCCTGTTTTCTGACCATCTTCCACGTCAACCATATAATGTACGCCGTTTTCCACGATTTCCACTTTGGTGTCAAAAGGTGCGGAAAGGAATCCTTTTTCCCGTTCCATGCCTTCCTGCAAACGCACTTTCGCGTCACTGCGTTCGTAGACGCCGCGGATGTGAATGCCGTCTTTTGCCAGTGTTTCCAGCAGCAGGCGGACGATGGTTTCTTTCAGACGGTCGATGCCCAGTGCCAAAGACTGTACCACCAGTACGTCAGAGAATTTATCTACTACCAGACCGGGCAGGTAGTCCGCTTCCCCGAAAATGACACGGCAGGAAGAAGTGTCAACGGTTTTTTTGCGGTAATACCATGCGTCCTCTACCCGGCGGCGGAGGAATGCCTCGTCAATGACAGTATCAGCGTGGCGGCTCATCATGCGGACGGTGATTTTGGAATGATGGTTGTAAAAACCAACGCCCATGGGGTAGCCGTCGAAGTCCAGCACAGAAACCATTTCCCCGTTGACCACGTCGGGAGAAACAGCGGCGATTTCGTTGTCGAACACCCACAGCCCGCCGGACTTGAGGGTACGGCCTTCGCCTTTTTTCAGTGTAATGGAGGGATAAGACATGGAAAAACTCCTTTCTTGTATGCCTGCAAAAAAAGCCTGATTTTTCGCAAAATCAGGCTTTTTGTATGTGCGCAGTTGATTAGTTTGCGTAGTTGTTGAAGTAGTTCTGAACCAGAACGATAGGTGTACCTTTGTCACCGCTGCCGCTGGTCAGGTCGCACAGGGAACCGATCAGGTCTGTCAGACGACGAGGTGTGGTACCTTCGGAAACCATGCTGCCTTTCAGGTCAGCGTCTTTTTCTTTGATGCGCTGACGGATCGCGTCTGCCAGTTCTTCGCCGGACAGATCAGCAAAGTCATTGTCTGCCAGATATTTCAGTTTTACTTCGTTGGGCAGACCGTTCAGACCTTCTGTGAAGCCAGCGCCAACAACGGGGTCAGCCAGTTCCCAGATTTTGCCAACGGGATCTTTGAATGCGCCGTCGCCGTAGATCATCGCTTCTACTTTTACGCCAGTACGAGCGATGATTTCTTTCTGGATGTTTTCCGCAACTTCCTGTGCGTTTTTAGGGAACAGTTTTACGGTATCTTCTGTAGCTTTGTTGGAGCCCAGCAGACCATACTGAGGGTTGAAGCCGCTGCCGTTTACGGGAGCGTTCAGGATTTCGTCCAGTGTCAGGACTTTTTCGCCGCCTGCTGCCAGAATACGACGTTTGGAACGTGCTCTTGTGTGGATATCGCAGCACAGTACGTTCTTTGTGAATTTCACGATTGCTTCGGGATGGTTTGCGAATACGATTTCAGCTTCTGCGCCTTCTTCTTTGATCAGGTCAGCATAGTATTCAACGTAGTCCACGCCTGTGAAGGGGTGTTTGATATAACCGAAAATACGGCGGTAGTCTTCCAGTGTCAGCACGTCTGTGTAAGGATTTACGCCGCTGTCATCCAGCAGATCCATGTCAAACAGGTGGTTGCCAACTTCGTCGGAAGGATAGCTCAGCATCAGAACAACTTTTTTCGCGCCTTTTGCGATACCGCGCAGGCAGATTGCGAAACGGTTTCTGCTCAGGATGGGGAATACCACACCGATGGTTTCGCCGCCCAGTTTTGCTTTTACGTCTTCCGCGATGTCTGTTGTGGAAGCGTAGTTGCCGTCAGCTCTTGCAACAACTGCTTCTGTAACACAGATAACGTCTTTTTCATGCAGCTGGAAGCCGTCTTCCTGTGCAGCTGTCAGAACGGAATCTGCAACGATTTTTACGATATCATCGCCCTGTCTGATGATAGGGGCTTTAATACCTCTGGAAATAGTACCTGCCATAATGAAATACCTCCTACTTACTTTCAATTAATTTAAAATGATTTGCAATCAAAAACAGGTGAACCTGTAATTTGGCAATAAAAAAACATCAAATTTTGCTTACAGCAATCCCTTTGACGGGATTGAATGGCAAATTTGATGCATAAAGTGGGTGAATCTTGATTTTTTCAATCACCGACAAGTTATTTTACCAAGAAGAATGAACGTTTGTCAATACAGCAATGGCGGAAAAATGGGAGAAACAAAGGAATTTGTATAGGATTTAAGATGTTTTTATACGTTTTGTTAGGAATTTGGAAGGTTTTCTACAAAAAAACTTAATATTTATGGTGTATCCTAGATGCAGATTGAAAAAATAGAAAGGGGGAGTACCCGTGGTCAGTTGGATGTATCGTATGGTTTGGGAAAGTATCTGGATTTTTTCGTTTATGGTACCGGTGCTGTGGATGTGGCAGACGGTATTCGCGGGAAAATATACTCCCAAGACCCATCGGATTGGTTTATGGCTCTTTGCCTTTTATGTGGCAGGTCTTGTGGCAGTGACAGGCGTGTTCCAGCTGCTGTTTATGAAACCGGTGTTTGCGCCGTACTTCAATTTTGAATTGTTTATTGATATTTTCGCATGCCCCATGCAGTATTTGCTGAACTTTTTCCTCTTTGTACCCATGGGCTTTCTGGTGCCGCTGCTGTGGAAGCAGTACCGCACAGAAAATCATGTGCTGCTCTTTGGCTTCGGCACATCTTTTGCCATTGAGGTATTGCAGATGTTCTGCGGCAGAACCACAGACGTGGACGACCTGCTCATGAACACATTGGGCGCCCTGATCGGTTACTGGATGTTCCTGGCGGCGGAACGGCAGACTTCCTTCTGCCTGCTGCGTCGGAACAAAACAGCGGAAGCAGGGGTAGCAGTATCCCGCGCCTTCCAGACACTGGCTTATGAGAATTGATTTGAAAACTGATTATGATTCCGAAAAAAAGAAAGAACCTGTGTTCATTTGCATACAGGTTCTTTCTTTATATTATTACTTTAGTGCTGAAGGCTGCAAAGCAGCCTTTAACAACCGCCCGCTCTGCGGGTGAGATTAAAGCTTAAGCAAAAAGCATCGTCCTTGTTGTAAAATAAGGGTGTTCAAGCCTAAATATTTTACATAAGAAAGGACGATGCTTTTATGGCAAACAGTTTAGCACGCACAAAATGGGTATGCAAGTATCATATCGTATTTACACCAAAGTGTAGAAGAAAAATAATTTATTATGAATTGAGAGCGGATATTCAAAAAATAATTAAAGATTTGTGTAAATGGAAAGGTGTAAAAATTATTGAAGGTCATATGATGCCAGATCATATCCATCT
>NZ_FRAH01000016.1 GCF_900142265.1 Anaerotignum lactatifermentans DSM 14214 | reverse complement strand
AGATTTCAACACAAACGTGCCCTCGCATTAACTGCTCGTAAATTTGTGCGGTTAGTCTTTGCACTGCTCAAAGACAATCGTTTATATCGTCCGGCAGAATAGATTTTTCTATCTGTCGATACACGAACCCTGCTCATTTTTCAAAAATACGATTTGCAGGGCTTAGGTGGGTGTTTTTGTCTTTTTGAAACATAGCTGAAAGTATATCTTTCAATATTGTTTTTATCTTGACATATCACCGCTGGACTTTTTTATAAAATCGGGTTTTTCGCAGAAATCATAGCACAATCGGAAAACCCTGTCAAATATGCCGACTTGACAGAGGGCAAAAGTGGGCATATAGTGAAAGCAGACAACGTGTTGGGGGCATTGTTATATTTTAGGAGGAAGAAATGAAAAGCTGGGGAAAACATTTCTATTTTCTATTGGCTGTTCTGTGCGCTTTGGGGTTGAGCGGCTGCGATCATTCAATCACCATCACCATTGATGGTGCAGAGATAGCCACAACGGAACTAGAAGAAAAACATTGGATCTCTGTGGAAGAATTGCAGGATTATGGTTTTGCACTGCAAAAAGGAGATAAAATGACTGGCAGTCTGGAAACAAATTGGGTGTTGTATCCATTATCACCAGGAATGAAAACGGTGGAGAAAGAGGAAATCGTGGTGCACGATGAAGCAGAAAAGCATCATGTATATTGTAATGGGCTGTTGGTTCCTACAAAAGTCATCAATGGGGAATTGATGGTGGCTGTGGAAAGTCTGACTGGAGAAAATTTGGACCAGTCCTACATGACTTATAGCGGCATATGGGAGAATATGGAACAATTACAGCAAACGAGATTTAGTGTTTATCTGGTTGAAAAGAAGGAAGAAGCGGAAGACAATTGGGATTTGTATCTTTTGCGTCCCACCATGCCGCTGCGGACGCCTTGGGGCTGCATCCTTTTTGAGAAGGTCTTGACGGATGATATTCCTTTTACAAAAGAATCTTTCGCAGAGGAGTATGTGAGTCTGCCGGAGCTGGCGGAAAACATGGATTTGTCTTTTGCGCTTCATAAAGGCATCCTGCATATGCATCAAGATGGTGCGGTAGAAAATTACCAGGTTCCCTTAGAAACAGTTTCTCAGGATTTTATGGAACAGCGACTGATTTCTGGATATGCACTGACAGGAGAAGGCATTCGTATTGCCTGCGTTTATGATGGTAAGAAACTGTATGCAAATCTGGAAGATATGAAAGAGGTAGTTGCCGCAGAGGGATATGCCTATGACGAGGAAACAAGAACGTTTACACAGAAAAACTGAATATTTTTGGTAGAACATACAGGGAATCCTTATCAAAGGATTCCTTTTTTCTATTAGAACAAATAAAAAGGTTATGGTATAATAAAAAGAACAAACGGGGAATAAAGTAATATTTTTTCTTATGGTTTGAGGGAACTGTGCAATCCTTTGTTTGTTTGTCGACAATTTTCCAGAGTATTTTTTCTGTGAAAATTCTGGCAAAAAAAGATTGTTGTAAATAGAAGCCTGTGAAGGAAAAGTGCTGGAGCCCAAAAGTGGAAAACTGGAATTTCTTCTAGGGTTGGGCACACTTTTTTTTATCAGGCGGATACCTAGTAAGGAGGTGCGATATGAGCAGATTGAGTATTATCACACCCAATAAGGCGCAGACCGTTGTGGAAGGGCTTTATCGGGATGTAGAACGTAGGATCATTGCCAGTCCTCCCGGGCTTTGTCCTGTGGATATGGCTGCGGCTTTTCTGAAGCTGTGTCATGCCCAGACTTGCGGGAAATGTGTTCCCTGCCGTGTTGGTCTGGGACAGTTACAGGTGTTGCTGGAACGGGTTTTGGACGGCAAAGGCAGTGAGGAGGATCTGCAGCTGATCGAAAAAACCGCTCGTGTCATCAAGAATTCCGCTGATTGTGCCATTGGGACAGAAGCGGCAGAAATGGTATTGCGTGGGGTATTAGGGTTCCGGGATGATTATCTGGAACATATTCATAACAAACGCTGTCTGTTCAATATTTACCAGCCGGTGCCCTGTGTGGCTCTCTGTCCGGCAAATGTGGATATTCCCGGATATATTGCCTTGATTTCCCATGAACGTTATGCGGATGCGGTACGGCTCATTCGAAAAGACAATCCCTTTGTAACGTCCTGTGCTATGGTTTGTGAACATCCCTGTGAAGCACGGTGCCGCAGAAATATGGTGGATGATGCCATCAATATTCGTGCGTTGAAACGGTATGCTGTGGATCATGCAGGCGTTGTGCCTGTACCGCCTTGTGCAGAACCAACAGGAAAGAAAGTTGCCATTCTGGGCGGCGGTCCCGGCGGTTTGAGCGCGGCTTATTATTTGGCATTGATGGGACATCATGTAGAAGTATTTGAAAAAAATAAAAAACTGGGTGGTATGCTCCGTTATGGCATTCCAAGCTATCGTTTGCCAAGAGAAAGACTGGATGAGGATTTGGAAGCAATTCTTTCCACAGGTATTACCGTACATACAGGTGTGGAAGTGGGCAAAGATGTGACCCTGCCGCAGATCAAAGATGCTTTTGACTGTATTTATATTTCCATTGGTGCCCAGAGTGATAAAAAGATTGGCATCGAAGGGGAAGACAAACGTGGCGTTATGTCTGCGGTACAGATGCTGCGCAGCATTGGTGACGGTGCTCTGCCAGACTTTCGAAAAAAACGTGTGGTTGTCGTTGGCGGCGGCAATGTAGCCATGGACTGTACCAGAAGTGCGAAACGTCTGGGGGCGGAAAGCGTTACCTGCGTTTACCGCAGAAGAAAAGTGGATATGACAGCACTGCCTGATGAAATCGAAGGCGCATTGGGTGAAGGCTGTGAAATCATGTGTATGCATGCGCCTCTGCGGATTTCCGGCGATGAGGACGATAATGTAACAGCTCTGTGGGCACAGCCCCAGATTGTAGGTCCTATGGACAGCGGCGGCAGACCTCGTCCCATGCCTGCTGACGCGCCTCCTGTACGGATTCCTTGTGACATTATCATTGTTGCCATTGGACAGGGCATCGAAACACAGCCCTTTGAAGAATACGGTGTGCCCATCAAACGCGGCGTTATTGATGCCATGGCAAGCAGTGACTTTGAAAACATTGATGGTGTATTTGCTGGCGGTGACTGCGTAACAGGTCCTGCTACAGTCATTCGTGCCATCGCAGCTGGTAAGGTTGCAGCTGCTAATATTGATGAATACTTAGGTTTCAATCACCAGATTACAGTGGATGTGGAAATCCCTCCTGTACGGCTGAATGTAATGCCTGCCGGCGGCAGAGTTAACACCACAGAACGCAGTGCCGGTGAAAGAAACCATGACTTTAATTTGATTGAATGCGGCTTGACCCACGAAGAAGCCATGCAGGAAAGCTGCCGCTGTCTGCGGTGTGACCATTACGGCTATGGCAACTTCAAAGGAGGGAGGGTGGAAAAATGGTAAATCTGACTATAGATGGAAAACAAGTACAGACAAAAGAAAATACCACCATTCTGGAAGCGGCAAGAGCTGCTGGCATTTATGTGCCCAGCCTGTGTTATTTGAAAGATATCAATGAAATTGGCGCTTGCCGTGTTTGTGTGGTGGAAGTGGAAGGCGTTGATAAACTCATTTCCTCCTGCAATAATGTTGTCAGCGAAGGTATGGTGGTCTATACCAACAGCCCAAGAGTTAGAGAAGTCAGAAAGACCAATGTGGAACTGATCCTTTCTCAGCATGACAGCAAATGTACCATGTGTGTGCGCAGTGGCAACTGTACATTGCAGACCATTGCCAACGATTTGGATATTCGTCGTCAGCCTTATGAAATGCAGGTGCCTCCTTATCAGTGGAGCCCTCGTTCCCCTTTGATTCGAGATGCTTCTAAATGTATTAAGTGTATGCGCTGTATTCAGATTTGTGATAAGGTGCAGGATCTGCATATTTGGGACGTAGAAGGTACTGGTGCCAGAACCACTGTCGACGTCGCTTATAACAATCGTATTATGGATTCCGACTGTTCTTTCTGCGGGCAGTGCGTGACCCACTGTCCTGTGGGAGCATTGAGTGAACGAGATGACACAGAACAGTTCTTTGCTGCATTGGCAAATCCCAAGAAAAAAGTCATTGTACAGATTGCACCTGCAGTACGGGCTTCCTGGGGGGAAGAAATGGGTCTTTCTCATGAAGAAGCTGAGGTTGGAAAGATTGTTACAGCTTTGAAAATGATGGGCGTAGACTATGTCTTTGATACAGACTTTGCGGCAGACCTGACCATTATGGAAGAGGGCAGTGAACTGCTGCGCCGTTTGAGTGAGGGAGAACATCAGTATCCCATGTTCACATCTTGCTGTCCTGCGTGGGTACGGTTTATGAAGAGCCAGTATCCCGACATGACGGAATGCCTTTCCACAGCAAAATCTCCCCAGCAGATGTTTGGGGCAGTTGTAAAGGCTTATTACGCAGGAAAACTGGGCATTGCAAAAGAAGATGTATTCAGCGTGTCCATCATGCCTTGCATTGCCAAAAAGAGTGAAAATATCCTGCCTACCATGAACGATGCAGGAACGGGAAGAGATGTGGATCTGGTACTGACTACCAGAGAATTTGTGCGCATGCTCCGTGCGGAACATATCCGTCCTGATCTGCTGGAAAGCACACCTTTTGATGATCCTATTGGAGAAGCGACGGGTGCTGGCGTTATTTTCGGTGTGACCGGCGGTGTTATGGAGGCGGCTCTGCGCAGCGCTTATTATTTGGTAAACGGCGAAAATGCGGCTCCTGATGCTTTCCAGAATGTCCGTGGACAGGAAGGTTGGAGAGAAGCGGAATTTGAATTGGCAGGCAAAACCCTGCGGGTGGCTGTTGCCAGTGGTTTGGGTAATGCTAGAAAACTGGTGAAAGCTCTGCGGAAAGGCAAAGCCCATTATGACTTTGTGGAAATCATGGCTTGTCCAGGCGGTTGTGCCGGCGGCGGCGGTCAGCCCATCAAAGATGGACTGGAACAGGCAGAATGCCGCGGAAATCACCTGTATTTCCTGGATGATATCGCAAACCTGCGTTTCAGCCATGAAAATCCGGCAATCCAGGCATTGTATAAAGATTTCCTGGGTGAACCTTTGGGAGAAAAAGCCCATCACTTGCTCCATACAGACCATACAGCATGGAAAATGCCAAGAGAATCAGAATAAGATAAAAACGATGGGATACATAGAGCAATTTCCCTTAAATAAACATTTTCCATTTTTGTTGATTTCTTAAGGGGAGTTGTGACAACTGTTTTCAGAAGAAAACATATTTGATCAAATCCTATAAAAACAAGAAAGCTGAGATCCTTTGTACTAGAAAGATTTCAGCTTTCTTTATTTTTTTGGAAGATGTCTCTAATGGTATTCCGTTTGCTGTTTTTAGGAAAAGTGCAAATAAAAGGGGGCGTTTGTCAGAGAAGGACAAAACCGAGATGTTCACTGCAAAACACTTAAAAATGACCAATGGGAGAAGAGGAGTCCAAGATACATCTTCCATAAAACATGCACAAAAAAGAACATATTCCTTTGTATAAAAAGATAGTTGTTTTTCTGAGACGTGCAAAGTGACGGTATTTTTGCAGAGGATTTTTGATTTTTCAACAGGTTTCATAGAAACGCAGCTTTTTCCATATTGGGGGTTTACATCGGCAATCCTTTGTGATAGTATGAGAAAAAATAACCAGACGAAAGGGTTGCATATTTATGATTCAAAATAATTTTGCTGCAACTGCATACTTTTATTTTTACCGTGTTTTCAGAGATTCAAAGTGAATTTTGCTGTTAGGAAAAGACGGTTCGTTTTGTTGTTTTTTTCTTTGGAAGGACATATAGGACTTCGCAGTGAAATTCGCTGCGGAGTCTTTCTTTTTTGTAGGAAAGAAGGGTAGGCAGCGATGAAAGGAAGCGTTTTATCATGAAGGAGGTAAGTGGAATGATTATTGTACTGAAACAGAATACAAAACCGGAACAACTGGAAAACTTGGAAGCGTGGATTCACAGCATGGGGATTGAAACCCATGTTTCCATTGGAAAAACCCATACCATCATCGGTCTGGTGGGGGATACCTCTCAGGTGGATATGGATTTGGTAAGAGCATTGGACATTGTAGAAAACGTAAAACGGATACAAGAGCCATTTAAAAATGCAAACAGAAAATTCCACAATGAAGACTTGGTGGTGGACATCGGCGGCGTGAAGATTGGCGGCGGCAATTTCCAAATCATTGCTGGTCCTTGCTCCGTAGAGTCCAGAGAGCAGGTGTGCTACATTGCGGAATGTGTGAAAAAATCCGGCGCAGGCTTGCTCCGCGGCGGTGCATTTAAGCCCAGAACTTCCCCTTACGCTTTCCAAGGTCTGAAAGGCGAAGGCATTGAACTGCTGGAAGAAGCAAAGGCAAAAACAGGATTGCCTATCGTATCCGAAATCATGAATATCAGCCATCTGCCTATGTTTGAATCCGTTGATGTGATTCAGGTAGGGGCAAGAAACATGCAGAACTTTGATCTGCTGCGGGAACTGGGTACCATCGACAAACCCATTCTGCTGAAACGTGGGCTGGCAAATACCATTGAAGAATGGCTTATGAGTGCGGAATACATCATGGCTGGTGGCAACGAAAACGTCATCCTCTGCGAAAGAGGTATCCGCACATTTGAAACCAAAACAAGAAATACACTGGATTTGTCTGCGATTCCTGTTTTGAAAAAACTGACACATTTGCCTGTTATCGTAGACCCTAGCCATGCATTAGGACACTCCAACATGGTAAAACCCATGGCAATGGCAGCAACAGCAGCTGGGGCAGACGGGCTCATGATTGAAGTGCATAATGACCCGGCAAGAGCACTGTGTGACGGCGCACAGTCCCTGACACCGGAAGCATTTGACGATGTAGCAAAGGCTGTATTCCAAATCAGACCTTTTGCCTGCAAATACAATGAAGATTAAGAGAAGACGATAGAAAAAGAGGTGACACATATGAAAGTCGGCGTTGTAGGAATGGGGCTTATTGGCGGCTCCATGGCGAAAGCCATTCACAAAAAAACAGAACATACAGTGATCGGCTGGGACGCATCAGAAACAGTACGGCTCAGCGCAAAGCTGCTGGAAGCGGCAGATGAATTCATGGTTGACGGCAATCCCAAAGATTGCGATCTGGTGCTTATTGCCCTTTATCCACAGGCGACCGTAGATTATGTGCGCCAACATGCAAAGGATTTCAAAAAAGGCGCCATGGTTGTGGACTGCGCAGGGGTGAAACGACTGGTTTGCCAGAATGTGCAGGACATCGCCGCAGAAAATGGTTTCATTTTCATTGGTGCTCATCCTATGGCAGGCATCGAGCGTTCCGGCTTTAACTTTTCCAGTGAGAAGATTTTCGAAGGAGCGACCATGATTCTGACACCTTTTCGGGGAACAGATATTGCCGATGTGGACCGACTGAGCCAGTTTTTCAAAAGCATCGGCTTTGCACGGATGCAGGTGGCAACAGACGCGGAACATGACCAGATGATTGCTTACACATCCCAGCTAGCACATGTGGTTTCCAGCGCATATATCAAAAGCGAATTATCTCCCAATTTCAAGGGATTTTCCGCAGGCAGTTTCCACGATATGACTCGTGTGGCAAAACTGAACGAAACCATGTGGACAGAACTGTTTTTGGTGAACAAAGATTATCTGGCAGACGAAATCGATGGTCTGGTGGAACGGCTGCAGGCTTACAGCAAGGTCATCCGCAATGGTGATGGAGATACCTTGAAAGCCATGCTGAAAGACGGGAAAGAAAAACGCCTTGCCGTTGACGTTGTAAAAGAATTTGATTAAGAAGGTGTGTGTATGAGAAGTGTAACAGTGAAAACTTCCGCAACGTATGAGGTGCTCATTGGCAGCGGACTCCTTCAGAAAGCGGGAGAAGCAGTGAAAAAAGTCATTTCTCCCTGTAAAGCTGCCATTGTGACAGACAGTACCGTGGTACATTTATATGAAGAAACGGTCCGCAAGTCTTTGACAGAAGCTGGATTTTCTGTTTGTACTTTTGTATTTCCCGCAGGAGAAGCATCCAAGAACATTCATACCCTGAGCCATTTGCTGGAATTTCTGGCAAAAGAGGAAATGACCAGAACAGATATGATTGTGGCTCTGGGCGGCGGTGTGACAGGAGATTTGGCAGGCTTTGGTGCGGCAGTATATCTGCGGGGCATCCCTTTTGTACAGATTCCCACCACATTTCTGGCAGCCATCGATTCTTCCGTAGGCGGAAAAGCGGCAGTGGATTTGGAAGCAGGAAAAAATCTAGCAGGTGCTTTTTATCAGCCGAAACTGGTACTCTGTGATACGGATGTATTGCAGACATTGCCGGAAGTTGTTTTTGCGGATGGCATTGCGGAAGCATTGAAATATGGCGTACTTGGCGACGCTCCATTATTTGAAAAAATTGCCGGAGGAAATTGCCGGCAGGATTTGGAAGAAATCATTGAAACCTGCGTTTCCATGAAACGGGATGTGGTGGAAGAAGATGAATTTGACACAGGCAAACGCCAGTTGTTGAATCTGGGACATACCTTTGGACATGCCATTGAGCAGAAAAGCCATTTTCAAATGACACATGGTCATGCTGTTGCCATTGGGATGCATCTCATTGCCAAAGCGGCAGAAGCCAAGGGTATTGCAGAGAAAGGTACAGCGGCGACCATTGCAAAGGCATTGGAACAGAATCAACTGCCGAAAGAAACCGAATTTTCTCCGGCAGAAGTGGCAGAAGGAACCCTGCGGGATAAAAAACGCCGGGGTGGAACCATCAGTTTTGTATTTCCCAAGAAAATCGGTGCTTGTGAAATCGTAAAAATACCAGTGGAAGAAGTGGAAGCATTAGCAAAAATGGCTATGGAATCGTAAAGGAGGGAGGCTATGAACATCAAAATATCCAGAGGAGCTCTGAGGGGAACGGTGCAGATGATTTCCTCCAAGTCTGATGCCCATCGCCTGTTCATTGGTGCGGCGCTGGCAGATCAGCCAACAGAAATGGTGCTTAACGGCAGCTCCGAGGATTTGGAAGCCACCCTTCAGTGTTTGCAGGCATTGGGAGCAGATTTTCTCCGGCAGGGAGATAATATCAAAGTGTTCCCAGTGGAGAAAAAAGAAGAACTGGCTGTGATGGATTGCAGAGAAAGCGGCTCTACCTTGCGTTTTTTGCTGCCAGTGGCGGCGGCATTGGGCAGAAATGTACTGGTGGAGGGAAAGGGCAGATTGCCCCAGCGTCCCATCGGTATCCTGACAGAATTGCTGAGAGAACATGGCTGCTTCGTCAGCAATGACCAATTGCCTTTGGAGATGCACGGGCAGCTCAAAGGCGGTACCTTTTCTCTGCCGGGCAATGTAAGTTCTCAGTTTATCACGGGATTGCTTTTTGCATTGCCTTTATTAGAAGAAGATAGTGAAATCGTATTGACCACAGAAGTGGAATCCCGTGGATATATTGATATGACACTGCATACTCTCAAACGCTTCGGTATTGAAGTGGAGGAAGGGAAAAGGGGATTTTCTATTCCCGGTGGTCAGCAGTACCATTCCCCTGGTGTGATGCAGGCAGACGGCGACTGGTCTAATGGTGCTTTTTGGCTTACAGCCGGTGCCATGGGTCAGCCGGTGACATGTTGTGGACTACAAATGGACTCTCCCCAAGGAGATAAAGCCATTTTAGATATATTGAAACAGTTTGGAGCACATGTGGAAGTGGAAGGAGATCGAGTAACAGTTTCTCATGGAAAACTGAAAGGCTGCGTCATTGATGCGGCACAGATTCCAGATCTGGTACCCATATTGTGTATGGCGGCAGCGGCGGCAGAAGGAAAAACAGAAATTCGAAATGCTGGCAGACTGCGCATCAAAGAAAGTGACCGCCTGGCGGCTATGGCAGACTGTTTGAAGGGGCTGGGTGTTCCAGTGGAGGAAAAACAGGACGGTCTAGTTATCCATGGCGGGAAATTGACAGAACCACAAGGAGAAATTCGTATAGATGCTTACGGCGATCACCGAATCGTTATGTCGGCGGCAGTGGGGGCGGCTTTGCTGGGCAGAGAAGCCGTCATTGAAGGCGCGGAAGCTGTGGCAAAGTCTTATCCGGCATTTTTTGCAGAATTTATTCGTTTAGGAGGTGGCGCAGATGTCCTCTAATTTTGGAGAACGAATCAAGATTTCTATTTTTGGACAGTCCCATTCCGAAGCCATTGGGGTAGTCATTGACGGACTGCCGGCAGGAGAAGAAATTGATCTGGAAAAGGTGCAGGCGTTTATGAAACGGCGGGCACCCGGTCAGCATAAATATTCCACCACAAGAAAAGAGGGAGATGTCCCGGAAGTGGTGTCCGGTTTATTTGAAGGAAAAACTTGCGGCGCGCCATTATGCGCCATGATACATAATACAAACGCCCATTCCAAAGATTACAGCAATCTGGTGAAAACCCCCCGCCCCGGTCATGCGGACTATACGGCGGCTGTAAAATACGGTGGTTTTCAGGATTATCGAGGCGGCGGGCATTTTTCCGGCAGATTAACAGCACCCCTTTGCTTTGCTGGGGCGGTATGTATGCAGATTCTGGAAAGAAAGGGCATTCACTTTGGTGCTCATATCCATTCCATTCACGGCATTGCCGATACACCTATGAATCCGGTGGAAATCACAGCGGAAGAACTGGCGGCAGTGACAGCAAAAACATTCCCTGTTTTTTCCGATGAAGCTGGTCTGCGGATGCAGGAAATCATTGAGGACGCACGGCTGAATCAGGATTCCGTCGGCGGTGTGGTGGAAGCGGCAGTGGTAGGGCTTCCCGTTGGCTTGGGCGAGCCGATGTTTGATGGACTGGAAAGCAAGCTGGCTTCCATTTTATATGCCATTCCCGCAGTGAAAGGTGTGGAATTTGGCGATGGTTTTGGTGTGGCAGCGCTGTTTGGTTCAGAAAATAACGACCCATTTTACTTTGATGAAAATGGCAATGTAAAAACCACCACCAATCACCACGGCGGTTCTTTGGGCGGCATTTCCAGTGGTATGCCATTGGTACTCAGAGCGGCATTTAAGCCCACGCCGTCTATCTCCAGAGAACAGAATACCATTGGTATGGAATCAGGACAGAACGAGACAGTTCGTGTCATTGGGCGTCATGATCCTTGTATCGTGCCCAGAGCGGTGCCTTGCGTAGAGGCGGCAATGGCAGTGGCAATTTTGGATTTATATGAATTACAGCAAAAGAAATAATCAGGAGGGTAAATGTATGTATTTGGACGAATTGAGAAATCAGATTAACGATATTGACGATAAAATTGTGGAGTTATTCGTGGAACGAATGAAAGTGGCTTCTGAAATCGCGGGCGCAAAAGCGGAAAAAAATCTGCCCGTACTGGATATGCGCAGAGAAAATGCCGTATTGCAGAAAATCATGGAAAAGGCAGGGGAAGAATTCGAGCTTTATGCCAATACTCTTTATCACACCATGTTTGATGTAAGCAAAAGCTATCAGGCAGGGATTTTGATGCAGGATACACCTTTGTCAAAAGAAATCATGGCAAGTATCGAAACACCCCTCATGGAATTCCCCAAAAAAGCAGTGGTAGCGTGTCAGGGTACAGAAGGATCCAATGCAGCTCGTGCCTGCAGCAGACTGTTCACCATGCCCAATACCATGTTCTTCAAAAGCTTTGAACATGTTTTCAATGCGGTGGAAAGCGGTCTGTGCCGTTATGGGGTGCTGCCTATCGAAAACAGCTCTGCAGGCTCTGTGACAGAAGTTTATGATTTGATGATGCGTCATAAATTCCATATCGTCAGAAGTCTGAAACTCCACATCAATCATGCGCTGTTGGGAAAACACGGCGCAGATTTCTCCAACGTCAAAGAAATCATTTCCCACGAACAGGCTTTGAGCCAGTGCAGTGAATTTTTGAAATCCCTGCCTCATGTGAAAGTGACCGTATTTGAAAATACAGCTACAGCGGCAAAATATGTGGCAGAATGTGATCGGGATGATATTGCAGCCATTTCCTCTCCTGAATGTGCAAAACTCTATGGCTTGCAGGTCATGAAAAACGATATCCAGAATAACCAGAACAACTACACACGGTTCATCTGTATCGCAAAAGATATGGAAATCTATGCAGGTTCCAACAAAATCAGCCTGATGCTGTCTGTTTCCCATCACCCTGGTTCTCTGTACCGGATGCTGGGTAAAATCGCGGCAAAAGGCATCAATCTGTCCAAGCTGGAAAGCAGACCCATTCCCGGAAAAGACTTCGAATTCCGCTTCTATTTCGATATGGAAGCCTCTGTCTATTCCAAAGATGTGATTACCCTCCTGAAGGATATGGATTTTTCTGCGGAACAGTTCACATTCCTTGGCTGCTATTCCGAAATCGTTTAAGGAGGCATTGTAATGAAAGTATTGGTTATCAATGGTCCCAATTTGAACATGCTTGGGATTCGTGAAAAACATATTTATGGTACAGAAACCTATGCGGATCTGAAGAATTTGATTCATGACTATTGCCAGAAGGAAGGCATTGATGTGGATATTTTCCAGTCCAACCATGAAGGCGCACTGGTAGACCATATCCAGACAGCCTATTTCAACGAAACAGACGCCATTGTCATCAATCCGGCGGCATATACCCATACCAGTGTGGCAATTTTAGATGCTTTGAAAGCGGTGAATCTGCCGGCGGTTGAAGTGCATCTGTCTGATGTGGGCAGTCGGGAAGATTTCCGCCAGATTTCCTATGCGGGAATGGCTTGCGAAAAGACCATTACGGGCAAAGGATTTCAGGGGTATATCGAAGCACTGGCATATTTAAAAGAAAAATATCAGAAATAACGATAACATATTACAAAAGATAGATGCGTAAGCATCGGAAATTTCCAGAAGGGAGAGATGTTATGATTTCTCAGAAAATGAAACAGATGGTAGAACAGAGTGCGGCTATGAGCGCCATGTTTACAGAAGGCAAACGGCTGGCAGCCATTTATGGGGCGGAAAATGTATACGACTTTGGCATTGGCAATCCCAATGTAAAAGCGCCTGCATCTGTCAATGCAACTGCCATTGAAATTTTGCAGAATATGGATTCCCTGAAGGTACATAGTTATACAGACAGCAGTGGTATCCCTGCTGCAAGAAAAGCCATTGCGGAAAGTCTGAATCATCGTTTCGGCACAAATTATGACGAAAGCAATCTGGTTATGACCGTTGGGGCAGCTGGTGGCTTGAATGTGATTTTGAAAGTCCTTTTGGATGCTGGAGATGAAGTGCTGACCTTTGCCCCTTACTTTGGGGAATACGACAATTATGTGATGAATGTGGGCGGCGTACTCCACCCGGTTCCACCCAATCCACCGGATTTCCTGCCGGATGTAGATGCATTGTCTGCCTGCATCACACCCAAAACAAAGGCAATCATCATCAACTCTCCCAACAATCCCACTGGGGTTATTTATGACGCGGGAACCATTGAGAAGATTGCGGCGGTTTTGCGACAGAAATCCGCGGAATATGGCACCGATATTTATATCATTGCCGATGAACCTTACAGGGAACTGGCTTATGATGGCGTAGAAGTGCCTTATATCCCAAATTTCTATGAAAATACTATCGTGGCATACTCTTTCTCCAAATCCTTGTCATTGCCGGGGGATCGTATCGGATATTTGGTCATTCCCTCCACTGTATCGGATTTTGCGGAAGTTTCCATGGGTGCAGCCATTGCAAACCGTGTTTTGGGCTTTGTAAATGCACCGGCTTTGCAGCAGATGGTGGTGGCAAAATGCTGTGAGGAAACCACAGATGTGGCATTTTATAATGCCAACAGAGAACTGTTGTACAACGCTTTGCAGGAATACGGCTATTCCTGTGCCAAACCCCAGGGCGCTTTTTACCTGTTTGTGAAGGCTTTAGAGGATGATGACAAAGCTTTCTGTGAAAAGGCGAAAGAATACCGTTTGCTGGTGACACCGGGTAGTGCCTTTGGCTGCAAAGGATATGTGCGGATTTCCTATTGCGTGGCACGGGAAACCATTGAAAATTCCCTGCCGTCATTCAAGGCATTGGCAGAATCCTATAAAAAATAAAAATGATTTTTGTGAAAGATACTGTTTTCGGACAGTATCTTTTTTTGTGCAAAAGGAAGGCAGGGGCGTTTGTGTTTTCGTTTTGCGGGGGTTTTTTGCCGTCAGTGGAGGCTGGTGGTGGGTGGAGCGGCGGAAAAAGGGTGGAGGAAGGAAAAATGTGGCAACGGCAGGAGGGGGAATATGTGAAAAAACCTTGAAAAATCGGCATTTTCTGAAGAAAAAAAGAAGAAAAAAACAGGTCGTAGGACTTGTTTTTTTGTTACGGTTATATTACAATGTGGTTAGTAGTGGCGAAAAGTGGCTGAAAAGGGAGTAAAATTTGCGAATCGGCATAGTGAAAGGTGAAAGGTGGTGAGACAAGATGTTCATGGGGGAATACCAGCATTCCATTGATGCAAAAGGAAGATTGATTGTACCTGCCAAGTTCCGTGACGGACTGGGCGAACATTTTGTGGTCACCAAAGGTTTGGATAATTGCCTGTTTGCTTATCCCCAGGAAGAATGGAAGATCTTTGAGGAAAAACTCAAACAGCTTCCTTTGACCAGCACCGGTGCCAGAAAGTTTGTCCGCTTTTTCTTCGCGGGAGCTGTGGAATGCGATCTGGATAATCAGGGACGTATCATCCTGCCTTCCAATCTGCGGGAATATGCTGGACTGAAAAAAGACATCGTTTCCATTGGTGTCAACAACCGAATTGAAATCTGGAACAAGGAAAATTGGAAAGAATATAACGAAGAAGAAAATTTCATCAGCAATGATCTGGCTTTTGAAATGGAAAATCTGGGCATTTGATGCGGCAGAAAAAAAGGAGTGTTATTATTGGAATTTCATCATGTTTCCGTTCTGCTGCAGGAATGTATCGACGGACTTTGTATCAAACCTGATGGCATTTATGTAGACGGTACCACTGGCGGCGGCGGTCATTCGCTGGAAATCGCAAAGCGGCTCACCACCGGCAGACTGATTTGTATCGATCAGGATCTCAATGCCCATGCGGCTGCCAAAGAGCGGCTGAAAGATCATTTGGACAAGATCACTTTTGTACATGACAATTTTGGCAATATTGGTTCCATATTGGACGAGCTTGGCATTGACCGTATTGACGGCATGCTTATGGATATCGGGGTATCTTCTCATCAGCTGGATGAGGCGGAACGTGGTTTCTCCTATCAGCAGGACGCGCCATTGGACATGCGTATGGATGCCACAAAGCCTTTCAGCGCTTATGATGTAGTCAATACATACAGCGAAGCCGATCTGGATCGTATCATTTTTACTTATGGGGAAGAACGCTGGGCAAAACGCATTGCGCAGTTTATTGTGGCAGAGCGTGCCAACAAGCCCATCGAAACCACCGGAGAACTGGTGGATGTTATCAAAAAAGCTGTGCCAAAGGGAGCCAGAAAAGACGGTCCCCATCCGGCAAAACGTACTTTTCAGGCAATTCGAATTGAAGTCAATGGAGAACTGGATGTGCTGGAGAGAGCCATCGATCAGGCGGCACATCGCCTGACAGAAGGCGGCAGACTCTGCATCATCACATTCCATTCTCTGGAAGACCGCATTGTAAAAGAAGCGTATCGCAGACAGGAAAATCCCTGCATCTGCCCGCCGCAGTTTCCTGTTTGTGTCTGCGGACGGAAACCTGTTGGCAAGGTGATTACAAGAAAGCCAATTGTGCCATCCAAAGAGGAACTGGCAGAAAACCATCGCTCCAGAAGCGCGAAGCTGCGTATTTTGGAAGGATTGGGAGAATAAAAAACAGAGGTGTCGACTATGGCAGCAAAACAGGCAAAAGAAAATAAAAAAAATGCCTACAAAGGCTCTTACTATACATATGGCAACGTAGCATATGAATTACAGCCGGATTATGCGCCCTACTATGAAGACGATAAAAAACAGCAGGAAGCCAAAGAAGCCATTCGGCAGGCAGCAGCAGAACGCAGAGAAAACCGCGTCCATGCGGCACATGTCTGTATGGTGATGCTGCTGATTTTTGCAGGATGTATCGCGTTTATGGGTGCAACGGTTATTGTAAAAAATCAGGAGGTGCAGATTCGGGAAAAGAAAGATGAGCTGGCAACGCTGAAATCGCAGAATGCGATTTTAGAAGCGGAACTTGCGGAACAGGTGGATCTGGAATACATCAAACAGGAAGCCATCAATCGACTGGGCATGGCAGAACCACAGCCTTATCAGATTGTTTATATTGATGTTCCAAAAGACAGCTATACCATTCAGTATGCAGCTGATGAAGTGGTAGAGGAGGAACCTTCCTTTATCGCATCCATATTGAATCTATTTAAAAAGGACTGATGTAAATGAGAAAATCCAGCGGGGGAATAAGGGCGAATGGAAGATTTGCTTTTATTCTCTTTGCATTTTTTGCGGCATTTGCCCTGATGTTTGGCAGAGTGCTGTATATGAAAGTTGTTCATGGTGCGGAGTATGAAGCGGCAGCAAAGAACCAGCAGATCAACCGCTATGACATTACCATCCCGCCCAACAGAGGCAGTATTTTGGATCGAAACAATCAGGTACTTGCCATCAGTACCACAGTTTATAATGTGGCGCTGGACTCTTTGCAGTTGGCAGAAGTTGCAGAGTTAAGCCCTGAGGAACAGGAAAAGACGTTAACCACTCTTTGCGAATATTTCCCGGAACTGGATTACAACACATTGAAACAGTATGTAACCATTAATCCGGAAACTGGGGAACTGTATATGAATAACCATTGGAAATACCTTGTGAAAGGTATTGAGCGCAGTGTGAAAGAAGAACTGGAAGCCATGAACCTGAAAGGTGTTTATTTTGAAAAAAGCAGTAAACGCTCTTATCCGCTGAACAGTTCCGCCTGCCATCTGGTTGGTTTTACCCGTGGTGACGCACAGTGGGGACTGGAAGGATATTACAACAGCTATATGGAAGGAACCCCGGGACGGTCTTTCATCCTTTACAATGGCGCAGATTCCGTTGTCCATCAGGATTATGACGCAAAAGATGGGGATACCATCATCACCACCATCGACTATAATATCCAGAAGATTGCAGAAGAAGTGGTAGCGGAAACAGCGGCGGAATGGCCCGCCAAAAACGTGGCAGCCATGGTTATGGACCCTTATACAGGTGAAATATATGCCATGGCGGAATCCCATTCCTTTGACTTGAATAATCCAAATGAAATCCCTGAATGGGAAACAGATACCAAGTATACAGAAAACTGGGATCAGCTCAGCAGTGAAGAACAGCTGGAATACCTGAATACCATGTGGAAAAACTTCTGTGTCAGTGATACCTACGAACCCGGGTCTATTTTCAAACCCATGCTGGTAGCAGCTGCATTAGAGGAAGGGGTTATTACACCAAACTCCAGTTTCCAGTGTAATGGGTATACAGACATCGGCGGTTACCGCATCAAATGTCACTTGGTAAGCGGTCACGGAAATATCAATGTAGAACAGATTATGGCGCAGTCCTGTAATATGGGCGTTATCCAGATTGCAAATCTGCTGGGGGCAGATAAATTCTATGAATACCAGAGAGAATTTGGTTTCGGTGATTATACTGGCATTGACCTGCCCGGTGAAGCAGCTGGTCAGCTCCATAGTAAAGAAAGTATTGGTCCGACTGAATTGGCAACCATGTCCTTCGGTCAGACATTCAACTGCACCAGCATTCAGGTCATTGCAGCATTCTCTTCTTTGATCAACGGCGGTAATCTGGTGAAACCCCATGTGGTATCTCAGATTGTGGATGCCGATGGCAATGTGGTGCTGGAAAACGATACAGAAGTGGTACGTCGTGTTATTTCTGAAAAAACATCCGCATATATGCGGACAGCGCTGAAAGCCACAGTTGAAAACGGTTTGGCAAAGAAACTGCAGATTGACGGTTATTCTATCGGCTGTAAAACAGGTACCGCGGAACAGGGTTCTCGTACCAATGACGATTTGTGGGCACTGAGTAACATGTCTTACTTCCCTGCGGAAAATCCTAAGTATATTGTTTTCACTGTTATCAACCAGCCCAGTGATTATGTAGAAGGCGTGCAGACACCCACACCTATGACCAAAAAACTCATTGAAGGCATCATCAAATATGATAACCTGGAACCTACACAGCCTGTAGAAGATGAAGCAAACCTGTCTCAGAATAAAACTGTGACCGTTGCGGATTATACAGACAGCGTTATTTTCGATGTTATCGGTGATTTGGACGGGAAAGAACTGACTTATAAAGTGGTTGGCAACGGTAATACCGTTGTAAATCAGGTGCCGAAAGGCGGAACCACTGTGGATGTAGGCAGTGAAGTCATCCTGTATGTACAGCGTTCCGAAGAAGATACCGGTACCGTCAGCGTGCCGAATGTTGTTGGCAAAAACTATGAACAGGCAGAAACAACCCTGACAAACGCAGGCTTTACGGTGGCATTTGAAGGGGATCAATCGGGAACTGTCACCGCACAGGACCCTAAGTATGGTGTATCTGTAGCAAAGGGAAGCGAAGTTATGCTGACCCTTGAAATTCCGGAAAAAACGGACACATCCACAGATACAACGGGTACGCAGACGACCCAATAACCAAACCCAAAGAAAACGCATAGACTCCTTGCTTTTTCCATATATTTGCTAATAAGGACATTGGAAAAGGCAGGGAGTTTTCTATGGAAAGACCAACGGTCGGTGAAAAACGCCGGCTTTTGATTTATTTGTTTTGCTGTATACTGGCGTTTCTGGTGCTGGCAGGGCGCTTGGTTTATATCGAAGTGTTTCACGCGCCCCGGTGGCAGGAAATGGCTTATGAACAGCAGACCAGAGATCGTTTGATTACTGCGAAACGCGGCGATATTCTGGACAGAAACGGTGTCGGCATTGCCGAAACCCAGACAGTGTCGGCAGTCAGTGTTGTTCCGGCAGAGGTGAAAGAAAAAGAAGAAACAGCAAAGTTTCTGGCGGATACGCTGGAATTGGATTATGATGAAGTGCTGGAGAAAGTCCAGCAGAAAGTAGCGCTGGTGCGGATTCAGTCGAAGGTGGATACGGAAACGGCGCAGACCATCCGGCAGGCAGATTTGCCGGGGGTAAAGGTGGACGAAGATGTCCAGCGGATTTATCCTTTCGGAGAATTGGCGGCACAGGTGGTTGGCTTTGTAGGAAAAGACAATCAGGGAATTATCGGGCTGGAAGCCAAGTATGACGATGTGTTGGAAGGGGAACAGGGGAAGATATTGACCCTGACAGATGCCAAAGGTCATGAACTGACAGCCGAACAGGAACGGATTCCACCAGTGGATGGGGGAAATCTGGTGACAACGCTGGATGTGACCATACAGCAGTATGCGGAACAGACACTGGCAAAAACAGTGGAATCCAAGCAGGCAAAAAAAGGCTCCCTCATTGTGATGAATCCACAAAATGGGGAGATTTATGCCATGGCGAATTATCCCTCTTTTGACTTGAATGAGCCTTTTACCATCAACGACCCGGAATTGGCGGCAGTGTGGGAGGGACTTTCTTCCAAGGAGCAGAGTGACGCCCTCAATACCATGTGGCGCAATTCTGCCATCAACGATACATATGAACCGGGGAGTATTTTTAAGATCATTACTTCCGTGGCAGGTCTGGAAGAAGGTGTGGTGACACCGGAATCCACTTTTTACTGCCCGGGGTATCATGTGTCAGGGGATCGGCAGATCAAATGCTGGCGGTATCCCAGAACCCACGGTTCAGAAACATTTGCCGAAGGGGTGCAAAATTCCTGTAACCCGGTGTTTATGGAAATTGCGGAGCGGCTAGGCGCGGAAACCTTTCTGGATTATGTGGAAAAACTGGGCTTTCGGGAAAAAACAGGCATTGATCTGGCTGGGGAAGCTACGGGCATTATCCATGAACTGAAAAACGTAGGTCCTGTGGAGCTTGCAACCATGTCTTTCGGTCAGTCTTTCCAAATTACACCTTTGCAATTGATGCGGGCTGTTTCTGCGGCAGTAAACGGCGGCTATCTGATAACACCCCATATTGGCTATGGTATTGCCGATGAAAATGGCAATTTGACAGAAACATTTTCCTATGAAAAAGGGGAACAGGTGCTTTCCAAGGAAACTTCCGAAACCATGAAAACCATATTGGAAAGCGTTGTGGCAGAAGGCACTGCAACCAAAGCGGCAGTGGAAGGATACCGCATCGGCGGCAAAACAGCCACATCAGAAAAACTTCCCCGCAGAAGCGGAAAGTACATTGCTTCTTTCATGACATTTGCACCGGCAAATGACCCGCAGGTTATGGTGTTCCTGATGATTGATGAACCGCAAGGCGTATATTACGGCGGTACCGTTGGTGGTCCTGCCATGCAGGAAATGCTGCAAAATATCCTGCCTTATCTGGGCATTCCCAAAGAAGGAGAAATATCAGAGGACGCTGTAGTGGTTGTGCCGGATGTAACGGGAATGACTATGGCGGAAGCGAAGAACGCTCTTTGGCAGGCAGGACTGACAGCCCAGACGGATGAGGGGGAATTTGTGGTTTCTCAGCTCCCTCCCGCAGGACAGGAAGTCAACCGGGGGACAAAAGTTCTGCTCTACGGGACATAAAGAAAAAAGCGAATAAAAATGCGGAAGAATCGAAAAAAAATCATTCTTTTTCCGTTCCTTCCAGTTTTTTATGATATAATAAACAGATGCGAAAAAAAGCAACACCCAAAGGAGGAAAATACAGTGTTATTGCAAAAACTGTTAGAGGGTATTCCTTATAAAATGTTACAGGGAACCGATCAGGCAGAAATCAAAATGCCCGTTTACGATTCCCGAAAAGTACAGCCCGGCGATTTGTTTGTCTGCATCACGGGTTTTCAGACAGACGGTCACCGCTATATTCCTATGGCGCTGGAAAAAGGTGCGGCAGCCCTTTTGGTAGAACATGCTGTGGAGGATGTACCGGAAAACATCACAGTGATTCAGACAGAAAACAACCGTCAGGCATTGGCGGCGCTATCTGCCAATTTTTATGACCATCCCACAGAGAAAATCCGTGTGACAGGTGTCACCGGCACTAACGGCAAAACTACCATCACCTATCTGGTGCGTTCTGTGCTGGAACGGGTAGGCAGAAAAACAGGTGTCATCGGCACCATTGAAAACCGTATTGGGGATAAAGTCATCCCTACAGAACGGACAACGCCGGAATCTTTGGAATTGCAGGCATTGATGGAACAGATGCGTCAGGAAGATGTAACAGATGTCATTATGGAAGTTTCTTCCCATTCTCTGGATTTGCATCGCGTAGACGGCATTGCTTATGATGTGGCAGTGTTTACCAACCTGACACAGGATCATCTGGATTATCATAAAACCATGGAAAATTATAAAATCGCCAAGAGTATGCTCTTTGAACGGAGCAAAAAGAGCGTTATCAATATTGACGATGCCGCAGGTGATTTTATGGTGGAAAAATCCGCTGGAGAAGTGCTGACTTATGCCATTGACAAAGCCGCAGACCTGAAGGCAGAGGATATTTCCATTACAGCGGAAGGAACTGCCTTTACAGTGGTATATGAAGGAAAACGCTATGGCGTGAAATTGCACACACCCGGCAGATTCAGCGTATATAATGGACTGGGTGCTATCGGCGCTTGCCTGTGTCTGGGCGTGGAAATGGAAGATATTCTGGCTGGACTGGCAGAAAACCCTGGCGTGGCAGGTCGTTTCCAGACAGTACGCAGCAAAAAAGGCTGTCAGGCAGTGGTGGACTATGCCCATACACCTGATGGACTGGAAAATGTGCTGAAAACAGCCAAAGAATTTACAAAAGGCAAACTGATTGCGGTCTTTGGCTGCGGCGGTGACAGAGATAAGACAAAACGCCCCATCATGGGACGGATTGGCGGACAGTACGCGGATTACTGCATCATCACATCCGATAATCCTCGTACGGAAGACCCGGAACAGATTTTACGGGAAGTGGAAGCAGGCACAAAGGAAACAGGTTGTGCCTACGAAAAACAGGTTGACCGGAGAAAAGCCATTGTGCGTGCTGTAGAACTGGCACAGGCAGGAGATGTTATTCTCATTGCCGGCAAGGGTCATGAAACCTATCAGATTTTCCCCGATAAAACCATTCATTTTGACGATGTAGAAGAAGTGCGAAACGCGTTTGGAGATGATTGCTTATGAAAAAACTGACCATTCAGGAAATTGCCAATGCCACCCATGCACGGATTCTGGCAGCAAATTTAGAAGAGGCACAGCAGAAAAACATCTGTCATGTGACACAGGATTCCCGTCAGGCAGGGGAAGAAAGCCTCTTTGTGCCTTTGAAAGGCAAAAATTCCGACGGCCATGATTACCTGAAAAGCTGCATGGAAAAAGGCGTTGCCGCATGTTTTACAGAGCGTGAAATGACACCGGAAAATGGCTGTGTGCTGCTTCTGGTGGAAAACGCGAGAACGGCTATGTTACAGTTGGCAAAATATTATCGCAGCCTGTTCGATATACCCGTGGTGGGCATCACCGGCAGTGTGGGCAAGACTACCACAAAGGATATGATTGCCTCTGTCCTTTCTCAGAAATACAATACTTTGTGGACACTGGGAAATTTCAATAATGACCTTGGTGTGCCTCTGACATTGTTCCGTCTGGAAGAAAGTCACGAAGCCGCTGTCATTGAAATGGGCATGAACCATTTTGGTGAAATCCATCGTCTGGTGGATGTGGTACGTCCCCAGATTGGTGTCATTTCCAATGTTGGCGTTGCCCATATTGAACATTTGGGCAGCCGGGAAGGCATTTTGAAAGCAAAATGTGAATTGTTCGATTTTATGGATGAAAAGAATGTTGCTGTGCTCAACGGCGATAACGATATGCTGGCGACATTGGATGGTAAACTTTCTCAGAAAGTACGCTGGTTTGGTGTGGAAAATAAACGGGATGTTTACGCGGACAACATCGAAGCTGTTGGTCTGGAACATACCAGATGCACCATTCATACACCTGTGGGCAGCATGGACGTAGTGATTCCCATGCCCGGCGCACACATGGTGCTCAATGCTCTTTCTGCCGTAACCGTAGGGCTGGAAATGGGCTTTACACTGGATGAAATCAAAGGGGGCATTGAAAACTTCGTGCCTACCAAAGACCGTATGACTATCATGCGTTTGGAAAACGGTCTGACATTGCTTAACGACGTATACAACTCCAATCCTGTTTCTGCGAAGGCTTCTTTGGATATCCTCAAAGATGTGGAAGGCAGAAGCGTGGCATTCTTGGGCTTCATGGGAGAACTGGGCGAATTTGCCCCTCAGATGCACCGGGAAGTTGGGGCTTACGCAGCAGAAAAAGGCATTGACCTTTTGATTTGTATTGGCAACCATTCCGACCAGATGGCGGCAGGCGCAAAAGATGCCGGCATGAAAGAAGTGTATCGTTTTGACACACAGGAAGAATTCTGGGAAAATGGCATGGATTTGCTGAAAAAAGGAGATACAATTTTGTTGAAAGCATCCCGCAGCATGGGATTTGAAAAAACAGTAGAGAAATTGCAAGGAGTGAAATAAAGTGGGTTCTTTGGAACAGGCGGTTTACGCCATATTGATAGCCTTTGTCATTGGGGTGATTTTGTGTCCCATTCTGATTCCAGTACTGCATAAAATGAAGTTCGGGCAGAATGTTCGTGATGACGGTCCTCAGACACATTTGCAGAAACAGGGTACGCCTACCATGGGCGGTATTGCCTTTTTGATTGCCTTTGTGGTGGCATCCTTCTTCTTTTTGAAGGGGAATACCGATGGTATTGCGGTGGTACTGATGACACTGTGTTATGGCATCATCGGATTTTTGGATGACTATATCAAAGTTGTGAAAAAACGTTCTCTGGGTCTGCGTGCATGGCAGAAACTGGCATTGCAGCTCATTGTAACAGCTGTATTCTGCTGGTATGTGATGATGAAAAGTGGTATTGGCACAGCCATTTACATTCCCTTTACCAATGGTATGGAACTGGATCTGGGCATTTTGTTTGTGCCTTTCCTCTTTATTGCGGTACTGGGTACTGTCAACGGTGTCAACCTGACAGACGGTCTGGATGGTCTGGCTGGCGGCGTAACCCTCATTGTTGCGGCGTTCTTTATGATCGTGTCCTGGGCGGCAGGCAGCATGATTTCTCCTGTCTGCGGGGCAATCGTTGGCGCACTGCTGGCATTTTTGCTCTTTAACTGCTATCCTGCCAAAGTGTTCATGGGGGATACAGGCTCTCTGGCGCTGGGCGGTTTTGTGGCTGCAACGGCTTTTGTGCTGAAAATGCCTATTTTCATTGTCATCGTCGGTTTTGTTTACCTGTGGGAATCTATCACAGTTATGCTGCAGGTAGGTTGGTTCAAGATTACAAAACGCAAATACGGCGAAGGCAGACGTCTGTTCAAAATGGCGCCTTTCCATCATCACCTGGAACAGTGCGGATGGAGAGAAACAAAGGTTGTGACTTTGTTCTATGTAGTGACTGCTCTGCTGTGCCTGCTGGGCTTCTTGGGCAGTAAAGCAATGTTTTAACGGAAAGAAGGAAAAAATCCATGAAATATACAGGAAAACGTGCCCTGGTATGCGGCATGGCAAAAAGCGGTATTGCGGCAGCGGCTCTGCTGCAGAAACTGGGTGCAGTGGTTACATTGCAGGATATGAAAGAACGTGACGCCGTTCCTGCGGCAGCACTGGAACTGGAAAAAGAAGGCGTTGCCCTTTATACAGGGAAGAACCCCGATGATATTGCATGTGAACAGGATCTGATCGTACTCAGTCCCGGTATCCCCTGCGATCTGCCTTTCATTGAAGCGGCAGAAGCAGCTGGCGTAGAAGTCATCAGCGAAGTGGAACTGGCATACAGAGAAACCACTTGCCCTATTACAGCAATCACAGGCACCAATGGGAAAACAACAACCACAACCCTCACAGGGGAAATTATGAAAGCTGTTCGCCCGAATACAGCGGTAGTAGGGAACATCGGTGTGCCTTACAGCGAAAAGGTACAGGGTTTGGCTGACCAGGATTGGGTTGTTGCGGAAATCAGCAGCTTCCAGATGGAAAAAGCAAAAGAATTCCATCCCCACATCAGTGCGGTGCTGAATATCACCCCTGACCACCTGAACAGACACAAAACCATGGAAGTTTACATTGCCATGAAAGAACGTGTTTTTGCAAAACAGACAGCGAAAGATTTCTGCATTTTGAATTATGAAGACGAAACATGCCGGAAAATGGCAGACAAAACCGCTGCAAAGGTATTTTTCTTCAGCAGCGCACAGCCTTTGGCAGAAGGCATTTACCTGCAGGACAAAGATATTTTTGTAAAATGGCAGGGTATCGACGAAAAGCTGATTTCTGTGGATGAATTACAGATTTTGGGCGTGCATAACTATGAAAACGTCATGGCAGCGGCAGCAATGGGCATTTGCGCAGGCGTGGCGCTGGATACCATCCGTCAGGTACTGAAATCCTTTGCGGGCGTAGAACACCGTATTGAGTATGTAGCAACCGTAGATGGCGTTGATTACTATAACGATTCTAAGGGCACCAACACAGATGCGTCCATCCGTGCTGTCCTTGCCATGCAGAAACCCATTGTGCTCATTGGCGGCGGCTATGACAAAGGCGTTTCTTTTGACGACTGGACAAAGCTGTTCCCCGGCAGAGTCAAACATCTGGTACTCATCGGTGTAACAGCACCGCAGATTCGTGCGTCTGCGGAAAAATTCGGCTTTACGGCAATGACAGACTGCGAAACCTTTGCGGAAGCCGTAGATCTGTGCAGGGAAAAGGCAGAACCTGGGGATTGTGTGCTCCTTTCTCCCGCATGTGCAAGCTGGGGCATGTTTGATAACTACGAACAGCGCGGCGAAATGTTCAAAGAACAGGTTCGCTCCTATTTGCAGAAATAAACAAAGCGAGGTGGTAACATGGAACAGACCAGACAGGGAAAGGCAGGAAGAAAACCGCATAAAAAAAGAGTGAAAGCGGATACCTATGACTTCGGGCTGTTTTTCGTGGTACTGACGCTGGTATTGTTCGGCGTTGTCATGATTTTCAGCGCCAGTTATTATGAAACCATGTCCAGTAAAGAATATGGATATGATATGTTTTATTACTTGAAACGACAGGGCATGTGGGCAGTCGTGGGGACAGTTGGCATGATCGTTGCCATGAATGTGCCTTACCAGCTCTGGAAGAAGTTTTCCTTGATGCTGTACTGGATTTCCAATGGTCTGCTGGCAATCCTGCCTTTTGTCGGGAAAAATGTAAAAGGGCAGACCCGTTGGATTGAAATCGGTCCTTTGCAGTTCCAGCCTTCGGAATTTACCAAGGTTGCGGTTATACTGTATTTGTCTTACTATGTCATCAACCATCGGAAGGAACTGGGGAATCTGAAAGGATTTGCAAAAGCGGCAGGAATTTTGGCACTTCCTGTGCTGCTCATTGCTATGACAAACTTCTCATCAGCCCTTTTGCTGCTTATGGTTGGTGTAACGATTCTGTTTGTTGCCAGCCCCAGAATCTGGTACTTTGTGGCAGGCATTGGCGCACTGGTGCCCTTTGCGGCAGTCATGGTCATTTTGCCGCAGTTCCGCTATCGTTTGACCCGTATCACCACATGGCTGGACCCTTGGTCTGATTTGCAGGGAAATGGCTATCAGACAGTACAGTCTTTGTATGCAGTGGCATCTGGTGGTCTGTTTGGCGTAGGGCTGGGACAAAGCCGACAGAAATCATTTATCCCAGAAGCCCATAACGATATTATCTTTGCGATCATTTGTGAAGAACTGGGGCTCATTGGTGCGGCGCTGGTCATCATCCTTTTTGCAGTAGTGGTTTGGCGGGGCATCCGCATTGCCATGAACGCGCGGGATAATTACGGGATGCTGGTGGCAACGGGCATTACATCTGTGGTGGCATATCAGTCTTTGATTAACATCGGCGTTGTAACCAATACCATTCCAAATACAGGGCAGCCTTTGCCGTTTATCAGTTACGGCGGCACGGCACTGGTATTTTTGATGGGGATGATGGGGATATTGCTGAATATATCAAAGTATCCAAAGGATATGAAGAATACAGAATAATTTACAAAAAGCTATTGACAAATTTGTTCGTATTGAATAAAATGCTAAAGTATAAGATTCCATACAGCAAAAGCAAAGAAAAAGAGGAGTATGCGGATTCCGTCCCGCCAGAGAGAAAAATCCATGGGCTGCAAGGTTTTTCGGGAGCAGGCACGCAGAAGGTAGCTTTGGAGCTGTTCCGCTGAACAAAGAAGTAGGTGGAAACGGGTGGTTCCGTTACAAACCGAGAGTGTCCGTCAAGTTTTTTGACGGGAAATAAGGTGGTACCGCGAGCTTTCGTCCTTTGGGAGGAAAGCTCTTTTTTTATGAAACGAAGGAGGAGAAAACGTGAGAGAACTGGCAAAGAATTTTGATCCCGCAGCAGTAGAGGACAGACTCTATGCGATGTGGATGGAAAGAAAATATTTCCACACAAAAATCGATAAAAGCAAAAAACCTTATTGTATCGTAATGCCGCCCCCGAACATCACTGGGCAGCTGCACATGGGTCATGCACTGGATAACACCATGCAGGATATCCTGATCCGTTGGAAAAGAATGGCTGGCTACAATGCACTGTGGGTTCCCGGCATTGACCATGCAAGTATTTCCACAGAACTGAAAGTCGTACAGAAAATGGCTTCTGAAGGTCTGACCAAAGAAGATGTAGGTCGTGAAGGTTTCCTGGAACGTGCCTGGGCTTGGAAAGAAGAATACGGCGGCATCATCCTGAATCAGCTGCGCAAACTGGGCTGCTCCTGTGACTGGGAACGCGTACGTTTCACCATGGACGAAGGCTGCTCCGACGCCGTTCTGGAAGTATTCTGCCGTCTGTATGAAAAAGGCTATATCTATCGTGGTGAAAAGATCATCAACTGGTGCCCTGAATGTCAGACCACTATTTCTGACGCAGAAGTTAACCATGTGGAAACAGCAGGTCATTTCTACCACATTGAATATCCCATCGTAGGCTCCGATGAAAGACTGCGTCTGGCAACCACACGTCCTGAAACCATGATGGGCGACGTTGCTGTTGCAGTTCATCCCGAAGACGAACGTTATCAGCACCTCATCGGCAAGACATGTATCCTGCCTTTGATGAACAAAGAAATCCCCATTGTTGCGGATGAATATGTTGACCGTGAATTTGGTACTGGTGTTGTAAAAATCACACCTGCTCACGACCCTAACGACTTTGAAGTTGGTGTACGTCATAACCTGCCTCGTATCAACGTTATGAACGACGATGGTACTATGAACGAAAAAGCAGGTAAATATGCAGGCATGGATCGTATGGAAGCCAGAAAAGCAGTGGTAGAAGACCTGAAAGAACAGGGCTATCTGGTAGAAATCGAAGACATCACCCATGCAGTAGGCTGCCATGAAAGATGTAACGTTCCCATCGAACCTCTGATCAAACTGCAGTGGTTCGTACGCATGGACGAACTGGCAAAACCTGCTATGGAAGTATATGAACAGCAGAAACTGCGCTTTGTTCCCGATCGTTTCGGTAAAGTATATATGCACTGGCTGGAAAACATCCGTGACTGGTGTATTTCCCGTCAGCTGTGGTGGGGTCATCGTATTCCCGCTTACTACTGCGATGAATGCGGTCATATCACTGTAAGCAAACATGCACCTGAAAAATGTGAAAAATGCGGCAGCACAAAACTGCATCAGGATGAAGATACACTGGATACATGGTTCAGCTCTGCGCTGTGGCCTTTCTCCACACTGGGCTGGCCCAATGAAACAGAAGATTTGAAACACTTCTATCCTACAAGCACACTGATCACTGGCTATGATATCATCTTCTTCTGGGTTGTTCGTATGGTATTCTCCGGTATGGAAAATATGCACGAAGTACCTTTCCATGATGTATTGATCCATGGTCTGATCCGTGACGATCAGGGCAGAAAGTTCTCAAAATCTCTGGGCAATGGTATCGATCCTCTGGAAGTTATCGCAAACTACGGTGCTGATCCTCTGCGTCTGATGCTGATCACCGGTAACGCACCCGGTAACGACATGCGTTTCTATTGGGAAAGACTGGACAACTGCCGTAACTTCTGCAACAAGATCTGGAACGCAAGCCGTTTCGTGATGATGAACATGGACGAAAAACAGGAAACAAAACTGCTGATGCTTACATCCGCAGATAAATGGATCCTGTCCAAAGTAAATACCCTGGCAAAAGATGTTTCCGAAAATCTGGAACATTATGAACTGGGTCTGGCTGCACAGAAGATTTACGATTTCCTGTGGGATGAATTCTGTGACTGGTATATTGAAATGGTAAAACCTCGTCTGTACAACAAAGACGACAGCACAAGAGAAGCAGCACTGTGGACACTGAAAACAGTTCTCATCAACGCACTGAAGATGCTGCATCCTTTCATGCCTTATATCACAGAAGAACTGTTCCAGCATATTCAGGACGAAGAAGAAAGCATCATGATTTCCGATTGGCCTGTTTATAAAGAAGAATGGAACTACAAAGAAAACGAAGAAGAAATCGATACTATCAAAGAAGCAGTTCGTAACATCCGTAACATCCGTGCGGAAATGAACGTTGCACCTTCCAAGAAAGTACAGGTATTTGTTGTTTCCGATAAGGAAGAAGTAAGAGCAATCTTCGAACACAGCAAAGTATTCTTCAAAACACTGGGTCACGCCAGCGAAGTAACTGTACAGGCTGACAAAGCAGGTATCGGCGAAGATGCTGTTTCCGTAGTGACCAGCAACGCAACCATTTACATGCCTCTGGCAGAACTGGTTGACATTGAAAAAGAAGTAGAGCGTCTGACAAAAGAAAAAGAAAAAATGCTCAAAGAAATCGAAAGAGTAGAAAAGAAACTGGCAAACCAGGGCTTTGTATCCAAAGCGCCTCAGAAAGTCATCGACGAAGAAAAGGCAAAAGAAGAAAAATACAAAGCAACACTGGCACAGGTGGAAGAACGTCTGGCACAGCTTCAGAAATAATGAGATATAAAAAGGGATAAAACCGAAAAGCAACTTCCTCTTAAGAAAACATTGATTTTTGCTTCTTTGATTTCTTAAGAGGAATTGCGACGGCTGTCTTCAGAAGAAAACAGATCAAATAAAATCTCAATATCATAAGAAAGCCGAAATCCTTTGTCATGATAAGGATTTCGGCTTTCTTTGTTTTCTTCTGAAGATGCCCCTAAGGTTTTATCCCTTTTCTATTTACTTGGTTTTGGGGCTTGCCCAAAGGAGAAAGTCTATTTTCTTTGTGGGAGTAAAGTGTTTGTATTGGGGAAAAGCGTCATCAAAAGCGGCTATGTATGATTTTGCTGTTTGGGTAGGTAAAAATTCCTGATACCATTGGAGGATATGCTCATACAGAGGAAGGGCGTTTTGGAATTTCGTTTCACAATTTGTGCCACGCAAGCGCAATTGCAGGCGATCCAGAACAATACTGTCCCAAATGGGAAAATCGGGGCACAAAGTTGCCAGCATTTTACTGGAAAAGGAACACTCTACCCGTCCTGTATGGCGGTAAAAAGTTTCCAGAATCAAAGGAAAGGTGGGAGTGCTTTCGTTTTTCCATTTCTCGAAATTCTCATAGTAAAATTTTCGCCAGTCTTCGTTGCGGCGGATGCGGTAAAAGCCATTAAACATTCTTTGGAAAGACATATCTTCAGACAGGTTTATATTTTTATAGGAGGACATGATTTTTTCGTATGTAATCAATCCTTTTTCTCTTTTGCGCAATCCTGCCAAAGCTTGTTGTATATCAATTTTTGGTTCAAACATTTAATGAGTTCCTTTCTGAAAAAAACAGCATGGTTTTCCATGCTGTTTTCTGTTGATTATCTTTTTTCTACATAGGTTTTTAAAATATATACCACATCATCCAGGCTGATTTTGGAGGTGTTGATGGACAGATCATAGTTTTCCAGTTTGCCCCATTTTCTGCCTGTGAAATAGTTGTAGTATCCGGCACGCTTTTTGTCTGTTTTCAAAACGGCGCTTTCTACATTTTTTGCATCCAGCCCATACAGTTCAACAGCACGTTTGACACGGTCTTCCAGTTCTGCGTGGATGAATACGTTGATGCAGTTGGGATTTTCAGACAGAACATAGTCTGCGGAGCGTCCAACGATGACGCAGCTGCCCTGTTCTGCAACTTCTTTGATGACCTGGGACTGTACCAGGAAGATTTTTTCATTCAAAGGCAGACCATAGGAATCTACGGTAGGTGTTAAAGTGGTTAAAGAAAGGAGCAGATTACCTGTGGAAACAGATTCCGCTTCTTTGAAGCATTCTTTAGACAGACCGGTCTTTTCTGCTGCCAGATTGATCAGTTCGTTGTCATAAAAAGGAATGCCCAGTTCGTCTGCAAGTTTTTTCCCGATGATTCTGCCGCCGCTGCCATATTGACGGCTGATGGTGATGATTTTGTGGTCCATAATGACTCCCCCTCCAAAGTACCGCACAGCCAAAGTATGGGGCGGTTCTTCCAAAATTTTGTTACTTTTATTATACAATAAATACAAAAAACTTACAACCGAAATTGGGAAATGTGACTTGACCGGAGAGAGAAAAAGGTTCATAATATATTTAGCAAGCTAAATAAAAAGAGGTGTATGTTTTATGGATCACAGTTTTCATCACTGTCTGCTTTTGGCACAGACGGTGTTTCAAAAACAGGTGGTATTGGAAGCGGCAGAGCATGGGCTTTTGCCAGGACAGTCAAAAATATTGGATTATCTGCTCAGTCATGACGGCTGCGAGCAGAAATCATTGGGAGAAGCCTTTCATCTGGAAGCGGCAACGGTAACGGGCATTCTGCGCAGGATGGATGAGGCAGGGCTCATCAAAAAGCATGTAAAAGAAGGAAATCGGAAATCCCAATATGTGTTTTTGACAGAAAAGGGCAGGAAGATGGCTGCCGAAACGGTACGACCTATTATGAAATCCTGTGAAGAACAGGCTTTGGAAGGGATTACAGAAGAAGAAAAGGCAATTCTTTTGAAAGGACTGCAAAAGATATACGAAAATATGACGAAGGGAAGCAAAAGATAATGGAGAAAGCAAAACGATATATTGTATTTTTTATTGGACTGTTCATCAATGCGTTGGGGATTAGCTTTATCACCAAGGCAGATTTGGGGACATCACCCATTTCCAGTATCCCTTATACATTGAGTTTGTATTTCCCCTTTACCTTAGGGGAGTTTACAGTGGCATTCAGCGTATTTTTGATTTTGCTGCAGATTTTGCTGCTGCGGAGCAGATTTGAAAAGATACAGTTATTGCAGATACCTGTATCTTTGATTTTTGGATATTTCATCGACTTTACTATGAATCTGCTGTTCTTTCTGGCGCCGCAGAGTTATCCCACAAAATTGGTTTCTCTGCTCATTGGCTGCTTGATTCTGGGCTTTGGTGTTTATACAGAAGTGCTGGCAAATGTAGTTATGCTGCCCGGCGAAGGTTTTGTAAAGGCAGTCTGCACAGCTTTCAACAGAGAATTCGGCAAAACAAAAGTATGTTTTGACGCAAGTATGTCCATTGGTGCAGCAGTGATTTCTCTGGTATTGTTCCATCATCTGGAAGGCGTTAGAGAAGGTACCATCATTTCTGCTTTGCTTATCGGTACCATTGCTGGATTTTATGGCAGAAAACTTTCTTTTCTTCCTGGATTGCTTTTCGGGGAGAAGAAATCCGAAGAAGAAAAAGAACAGGCAGAACCGGAAAATGGTCTGGTCATTACCATTGCAAGAGAATATGGCAGCGGCGGACACGACATCGGCAAAGCATTGGCAAAAGAATTGGGCATTCCTTTCTATGACAGAAGCCTCATTGATATGACAGCAAAGGAAGGCGGATTTTCCAGAGATTTTGTAGAGAAAAATGAACAGGCAGTACATAACCCCGTGCTGCAGAAAGTGCTGGCGCAGTTCTATGCTTATTCTGGTGAGGATGTACCGCCGGCAGACAGATTGTTTCTGGCAGAATGGAAAGTCATTTCCGAAATTGCGGCAAAGGGAAGCTGTGTCATTGTAGGGCGTTGTGCCGATGTTATCCTGCGTCATCGTCCCCATACCATTCGTCTTTTCATCCATGCGCCGGAAGGATTCCGCAGACAGCGGGCAGAAACCAGCTATGGTCTGACTGAAGGGGAAGCGGCGGAAAAAGTACGCACCATCAATGAAGAAAGGGCAAGACATTACAAAAAATACACAGGCGGCAGCTGGGGCAGTGCGGAAAACTATCATTTATCTGTGGACAGCTCCCTTTGCGGCGTGGAAGACTGTGCAAAACTTCTTGTGGATTTCGTTCAGAAGGTGGAAAAGAACACACTTTAACGCCTTTTCGCAGAAAACCAATGTTTTTTTGCGGTTAAACTTTACTTTTTCCGCAAAAATGGTATGATAATAGAGGAAAATTTTTATCTGTAAGGAGATTTATCAATATGGGAGAATCAATTACCGGCTTGAAAAGAAGCCACATGTGTTGCCATGTCAATGAAACCATGATTGGTCAGGAAGTGACCGTTATGGGGTGGGTACAGCGTCGCCGTGACCTGGGTCAGCTGATCTTCATCGCTCTGCGTGACAGAACAGGTCTGGTACAGATTGCCATCGACGGCAATACCGCACCCAAAGAAATTTTTGAAAAAGCTGAAACCGTTCGCAGTGAGTACACACTGGCTGTACGCGGTATTGTAACCGCAAGAACAGAAGGCAATATCAACCCTAACATGAAAACAGGGAAAATCGAAATCATTGCTTCTGAACTGCGTATCCTGTCTGAATCTGAAACAACACCTTTCCAGATTGAAGACAACATCACAGTCAAAGACGATCTGCGTCTGAAATACAGATATCTGGATCTGAGAAGACCTTGCCAGCTGAAGAACATCGTTCTGCGTCATCAGGTGGTACAGGCTCTCCGTTCTTTCCTGAACAACGAAGGTTTTCTGGAAATCGAAACACCTATTCTGGGCAAATCCACACCGGAAGGTGCCAGAGACTATCTGGTTCCCAGCCGTGTGCATCCCGGTAACTTCTACGGTCTGCCTCAGTCCCCTCAGCTGTACAAACAGCTATTGATGGTTTCCGGTATGGACCGTTATTACCAGATTGCAAAATGCTTCCGTGACGAAGACCTGCGTGCAGACAGACAGCCTGAATTTACACAGGTGGACATGGAACTGTCCTTCATTGATGTAGACGATATCATGGACATCAACGAAAGACTGATGCAGAAAGTATTCAAAGACATCATGAATGTAGACGTGCAACTGCCCCTGCAGCGCATGACTTATAAAGAAGCTATGGAACGCTTCGGTTCCGATAAGCCCGACGTACGTTTCGGCATGGAACTGGTAAACATTTCCGATGTGGTAGCCGGCACAGACTTTGTGGTATTTAAATCCGCACTGGAAGCTGGCGGCAGCGTACGTGCTATCAACGCAAAAGGCTGCGGTTCTTTCCCCAGAAAGAAAATCGACTCTCTGGTTGAATTTGTTAAAACATATCGTGCAAAAGGTCTGGCTTGGATTGTTGTTAACGAAGACGGCAGCCTGAAATCCCAGATTGCAAAATTCTTCACACCTGAAAAACTTCAGGAAATCGTGGACAAAATGGAAGGTAAACCCGGCGACTTGATTCTGATTTGTGCAGATAAGGACAAAGTTGTATTCGACTCTCTGGGTGCCCTGCGTCTGGAATTGTCCAAGATGCTGGAACTGACCAGACCCGACGACTTCCGTTTCCTGTGGATCACAGAATTTCCTATGCTGGAATGGGACGAAGAAGAAAACAGATATGTGGCAGTACACCATCCGTTTACAGCACCTATGGACGAAGACCTGGAACTGCTGGATACAGATCCCGGTGCAGTTCGTGCGAAAGCATACGACATCGTACTGAACGGTTACGAACTGGGCGGCGGCTCCATCAGAATCCACCGCAGAGATATTCAGCAGAAAATGTTCGAACTGCTGGGCTTCACACAGGAAGATGCCCAGGAACGTTTCGGTTTCCTGTTGGATGCCTTCAAATACGGCGTACCCCCTCATGGCGGTCTGGCGTTCGGTCTGGACAGAATCATCATGCTCATGAGCAATGCGCCTAGCATCCGTGACGTTATCGCATTCCCTAAGGTAAAGGATGCTTCCTGCCCTATGACAGATGCGCCTAACGTAGTAGACCAGAAACAGCTGGATGAACTGGCAATCTGCTTCAATGAAGAAATTCTGAAAGCTGCTGCGGCAGAAACAGAAGAAGCGTAAGGAAATATGAATATGTAAGCAGGCAAAGGGGCTTGTTGTTTGTAAACACAGACGACAGCCCCTTTTTGTTTGCAGAGATAAATTTCGGCACAAAAAAATCATCTCAGATGAGATGATTTTATGGTTTGATTTCCAGAACTGCACTGGAAAAGGAGCCAGTAATGTGTTTCAGACGGCTTTCTTTTAATCCAATCTGTTTCATTTTCTGCAAATCTCCTTGGTCCTTGGGGCGGTTCTTTCGGCTCTTTTTGGCGTAAACAAATTCCAGAGAAGTACAGTGCAGCTTTTGTCCATCAGGTAGAGTGTAAGCAGTGATGTAATTTTCTGGAGAAAGATTGGGCAGGCAGAGGGTCACAAGGCTGTCTTTTGTGCTGAAATCAGCAGTAGCGAAATCCCGTTGGACAAGGTTGTTGTTTTCTTTAAAAAAAGGCGTAAAACTGATTGGTAGACCATCCAGAAAGATTTCTGTACCAAAATCGACCTTTTCTTTGTTGCAGGAGAGAAAAAGAGAATCATGGGTGTGGTCATAAAGTCCCTGCTCTTTAAGAAAAGCGCGAATAGTTTCCATTTCTGAAAGAGGAACCACGAAATCAATATCGCTGTGGAGCCGATTGGAATCTTCACCGGAAATTACCCAAGGAACAAGACCACCAGCAAGAAATATTCTGCCTTTCAGTTTTGGGTGAAGTCCAAAGGCAAGAGCTTTTTCTTTTACGAAATCACAGGGAAACATATCCATTCTCCTTTCTGATGGCGCATGATTTTTCTATCTCTCATCATAGGATATGAAAAGGAAAGATGCAATATTTCGGCAGGATTTTTGTTTTGTATTGTATTTTTTGGCATAAACATTTAAAATGGAAAAGAAGTGCAGAAAAAGGAGGAGCCTATGAAAAGCTATGCAGATGCCCATTGTGATACTGTGGTGAAAGCCATGGAAGCAGGAGAGAATATGCTGGAATTTTCAGGACAGCTGAATCTGGAAAAACTTGCTGCCTATGGACCGGCAGTGCAGATTTTTGCCATTTGGCTGGAACCGAAGTACTATCCCATTGCCATGCGACAGACCGTGAAATATCTGGACTATTATCTGGAACAGATGGAGCGGTACAAAGACCGTGTGGGCATGGTGAAAGGATTTTCGGATATTCTGGAAAACAAAAAACAGGGCAGGCTCTCTGCTATATTATCTCTGGAAGGCGGCGAAGCACTGGAAGGAGAAATTGCTGCCCTGCGGATGTTTCATCGTCTGGGTGTCAGATTGATGACACTGACATGGAATCATAGAAACGCCCTAGCAGACGGTGTAGCGGAAAGAGGCACTGGCGGCGGACTGACTACCTTCGGTAAAGCCGTTGTGAAAGAGATGGAACGGCTGGGCATGCTGGTGGATGTATCCCATTTGACAGATGCCGGATTTTATGATGTGGCAAAAATGGCAGAACAGCCTTTTGTGGCAAGCCATTCCAATGCACGGGCAATTTGTCCTCATCCACGGAATCTGACAGACGAACAGCTGAAAATCATCGGCGAAATGGATGGTTTTGTGGGGCTGAATTTTTTCCCGCCTTTTGTTGCGGAGAAAGACGCAGTGACACAGGATGATCTGCTGCGGCAGCTGACACATATGCTGGATATGGCTGGTGAGGATGCTGTGGGACTGGGCAGTGATTTTGACGGCATCGACGTGACACCGACAGACCTGCGTGCAGTGGAGGATATGGCACTTTTTCTGGAACGGATGGAACAGGAGTTTGGCAGTCATCTGGCGGAAAAAATACGTGAGAAAAATTTCCTGCGGGTGGCAGAAAGGGTATGGAAATAAGGAGGTAACATGAAACGGGTTATTATCAGCGTTGTGCTGCTTTTTGTCATTGCCGGATTGTTCCTTGTGAGCATCAACGGCATTAGACCGCATCCTTATACAGAGGCGGAGTTGGAAACAGTCTTTTTGGAAAAGGCTGAAGAAAATGGTCTTTCTCTGGAAGAAGGCTATGAAGTGGTTGAGAAAAAACATGCCAACAGCATGACTTATCTGATGGAAGATGTTAACGGCAATCATGCGTGGGGAACCTACGTAATGACACCGCTGAACGAAAAGTATAAATCTTATGATTTTTACACAGATCAGATGAATCTGGTGGAAGGCAGTCCCTATACTTATATGGTAAATGACGGTATTATGAAATACGACATCACAGTGTCTTTTGATGGAGATCTTTCTATTGAAGGCTCTGAAAAAGCGCAGTCTGTACTGTCTCTGAAAATGCTGACAATGAGTTTTGGTATTATGGTAATTCTTGCAAATCTGGTACTGAATGGTGTCAGAAAAAGCAAATTTGATTAAACAAAAGAAATGAGGTAAAAGAAATGGAAGTATCAAGAAGAGCACAGAGCATCAAAGCATCCAGCACACTGGCAATCTCCGCAAAAGCGGCAGAACTGAAAGCACAGGGCAAAGATATGGTTACATTTGGCGTAGGGGAACCTGATTTTGACACCCCCGCACACATCAGAGAAGCAGCGAAAAAAGCCATTGACGAAGGCAAAACAAGATATACACCTGCGGCAGGTACACCTGCACTGCGGAAAGCTGTTTGCGATAAGCTGAAAAAAGACAACGGTCTGGACTATGAACCTGCACAGGTTGTTATCAGCAACGGCGCAAAACATTCCCTCATGAACGCATTTATGGCAATCCTGAACGAAGGAGATGAAGTCATCATTCCTGCACCTTTCTGGCTGAGCTATGCGGAAATGGTGAAAATTGCCGGCGGTGTGCCTGTAGTGGTACACACAAAGAAAGAAAATAACTTCATGCTGACAAAAGAAGAACTGGAAGGCGCTTACACAGCAAAAACAAAAGCACTGATCCTGACCAGCCCTTCCAACCCTACTGGTATGATTTCCTCTCTGGAAGATTTGCAGATGGTAGCAGACTTTGCTGTAAAACATGACATTTTCGTAATTTCCGATGAAATTTATGAAAAACTCATTTACGATGAAGGCAAGAAACATATCAGCATTGCTTCTTTGAGCAAGGAAATCTATGACAGAACCATCGTTATCAACGGTGTTTCCAAAAGCTATGCAATGACAGGCTGGAGAATCGGTTTTGCGGCTGCACCTCTGGAAGTGGCAAAACTCATGTCTTCCTTGCAGTCCCACATGGCTTCCAACCCCAACTCCATCGCGCAGGAAGCAACTCTGGCAGCTCTGGAAGGTCCTCAGGACTGTGTAACAGAAATGTGCAAAGAATTTAAGAAAAGAAGAGATTACATCTATGAAAGAGAAGAAGCCATTCCTATGATTTCCGCGCTGAAACCGGAAGGTGCATTCTATCTGTTTGTGGATGTATCCGGCACTTACGGGAAAAGCTATGAAGGTAAGGAAATCCACTCTGCGGCAGATTTCGCTGCAATTCTGATTGCAGAAAAATATGTGGCAGTGGTTCCTTGCGCAGACTTTGGTATGCCTGACTATATCCGTCTGTCTTATGCAACAGATATGGAACAGATCAAAAAAGGCATGGACCGCATCGAAGAAATGGTAAAAGCACTGGCATAAATTCATAAGGAGATGGCAATATGAGCTATGAAGTGTTGGAAAGCAAGCTGACTTATGAAGGCAAGATTGTGAAAGTAACGGTGGATAAGCTGCAGATGCCTGACGGCAAAGCGGCTTATCGGGAAACAGTTATCCGTGGCAAAAATGCAGCGGCAGCACTGGCAGTGGATGCAGAAGGCAAAATCATTTTTGTCAGACAGTATCGTCATGCCTTTAAAGAAATGCTGCTGGAAATCCCTGCAGGGGTGCTGGAAGAAGGGGAGGAACCCGGCGAAGGCATCAAACGGGAATTGGCTGAAGAAACAGGTAATCTGGCAGGAAATATGGAATTTATCTGTGAATTGTATCCCACAGTAGGATATTGCACAGAGAAGATTTTCCTGTATTTTGCTTCTGATCTGACACCTTGTCCTTGTTGTTTTGATGAGGATGAATTCATTGAAGTGGAACGGTATACACCGGAAGAAGCTTTGGAAATGATTTATAAAGGTGAAATCAAAGACGCGAAAACCGTTGCGGCAATTTTTGCGTATATGACCAGACATAAATAAAAAAGACGAGCCATAACCTTGTAACAGGAGAAAAAATGTGATGAGGTGAGGCTATGTATCCAAAAAAGAAAACACCGGCAGAAAGAGGGCAAATGATTTTTATGATTGTTTGCCTTTCTTTTTTGTTGGGGACAGTAGGCGGAGCGGTGGCTGCCAATTTGGCAGGACGGAGTGGCGAAGAAACGCTGGTGCGATTTTTGCAGGAGCATTTGACGGCAGGGGGAGATTCCTCTTTCTGGTTTACCTTCTGGAAATACATGAAGTATGATCTGCTCATCTGGGCAGGGGGATGGCTTTCCATGGGGGTATTTATTTCGGGGTGTATCTGTTTGTTTCGAGGAATTTCTCTGGGGTTTACGGCGGCAATGCTCATGGCAAGCTATGGCGGCAAAGGCGTATGGCTGACCATATTGGGGATATTGCCCCAGAATCTGCTGTTGATTCCGGCTTATGTTGCCATGACAACGGTAGCGGTTTACTACCTTTTTGCATGGGGAGAAGAAGGCACTAGAAAGGGTGCCAGCAAACGAGAAAAACGGCGGCGGCAGACAGAATACTGCATATTATTGGCGGCATCAGTTTTGCCCATTGTGGTGGCAAGTGGTGTGGAAGTGGGGCTGATTCCAGCCTTTATGGCGTATTTAGCCTAAAAATGTGGGAGAAAAAAGGTCAGAATGGAGAATTTTGCAGGAACAGTGGAAAATTTATGAAAAAAATGTCGACAATTATGAAAAAAGTATTTATAATTTATGAAAGACTATGTCTTTTTTGATTTGAAGGGGTTATGAATATGGAAGAAAATCTGGCTGCTTTTCGCATGTACCTGCAAAATGTGAAAAAGTCATCTGAAAATACCATATTGTCATATTTACGGGATCTGCGGGGATTCTGCGGTTTTATGGAAGGCTTGGGCGTATGTGAGGTTTCCAAAATCAACCGTACCAATATTATGGCATATGTGTATGAATTGCAAAATCAACATAAGGCGTCCACAACGATTTTTCGAAATTTAGCGTCTATCCGTGCGTTTTTCTATTTTCTCATGGGGCAGGGCGTTGTAAAGGAAAACCCTGCTGTGGATCTGGAACTGCCCAGAGAGGAACGGAAAGTGCCGAAGATTATGACTTTGGAGCAGGTGGAAAAGCTGTTGGATCAGCCAAAGACCAGCGATGCCAAAGGTCTGCGGGATAAAGCCATGCTGGAAGTCCTTTATGCCACAGGTATCCGCGTATCAGAGCTGGTTTCCCTGCAAGTGGATGATGTGAATCTGCCTTTTGAATATATCCGTTGTACCACAGGCAGCAAAAGCCGTATGATTCCCATTGGTACAAAAGCCAAAGAGGCCCTTTGGGAATATCTGAAAAAAGGTCGGGTGCAGCTCATACATAACCCAGAGGAAACGGTGCTGTTTCTGAATTATGGCGGCAAGAAAATGACAAGACAGGGTTTCTGGAAGATTGTCAAAAATTATGCGGAAGAAGCGGGGATTCCCGGAGAGATTACACCCCATATCCTGCGCCATTCCTTTGCGGTGCATCTGCTGGAAAATGGGGCAGACCTGCGTTCTGTACAGGAAATGCTGGGACATTCCGATATTTCCACAACCCAGATTTATACAAAACTGAACAATACAAAAATCAAAAGCGTATATGCGAAAGCACATCCACGGGCATGAGTACATAAAAACGAAAGCTGAAATCCTTGGAAATGCAAAGATTTCAGCTTTTTTTGTGCAAAAAAAGAGAGGATTTTGAAAATCCTCTCTTGTAAGTTGCGCATCTATATCAAATTTGATATATACTTGCAGATCGTTTAGATCTCAATCTTTGCCCCCATGAGTTTCGCAAATTCAGCAACGATAGCAGCGTCGCCGGGCCATGCGGGTGCAGTAACCAGATTGCCGTCTACAACTGCTTTGTCTGCGTCTACAGCTACATATTCGCCGCCTGCCAATGTGATGTCAGGACCAACAGCGGGATAAGCAGTTGCTTTTTTACCTTTGAGTACGTTGGCTGCAGTCAAGATCTGAGGACCATGGCAGATTGCAGCAACTGGTTTATTTGCAGCGAAGAATTCCTGTACAATTTCAATTACTCTGGGTGTCAATCTCAGGTATTCGGGAGAACGTCCGCCGGTGATGAACAATCCAGCATAATCAGCTGTGTTAACAGCGTCGAAATCTGCTGTCAAAGCGAAGTTATGACCTCTTTTTTCGGAGTATGTCTGTTCTCCTTCGAAGTCATGAATTGCGGTACGAATAATGTCACCTGCTTTTTTTTCGGGGCAAACTACATCAACCTGATAACCCAGAACCTGCAGAGCCTGAAAAGGTACCATGGTTTCATAATCTTCCGTAAAATCTCCAGCCAACATTAAAACTTTCTTTCCCATTGTAATCTCCTCCTTTGTTGCCCGAAGGGCACATATATTTCTATGTGAATATATGTTATGTATTTCTATAAATACAGTATAAACCTGTTGTCAGAAAAATGCAAGAGTTTGATGAAAAATTCACAAAAAAACACTGTATACCAAAAAGCTATATGATAATGTCAGACAAAATAGTGGCATTGACAGCAGAGGTAAAAAAGCATACTATGGTCTTGCAGAGATAAAAACACGATCCGGTTGGTAGTCCGGATGCGGCAAGACGCCGTCAGTAACCTGCCTCCTTGGTTGTCCCTTCTTTGTGCAGTAAAATACAAAAGGAGGAATGACCATGGAAAAGGTCAAAGTGACAATGACCGTACTTTTTGAGGAACCTTTCTGGATCGGCATTTACGAGCGGGAGGACGGAGAAAGCTATCAGGCGGCAAAGATACTTTTTGGTGCGGAGCCAAAGGGATTGGAAGTGCAGGAATATCTGCTGAAACATGTGTATCGGCTTTCTTTTGGCACTGGTGAGAAAAGTCAGATCTCTGACAAGCAGACCCGTAAGAATCCGAAACGGATGCAGCGGGAAATCCGTAAGCAGACAAGAGAAAGGGGAACAGGCACCCGCGCCCAGCAAGCCATACAGGCACAGCGGGAAGAGCGAAAAATCCAAAAGCGCATCATCCGAAAGGAAGATAAGCTGGCAGAGGAAAAAGAACGGTTTTTGCAGAAACAACAGAAGAAACGCGAAAAACATCGTGGACACTAAAAGGAGAAATGCTTCATGAGAATTGGTTCAGGATATGACGTACATAAACTAGTGGAAAACAGAGATTTGATATTGGGCGGTGTAAACATTCCCTATGAAAAAGGATTGCTGGGACATTCTGACGCGGATGTGCTGCTTCATGCTATTATGGATGCCCTGCTGGGAGCGGCGGCACTGGGGGATATTGGGGGACATTTTCCCGACACAGACCCGGCTTATAAAGGGGCAGACAGCAAAAAATTATTATCCTGCGTTTGGGACTTGATTTCCCAGAAAGAATATTGTATAATGAATATCGACGCAACGGTGATCGCACAGCGTCCGAAGCTGAAACCTTATATTCCTGAGATGCGGAAGAATATCGCTGAGATTCTCCACATAGATATAGATCAGGTCAATGTAAAGGCAACAACAGAGGAAGGGCTGGGATTTACCGGCGCGGGAGAAGGCATTGCCGCTTCGGCTGTGTGCCTTTTAGAAAAAACGAAATAAGCCAAAAGTGATGATGGAAAAGAGTAGTCCTTTTATCACCTGCCAGAGAATAACGGCCGTGGTGAAAGGCGATGAAATTTGAGTTTCCAGGAAACTGGGGGTTTGAATGGCACCGTCTTAAGATACATGGGTGAGAGCCGTTTACAGAATGAGGAGGATGAAGTGCGTTCCTGAACTGAACAGGCGAACCATTTTTATTTTGCAGTAGCCTGATTCCGATGACAACGTTACAGTCGAGAAAGTGAGGCGGTATCTTTTTTCTGCGGAAAAACAGACCGTCTAAGTAAAGTGGAACCACGGAGTATAACAGCTTCGTCTTTACAGTGTTTGTAAAGACGGGGCTTTTTCTTTTTGGGGAAACAGAGAAAAAAAGCGCAGGAACACCTTATTTCGTGCTGTAATATCATAAAAAAGAATATCAGTATCGAGAGGAGAAACCAAACATGAACACAAGAGAACTCAAAGCAAGAATTGAAGAAATGGTTGACGTTATTAAGGAAAAAGATCCTGCCATCAGAAGCAACATCGAAGTCATTCTCTACCCCAGTTTCTGGGCAGTGATCAACCACAGAATTGCCCACAGCTTCTATAAAAAGAAACACTATTTCATTGCCAGAGCCATTTCTCAGATTTCCAGAGGTTTGACAGGCATTGAAATCCATCCCGGCGCACAGATCGGCAAACGCTTCTTCATTGACCACGGTATGGGCGTTGTCATTGGGGAAACGGCGGAAATTGGCGACAACGTTATGCTGTACCACGGTGTTACACTGGGCGGTACCGGCAAAGACAAAATCAAACGCCATCCTACCGTTGGAGATAATGTACTGATCGGCGCAGAAACCATCGTACTGGGTCCCATTACCATCGGTTCCAATACAAAAATCGGCGCTGGCTCCGTTGTGCTGGAAGATATTCCTGCTAACGTAACAGCGGTTGGCTCTCCCACAAAGATTGTAAGAAAAGACGGTATGCGCATCAAACCCACAGACCCTTCTGAATTTACAAAGGCAAAAAAACATGCAGTTTGAGAAATGAAAAAGAAAACGGAAGAATTATGGAAAATATGCTTGCAGAACCCGTTTTTGTGATATAATGTAACTTAGAAAATATGGTTCAATAAAGGAAGGATGAACGACCATGAAAGTATATAATACACTGACAAGACAGAAAGAAGAATTCATTCCCCGCGAGGAAGGCAAAGTAAAAATGTACGTTTGCGGTCCTACCGTATATGACTATATCCATATCGGTAACGCACGCCCTTACGTTGTATTTGATACTGTAAGAAGATACCTGGAATACAAAGGTTATGACGTTACTTACGTTCAGAACTTCACAGACGTTGACGACAAGATCATCAACCGTGCAAACAAAGAAGGCAGCACAATGGAAGCAATCTCCAACCGTTACATTGAAGAAGCATTCCATGATGCTGACGGTCTGAATGTAAAACGTGCTACCGTGCACCCTCGTGTAACACAGGAAATGGACGGCATCATTGCTATGGTACAGACTTTGATCGACAAGGGTTATGCTTATGAAGACAATGGTACTGTTTACTATGATACAAAGAAATTCCCTGAATACGGCAAACTGTCCAAAAAGAATCTGGATGAACTGATCGCTGGTGCCAGCGAACGTGTAGCTATTGACGACGCTAAGAAAAACCCTACAGACTTCGTACTGTGGAAACCTAAAAAAGAAGGCGAACCCAGCTGGACTTCTCCTTGGGGCGAAGGCAGACCCGGTTGGCACATTGAATGCTCCGTTATGGCAAAACATCATCTGGGCGACACCATCGATATTCATGCCGGCGGCGAAGACCTGATCTTCCCTCACCATGAAAACGAAATCGCACAGAGTGAAGCTGCAAACGGCTGCCAGTTTGCAAAATATTGGCTGCACAACGGTTTCATTACTGTTGACAACGAAAAAATGTCCAAATCTCTGGGTAACTTCTTTACCGTTAGAGATATTGCGGCACAGTTCCCTTATGAAGTTATCCGTTTCTTCATTCTGAACGGTCATTACAGAAGCCCCATCAACTTCAGCAGAGATCTGATGCAGGCTTGCCAGAATGGTCTGGAAAGAATCAAAAACGCAAGAAAAGAACTGGATTTCTATATTAAAAACAGTGCTGACACAAAAATGACAGCAGAAGAAACTGCACAGGCAGCAGAACTGGAAAAATACAAAGAACAGTTCGAAGCAGCTATGGACGACGACTTTAACACAGCTGATGCTATTTCCGTTATCTATGAACTGGTTCGTTTCAGCAACATCGCTGTAAAAGCTGGCGTTTCCAAAGAATACGCAGAAAAGATTCAGGATATGCTGGATCACCTGTGCGGCGTACTGGGTGTAGCAGAACTGAAAGAAGACGCTGTATCTGATGAAGAAACAGCAAAAATCGAAGAACTCATTGCAAAGAGAGCAGAAGCAAAGAAAGCAAAAGACTTTGCAACAGCAGACGCTATCCGTGACGAACTGGCAGCTATGGGCATCACCATCAAAGATACCCGTCAGGGCGTACAGTGGTTCAGAGGTTAATTATGAACTTACAGGCATTGGACTTAATGCTGGGTCAGAAGGGGACAGTCAATCCAAAGGAGCTGTCCCCTTTGGCGCTGGCTTATATAGGGGATGCGGTTTATGAAATGCTGGTGCGTACCACTGTTTTGACAGGCGGAAACGCGCCAGTGAACCGTTTGCATAAAACCGCCAGAGATATGGTCAATGCTAAAGCACAGGCGGAATTTTATTTCCGTGTGGCTGAAGAATTGACAGAGGAGGAAGCAGCTGTGTTTCGCAGAGGACGCAACGCCAAATCCTACACCACACCGAAGAACGCCGATTTGATGGACTACCGCCATGCAACGGGGGTAGAAGCGGTATTCGGTTATTTGTATTTGGATGGAAAAATGGAAAGAGCCATTGACTTATTCCGTCTGGGTATGGCAGAATTGATAGAGAAATAAAAATAGAAGCCGATGCACTGATTTTGCACATCGGCTTTTTGCTGTGTTGGAAAAAAGAGAAAAACAGGAGGTTATTCCGTGGAAAAAAGACGAAACGAACGGGAATGGAAAGAAAAAAGACCCAGCGGCAGAAACGGTGAAGAACGCAAAGGTCGCAAGCCTTTCCATACTGCCAGAGAAGAACGGGAAATGGACAGAGAAATCAATGAAAACCAGCTGGAAGGCAGAAATGCCATTCTGGAAGTCCTCAGAAGCGGCAGAGATATTGAAAAAATCATGGTGGCAAAAGGCAATGTGGAAGGTACTATTAAACGGATCATTGCTATGGCTGTAGAAAAAGGCGTTGTTATTCAGGAAGTGAGCCGTCAGAAATTGGACGAAATTTCCCAGACAAAAAATCATCAGGGCGTGATTGCGCTGGTTTCTGCTCATGACTATGTGGAAGTAGAAGATATTCTGGCTGCGGCAAAAGAAAAAGGGGAAGATCCTTTTGTGCTGCTGTTGGATGGTATCACTGACCCTCACAATCTGGGCGCTATTTTGCGTACAGCAGAATGTGCCGGTGTCCATGGGGTTATCATTCCCAAACGTCGTTCCGTTGGTCTGAACGCAACAGTTGGGAAAACATCTGCCGGTGCCATTGAATATATGCCTGTGGCAAGAGTGACAAACATTGTACAGACCATGGAATATCTGAAAAAAGAAGGTCTGTGGATTGCCTGCGCTGATATGAAAGGTCTGGATCATTTCGATACAAACATGAAAGGTCCGCTGGCATTGGTGATTGGCAGCGAAGGCGATGGCGTCAGCCGACTGGTAAAAGAAAATTGTGACTTTACAGCTTCTATCCCTATGTATGGGAAAATTTCTTCTTTGAATGCTTCTGTAGCGGCTGCACTGCTCATGTATGAAGTGGTAAGACAGAGAAGATTTTAAGATTTGACGGATTTTGCGGAAAAGAAGAATCTTTTGCAATTTCTAAGGTTATATGATATGATGTTACGATGAGAAGGGAGGGGATTGCCGTTGCAGGAGGATTTTTTGCTGGTGGACGGCTATAACATCATCCACGCATGGGACGAACTGCGGGAATTGATGGAAGATGTCAGTCTGGAAAGTGCAAGGGTAAAGCTCATTGATACCCTTTCCAATTATAAAGGTGTACAGAAAGCGACCATTATCGTCGTTTTTGACGCGTATCTGGTCAAGGGCAATCCTGGCTCTGTATCGAAGTATCATAATATTTATGTGGTCTATACAAAAGAAGCGGAAACGGCGGATCATTACATTGAACGAGTGGTAACATCCATGCCGAAGCATTATCGGGTGCGGGTGGCAACCACCGACGGAATGGAACAGATTATCATTTCCGGTCAGGGAGCTGTGCGCATGAGTGCCAAGGAACTGCATAATCAGGTGCATCAGGCGGAAACAGAACTGCGCCGACAGTACATTGAAAACAGACCGCCCAAAAACAATATGCTCGCCGATAATCTGGATGAGGAAGCGCTCAATTGGCTGGAGAATTTACGGCGGCAGAAATAAGGAGAACAGAGGATTTATATGATAAGTGAAAGAACAGAACAAACTGCAAACACCCAACAGGATGAACTGCTGGTGCGTCAGGCACAGAGCGGGGATAACGAGGCGGAAGCACGCCTGTTGGACAAATATAAACCCTTGGTGAAGGCAAAGTCCCGGGCTTATTTTCTCATTGGCGCGGATACAGAGGACATCATACAGGAGGGCATGATCGGACTGTATAAAGCCATTCGGGATTATGATAAGGAAAAGAATGCTTCTTTCCGCAGTTTTGCGGAACTGTGCATCAATCGTCAGATGATCACAGCCATTAAGGCGGCAACCAGACAGAAGCATCAGCCACTGAATTCGTATATCTCATTGAATAAGCCTGTGTTTGAGGAGGATTCCGAAGAAACCTATCTGGATTTGCTGCAGGAAGGGGAGCTTCTGAACCCGGAAGCCCTGCTCATTGGACAGGAAAACAAAAACTTTCTGGAAAACCAGATGGAGAAGAATCTCAGCAGTTTCGAAAGCCGCGTACTGACATTATATTTGCAGGGCAGAAGCTATTTTGAGATTGCCAACATGCTGGATAAACCGGAAAAATCCATTGACAATGCCCTTCAGCGGGTGAAGAAAAAACTGGAGAAATTTGTTTTAAAAAAAAATCTTGACGGAATAGAATCTGTGTGATAGTATATAAAAGCTGACGGAAGAAATCTATTCTTCCTATGCTACTGTGGCTCAGTAGGTAGAGCGTCGCCTTGGTAAGGCGGAGGTCACGGGTTCAAGTCCCGTCAGTAGCTTTTCGCCCTCGCAAACGCGGGGGCTTTTTTTGTTGCAAAAATCTTTGAAAGGGAGAAGGCGAATGAAGATGAAATATCAGGCAGTGATTTTTGATCTGGACGGCACACTGTTGGATACACTGGATGATCTGACAGACAGCATGAACGAGATTTTACGCAGATATGGAAGAAAAGAACAGACAAGAGAGGAAGCGGCAGCCTTTTTGGGGAACGGCAGTGCTGTGTATCTGAAATTAGCGGCAGGAGAACCGCTGGAAGATTTTGAAACTTGTCTGGAAGAATATAAGGCATATTATAAGGAACATATGGAAATCAAAACAAAGCCTTTTGACGGCGTTTTGCAGCTGCTGCGGGATTTACGGGAGGCTGGTGTGAAAACGGCAGTGGTATCTAATAAATTTGACGGGGCTGTGAAAGGTTTATGTGAAAAATACTTTGGGGATGCTGTTGATCTGGCAGTAGGGGAAGGCAATGGTCTGCGTCCCAAACCGGCAGGAGATATGGTGGAAGCGGCAGCAGAAAAGCTGGAGGTATCTTTGAAGGATTGTCTGTATGTGGGGGATACAGAGGTGGATTTGGCTACGGCAAAGGCTGCTGGCATGGATTGTGTCAGCGTTACATGGGGATTCCGCACAGAGGAGCAGCTGAAAAATGCAGGGGCAACTTATCTGGTTGACAGTGTGGGGGAATTGGAGCAGTATTTGTTGACAGAAAAAATTGCAGAACGGCTGGAAGTGCTGCCATATGCATTTTCTGTATGCCGTGTCAGTGATGAGACAAAGGTGGATTGGACACAGCCTTTTTGTTTTGCAGCAAAGACAGACAGGGAATTTTCTCTGGTGTGTCTGACAGAGCATGTGCCGGAAGAAACGCTGGAAAGAGAAGATGGTTGGAGAGCGTTCCGCGTTGCAGGGACGTTGGAATTTTCGTTGATTGGCATATTATCTCGGATTTCTGGTGTGCTGGCTGAGGCTGGTGTTGGAATTTTTGCGGTGTCTACATACCAGACGGATTATATCCTTATAAAAGAAAATCAATTGGAAAAAGGATTGGATGCCCTGCGAAAAGCAGGTTATATGATTGATTAAAAACAAAAACGTCGGAAAATGTTTCTATGAAAGAAACATTTCCGACGTTTTTGCATTATTGGAATGGAAGTATGAACGTTTATTTCAAAACAACATTGTGGAATGTTTTTTTGCCTTTCTGTACCAGCAGTTTGCCGTCTGTGAACAAATCTGCAGTTACTTTGAAGTCAACGTCTGTGACAGGTTTTTCAGCTACTTTTACACCGCCCTGCTGTACTGCACGTCTGCCTTCGGAACGGGAAGGAACAACGCCGATGGTGGTCAGCAGTGTCAGGATATCCATGCCTTCTGCAAAGTCAGCAGCGGGCAGTTCTGTAGTAGGTGCGGAACCAGCAGCAGAACCTTTGCCGAACAGAGCTCTTGCAGCTTCCTGTGCTTTTGTTGCTTCTTCTTCACCGTGAACGATCTTAGTCAGTTCAAATGCCAGAACTTCTTTTGCTTTGTTGATTTCGCTGCCTTCCAGTGCGCCCAGACGACGTACTTCATCCATAGGCAGGAATGTCAGCAGAGCCAGACATTTTTCAACGTCTTTATCGCCCACGTTTCTCCAGTACTGGTAGAATTCGTAAGGAGATGTTTTTTCAGGGTCAAGCCATACAGCACCGCTGACGGTTTTGCCCATTTTTACACCTTCACTGTTTGTCAGGAGTTTGAATGTCATGCCGTAAGCAGGTTTGCCTGTTTTACGACGGATCAGTTCTACGCCGGCAATGATGTTGGACCACTGGTCATTGCCACCCATCTGCAGTACGCAGTCGTATCTTCTGTTCAGTTCGTAGAAGTCGTAGCCCTGCATGATCATGTAGTTGAATTCCAGGAAGGACAGACCAGCTTCTTTTTCCATACGGATTTTGAAGCAGTCCGCAGCCAGCATACGGTTTACGGAGAAGTGTACGCCAACGTCACGAAGGAATTCAATGTAGTTCAGATTTCTCAGCCAGTCTGCGTTGTTTGCAATAATGGCGCCGCCGTTTTCTTCGTCAAATTTGATGAAGTGGGACAGCTGTTTTTTGATGCAGGCAACGTTATGGTCGATGGTTTCTACGGTCATCATTTTACGCATGTCAGCTTTGCCGGAGGGGTCACCGATCATACCTGTGCCGCCGCCCATCAGGCAGATAGGACGGTTGCCGCAGCGCTGCATGTGTGCCATTGCCATAACGGTCAGAAAGTGACCTACATGAAGGCTGTCTGCAGTAGGGTCGATACCGATATAAAATGTCACGCCGCCTTTTTCAAACAATTCTTTGATTTCATCTTCGTGTGTCAGCTGTTCAATAAAACCTCTTTCTTTCAGAACTTCGTAAGCATTCATGAGAAAACACCCTTTCTTTATTGGTTTGTATTTCAGCGAAGGCTTTCTGCAAATAAAAAAGGGTTCTGTCGCCAAAAGGACGAGAGAACCCGTGGTACCACCTTAATTCATGTTTATCATAACGAAAAGACAAACATCTTTCGGTCTGGGTAACGGTAGACAACCGTTGTGCCATTTCCTGCACAAAGCTCATGAGGCGTAATTTACAAATACTGTGCTGCAATCCTTTCACCAACCGGACTGCTCTCTGCGGCTGTAACCAGCTTTGCCCATATACTCAATCATCGCTGTTTTGCTTATTTATGAGCCTATCCTATCACAACTTTTTTTGAAAGTCAACCCCGCAACTCAATTCTGCAATTTTTACAATCATTTCCACTGCTTTTTCCATAGAAGAAACGGGAATGTATTCATAAGGTCCATGGAAATTATGACCGCCGGCAAAGAGATTGGGGCAGGGAAGTCCCATAAAGGACAGGCGTGCACCATCAGTACCGCCGCGGATGGGCTGCACAATGGGTGTGATGCCGCAGGCTTCCATTGCCTGTTTTGCCAGATCTACAATTTCCATACAATCAGCAATTTTGGACGCCATATTATAGTACTGATCTTTCAGTTCCAGTGTGATGGCATTGGGATACTGGATGTTTTTCCGTTCCACAATGAGCTGGATGAGATTTTTTCTGTGGGCAAAAGTTTCTGAATTAAAATCACGAATGATATAAGTCAGCGTGGCTTCAGATACATTGCCTTCAAAAGAGCAAAGATGGAAGAAGCCTTCATAGCCTTCTGTTTTGGAAGGAATTTCTTTTTCCGGCAGCAGAGAAGCGATTTCTGTGCCAATGAGAGCGGCATTCTGCATGATGTTCTTTGCTGTGCCGGGATGAACGCTGCGGCCTTTGATATGAATGACTGCCTGTGCGGCATTGAAATTTTCATATTCCAATTCACCGATTTTGCCGCCGTCCAGAGTATAGGCAAAGTCAGCACCGAATTTTTTCACATCAAAATGGTCAGCGCCTGCGCCGATTTCTTCGTCAGGTGTAAACGCAATACGGATTTTGCCATGAGGGATTTCAGGATGGGTCATGAGATATTCCATGGCGGAGAGAATTTCTGCGATGCCGGCCTTATCATCGGCTCCCAGAAGGGTTGTGCCGTCAGTGGTGATCAGCGTATCTCCGATATAATTCTTCAAATCTGGAAATTCATCAGGAGAAAGGGAGATGCCATTGAGCTGAATGGTTTCACCATCATAGTGATGAACGATATGAGGCATGATGCCATCGCCTTTGGCATCAGGACTGGTATCCATATGGGCAATAAAGCCAATGGTAGGAGCGTTGGGATCTGTTGCAGGCAGGGTAGCCATGACATAGCCGTGACGATCCATTACAGCATCAGCTAACCCAATCGCTTGGCATTCTTTGACGAGAAAATCTCCAAAGACAAGCTGCTGTTTTGTACTGGGAATGGCAGAAGAATTTTCATCAGAGGTTGTGGGCTGCTTGATATATGTTAAAAAACGTTCACTAACTGATTTCATAATTATAGAAGAACTCCTTTCTGTGTTTCGGAAATGTTTCGACAGTGTAAAGAAACTGTAAAACCATTTCTTATATTGTACCATTCTTAAGCAAGAAAAACCACAAGGTATGAAAAAGTTTGCGGAAAGCAGAGAAAATACGGGATTTTCAAGGAATGTTAAAATAATATGAAAAAAATGAAAAAAATTTCAAAAAAGGTGTTGACAGGAAAGTTATTTTGGGATATACTAACACCACTGCTTCGGAAAACACGAAACAGCAAAAAGAAAAATAAAAAACTTCAAAAAAGTGTTGACAAACAAAACACAACGAAGTATAATAACAAAGGTTTCGCTGCTCAAGAAAAGCAAACTAAATCAGTATGGAGAGGTGTCCGAGTGGTTTAAGGAGCTGGTCTTGAAAACCAGTGACTCCGAGAGGGGCCGTGGGTTCGAATCCCACTCTCTCCGCCAATTAAATATTTTTTTCATCAGAGAGCACATGGAGAAGTACCCAAGTGGTTGAAGGGGTTCGCCTGGAAAGCGGATAGGTCGTTAATAGCGGCGCGAGGGTTCAAATCCCTCCTTCTCCGCCATTTTTATCAAATTCGAAGCTGAAAAACTTCGAAAAAAGATGAAAAAATACTTGACAAGCCTGGAATGATGTGATAAAATATCACTCGCCGCTGAAAAAGCGAGGCAAACAAGACTGATCCTTGAAAACTAAACAGCAGAAATAAACTTACAACCCATAGTCAATTCGGTCAGTGAGTTTCGAACCGTTTATGGAGCGACCGACCTAACACTGCAAAGTGTCAGAGGGAGCGGAATG
>NZ_FRAH01000117.1 GCF_900142265.1 Anaerotignum lactatifermentans DSM 14214 | reverse complement strand
CAACCAAGAAAAAATGCAACATTGGTTCAGCTGGAGCCGGATTATAAAAAGCTTTTTGTCCAGCAGGCAGCACTTCGTATCCAAGAAAAGATGCAGCAGAAATTCGCAGGTGGAAAAATCTGCTTGTGTGAGGCTGATATCATTCGATTGGCATATCTGAAGCGTCCTTTATGTGTTGCCATCGAAGGTGTAGATGGGTTCAGTCACATGAATATTTCCATGACAGAAGATGGAATGTTCCGCATGAGCCTGTTTACTTTGGTGGATTTTGATACCATTTCGGATGACCAAAGTGAGAAACAGGAACACACCTTGGACGAGGTGCAGATGGAACGCTGGTATACCCTGAAGGGACAGCATTTGCTGACAGAGCTGGTAACGGAGATGAATCAGCAGGGCTTTTCCAGATTATCCATACAGGAAAATGGCGATGTTGTGGTACAGGAAAACGGAAAATATGTGGTAAAAGATCATGTATTGGATTTTCCGCCGAAAAAGAACTGGCTTGACTTAAAGAAAATGATGATGGATACAGGTATCAAAGTAAGGATCAATGAAAAAAAGATGACTTTTATGTGGTAAGGAAAGGAAGTATGAACTATGGCAAAAACAAAGCTATTTGATAATTGGACTTGGAATAGAAAGCTCCCAGAGCCATTTGACGATGTATCCATTGAACAGCGCTCAAAGACACACTATTCAAAGTATTGTATGACGCCTGCTAAGCTTGCGACACTGCATTCCGCAGTGTTGAGCGCGATCCTTTCTGCAATGGAGCTGAATATGGATGACTCCAGTGAGGAGAAAGGTGCCTTTGGTGAGCAGGGCGATTTGATGGATATTGCAGAATATCCAAGCAGGACAGGCGAGATTCATGTAGTGGTCTATCAGAAGCAAACGGGTAAATATATTGCAGGCTGCTATGATGATGTGAACCAAATGCCTAAGCCCTATGTACTGAAAGAGGATAAGAACACAGGTACAGCATTGTTCTTTGCATTGATCCGAAAAGCGATGATGGATGAAGAATTTTCCGAAGAATATAATTTGCTGCTTGAAGAGAAAAAAGCAGGTTTTCCTGATTTACAGAAGGCGGCAAAAAGTGCTTATATTCTCTGTGATAATTTATACCGAAGGGTTGAGAATGCTTCTGATTTAGGTGAGGCGGGGATTCCTGTGGTGATCCCGACAACAGGGAATATCCAGCCATTTACGCCTATTACGCTGAATAAAGGAACCTATCACCCAAGTACCGTATTATATGGCAAATTTAAGGTATTAAAACCAGATGAAATGAAACGTCGAAAGAGCAGAAAGAAAATTCGCAGAGAAGATTTTGTTGGAAAATTTGCCTTTGCGAAAAGAGAATTTTCCTCCTCGGAAATGCTTTTGATCCCCAAACTGCCAGACTGGTATGTAATCCCTAATGAGGTTGTGAATATTTGCCGTCATGCAAAGGAAACTACGGAAAGCAGAAGACCGATGCGAAATTTTCTGCTTCGAGGCAGAGCTGGTACAGGGAAAACAGAAGGAGCAAAAGCCATTGCTTCAGGTCTTGGTCTTCCATATTTGCATCTGACCTGTTCAGCCAATACGGAAATATTCGATCTGTTAGGACAGATGTTGCCAGTTTTGGATAAACCAGACAGAAAGTTAGGGGAATATCCAACCTTTGATGATATACGAATGGATGCGGCAACGGCGTATTATAAGCTGACAGGCGAATATCAGGAGGATGTGACAGAAGATGAGGTCTACAAAAAGCTATTGGAGACAATAGAGGAAAAGGCTGCAAAAACAAATGATCATAAGACAGAACAAAGGTTTCAATATGTGGATTCTCCTTTGGTGCAGGCAATGAAGAAAGGATACTTGATAGAAATTCAGGAACCCACAGTCATTTCCAACCCAGGTGTTTTGGTAGGTTTAAACTCCTTGCTGGATACTTGCAGTTCTATGGTATTGCCAACAGGTGAGCGTGTAGAGCGTCATCCTGATACGGTTGTTGTAATCACGACAAATAATGATTATGAAGGCTGTCACGCCTTGAATCAGTCTGTATTATCCAGAATGGATTTTATTTTGGATATGGCAGAGCCAGATACCAATACGCTGGTCGAAAGGGTTTCTAAGATCACTGGATTTGAGGAACGTAACAAAATCAGTATCATGGCGAAAATCGTACATTCGATTCAGCAACATTGTCGTATGAATATGATTGACGATGGATGCTGTGGTGTACGTGAGCTCATCAGTTGGGTGCAGAGTTACATGATCTGTGGGGATATGATGGAGGCTGCGAAATATACCATTTTGCCATCTGTTTCAGCCGATGAAGAAAACAGAGAAGAAATCATCACAACTTGTCTGGACCCTGTACTCAATCCGTAAGGGTGGTGAATGGATGTACGAAAATATTGGTGAAAATCTGAAGCTTTTAAGACAAAGAAGGAAGCCGGAATATTCGCAGAGAGAAGTTGCGGAGAAGTTAAAGGTGAACCGAAATACCTATGCGAAATATGAGCAGGGCAAATTGGTACCACCGGTATGGTTTTTATATGAAGTTGCAAGGTTTTACAGAATAGATTTTTTTGATCTGGTATTTGGACGTATAGAAGGGAATGAAGAAGAATGAGGGTATCACATAAGGAGCTGAAGCGAAAGATCAATCAGGAACAGCTCAAGATCACAGATAGAGAACTATTTTGTTCCAGAGCGTTTGCAGGATTTCTGACAGATATGGCAGAAGCTGCTACAAAACGCTATAAGAGAAAAATAAAAGTTCATGTGTTTTATGACGAAAGTGAAAATGCAAAAACTGCATATACAGACAATGAAATCATTTCTATCAATGCAGGCAATGAGATCACAAGGAGTTTTCCAACGAAGGTACTGCGTTCTGATAGCTTGATTGGGATGAATGCCCATGAGATTGGACATATCCTTTTTACGGATTTCCCTATGATGAAACACTATTGTCAAGAGATGAGCCGAGGTAGGATGTATCCTGCTGTACCCTCTTTTTCAGAATGGGAGATAGAAGAAAAGGCAAAGGAAGTACAGGAGTTTCTGGAGAATGCGGATGAACTTACCAGACAGGCAATAGCGACGGTTTCACAGTTTCTTTTTAATGTGCTGGAGGATGGTTATATCGAGGCACGCATGTGTGATGCTTTCCCTGGAAAATATGCAACAGGTATCAGGCTGAATAACATCCGTATTTCAGAAATGGCACAATCCATCAGTGAGCAGCTGAAAAACGGCGCATATCGTTTTTCTGTGCTGCTGAACTTACTGATCCAGTATCACCGTACTGGTGACATCAATAACCGAGATGGATATGACGGTGAAATCCTGGATATGTTTTATGATGTTTTACCTGTATTCGAAAATGCATTATATGATGATGATACAAAAGTCAGATATGAAGCAATCAATCAGATCCTGATCATGTCGTGGGATTATGTGCAGGAAATCTTGGAACAGGTGAAAGAAAACCAGAAAAAACAAAATGAGGCTTATGCCATGGAAGAATTGCAGAAAAAACTACATGATGAATTGACAGGCAAAACAGAGGAAGCAAAAGGAAATACAGCTCCTGTTACAGCACAAGGCGGTTTTTCTATTGACAGAGATAAGGAACAGGAAAAGAGGAAAGAACTGCAGGAAGTGCTCTCTGAAGAAACGGAAAGAATCCCATTGCTTGAGACAGAAGATTTTGAAACAAAGGGAGAAGGTTGTATTTCTTGGGATAAGGAGTACAGTGGTTCCGGTTATGCGAACTCCGGAAGCGATATCCTTCGTATTTTGAATGAGATGTCTAAGTCCAATGCCATAAGCGAATTGAATGATTCATTGTGGGCTCAGCTGAATGAACAGTCCAAACGCTTAGAACTTGGAAATGCACACAAAGGGGTAAATTTCAGGATTTTTCGTATGCCTGTCGTAGATAGCAATCAGATAGAAGCATACAAAATGGTTGCACAACCATTGCTTTTGTATTCCAAACAATTACAGAAAAGATGGAAACGTATCCTGAAAGAACGAGTTAGTGAAGGAAAGCAGTCAGGACTTTTGATGGGCAGACGTATTGAAAGCTGAATGTTGATGAATCAGGAGGGGAAGATTTTTTCCAAAAGAAACTTGCCTGAGAAAAAACAGGATTTAGCGGTTGCACTGCTTATTGATGAAAGTGGTTCTATGTGTGGGTTGGATCGTGCTACTTATGCAAGAGCTGCTGCCATTATGGTATATGACTTTTGTAAGGCGATGCGTATTCCCCTTTCCATCATAGGACATACTGAAGCCAATGATGTAGAACTGTATGTATATACGGATTTTGATTCTAATGATGAGAATGACTGTTATCGTTTGATGGATATTTCAGCCAGAGACGGCAACAGAGATGGTGCAGCACTGCGTTTTGTTGCGGAACGTCTGATGAAACAGCCGGAAAGCAGCAGGCTTTTGATGTTGATTTCTGATGGACAGCCAGCAGGAAATGGCGGATATATTGGAACAGCGGCAGAAGAAGACTTGAGGGGTATTCATAAGGAATACACAAGGAAAGGTATCATGTTTGTAGCAGCGGCGATCGGTACGGATAAGGAAAACATCGAAAGGATTTACGGCGATGCGTTTCTGGATATTACGGATCTGCAGAAGCTGCCTTTTTTATTGGTCAAAAGAATTGAAAAAGAGATAAGGAGATGAAGATTCACATGAGTGAGAATGAAAAAAACTATATTTCCAGACAGATTTCCGTTTATAAAACAGACAAAAAACTGGTTGAGTTCATAGACAAACTCAAGCCAGCACCGGCAGAGTACTATGCACATATCCATTCTTTTGGGGATAAGGATGAATCTGGTGTCAGACAGATTTCCTGTATCGGCATTACACTGCAAAACTACACCAACGGGACAGGAAAAAACATCAAGCGCGTTTCTGCAAATATTTCACCGGATGAAGCGGAGTATATTTTCAATCAGCTGCAAAATGCTGTGCAGGAGTTTAATTTCCAGCAAGAAAAGATATTTGGTACACCGGATGAAAATGGACGCAGTCATGTAACAAAGCTGCGAATCATTAGAGCAGTGACCGGCAGTGATGGAAAACCAAGACGTTATCCGTGGTACTTGGAAATCGCCAATGGAACTGGAGAAAAGGTCAAGAAGGATAATGGCGGGATTTTTATGAAAGCAAATTCTTATCAGGAGCAAAATAAAGAATATATCAACCTGAATGATATTGACTTTTATAAACTTATGATCCGTGTCAGCAAGTATATCAAGGCATGGGAAACTACTGTGGCGCCACATATCATTATGGAGGGCAAACAAGCAATGGCTCAGATGCAGGAAGAAGGAAGAAGCTAAAAGTAGATAGTTGAAGAGAAAAAGTTTCTTCGATATAATTAAAATGTAAATTATATTTGTACTTATGAAAGGAATGAGTAGATGCAAGAACAATACTCACAAGATGATGTGTTTTATGTCTGCACATTGATTGAATACATTGCCAGAAAGACGAAAAATCATCGTCAGGATGTGGTGAAGCATTTTACAACCAATGATATATTGCATCAGTTAGAAGCGGCGCCGATGAATCATTGCTTGAGCTTAGAACAGGTTTCGGATGAAGTAATTGAGGATTATCATATTGCAGAAGGCACTTTTGATACTGTAAAGGAATGCCGATATCAAGTTCCATCAGAAACCGCTATTGGCAGAGTTTATCAAACATTGGTATTATCTCTTTATGCAGATAACTATGCACAGGGGATACTTGATGTGTTTGCTTCGTTTATCAGCGATGAGATTTCGGATTTTAATTCAAATGTATATTACAGTAATCCGGATTATTTGAAATATTCTTTTCAAGAAGGATATATGTTGGCATAAGTAAATAGAATGGATGAAAAGCAAGGATGATGAAACACGAGAATGTGTGAATTATCCTTGCTTTTTTGATTGGAGGATGGAAGCATGGACATTTTTCAAAAGATAGCGAAGGAACAACCTCTGGATTTTCGTGTGTTTCAAAATAAAAAAACACATATACCCCCAGAACAACCAGAGCAGAAAGAAATAAAGCATACGAATCAGGAAACTGAATTGCAGGATGAACAAGTTACCGTAAAGGAAGAACCCAAAGACGTTTCTGGTGCTGTCAAGCATATGGAAAAAGATGCTGTATCGAATAAAAGTAAGCTGGAAGAAAAAAATGCCATAGCAGAAGAACCGAAACAGGAAGAAAATCAGAATAAAATTCATCTGGAAAAGCAGGAAGAAGCTGTGGTGATCTCTTTTCCCACTCCTAAAAATGAGAATGAAGAAGCAGTTTTGAAATTGGAAGTACAGCTGGAAACACAAAAATCGCATATGCTGCCAGTATTTCCTATCGTCAGATACCTGAAAAATAAATGTTTGGCTGATACGGATTTTGCCTCGAAGGTAAACGATGAAAAAAAGACACTGGAAAAGTGTTTTCAATTTGTTATAAGTGGGGTGAAAAAAGCATTGGCAGGAAAAAACGGATGGTTAGACGATAATGAGGTCTATGCTTTGGCAGAGACTTATTTCCTGACAGATGAAGC
>NZ_FRAH01000009.1 GCF_900142265.1 Anaerotignum lactatifermentans DSM 14214 | reverse complement strand
AAAACAAATATTACCGCCAAATGCTCAAACAAAAAGGAATCCGGCAAAGTATGAGCCGAAAGGGTAACTGTCTGGACAATGCTGTCATGGAAAATTTCTTTGGATTGCTCAAGAGCGAACTTCTCTATCTTCAACAGTTTCAATCTATGGAACATTTCAAGCAGGAACTGGTGGAATATTTAGATTATTATAATAACCATCGAATCAAAGCAAAGTTAAAGGGCTTGCCACCTGCAATTTACAGACAACAAGCCCTTCTGGCTTCTTAAACAATTTTAATTTGAAAATATTGTCTAACTTTTTGGGTTCAGTTCATTATGATAAGGATCTCAGCTTTTTTGTTTTCTTATGAAGATGGCACTTATGGAGCCTTCTTTTTATCATTTAGTTATCTTTTATGTCTGAAAGTGTGGGAATGATGCTGTCTCAAACGTTCCTGACGTTTGGCTTTTCTCATGGCACGGCGGCGTTCCCGTCTCTGGTAGCCGATGTATCTGCAGCAGCAGAAAACAACAACTAAAATGCCAAATACAATACCAACACCAATGGCAATGCGTTTCAAGATTTTATTTCTGGCTGCCGCTGCCTGCGCCGCACGTTCTTCGTCAGTGGTAGCTTTTACTTCCTTTTGTGCAGTCAGATCGACAGTGGCAAGAGCTTCTCCATCCATGGAAAGTACAACGGTACCTAGTTTGTCGCCGACAGCAACGGGAACGGAAGCACTTTCTGGACAGTCAACAGCTTTTGTGATGCTTTCAATGGTTGCATTTTTGGGAATGGTCACATAAACATCACTGGCAGGTGCCGCTGTGATGCTATCCAGTGTAGTGGTTTTGTCTTTGTATGTTTCTGTGATTGCCACATTCTGTGTCAAATCTGCCGCAGAGAATGCTTTTACTGTCTGGTAATTGGCAAAGCCGTAATCAAACAATGCTTTTGTATCTACATAATGCTGTGCGCCATTACATTTCAGTACAACGGCAATGAGTTCGGTGTCTCCCTGTTTGGCATAGGTCACCAGTGTGTTCTGGGCTTCTACAGTGTAGCCTGTTTTGCCGCCTTCGGCATATTCGTAATAATACAGGGAACTTTCGTTAAGCATCTGATGCTGTCCGTGAAGAGGTCGTTCCTCCGGCTGTTTGTTGGTGGGAGGAATCACATAATAAGTGTTGGACATCATGCTGCGGTAGGTTTCATTTTTCAGTAGTTCCTGTGCGATCAGTGCCATATCATAAGCGGTGGTGTAATGGTTTTCGTCAAACAAACCGTTGGCATTGACAAAGTTTGTGTTTTCGCATCCCAATTCCTTGGCTCTGGCTGTCATATGCTCCGCAAATTTTTCCAGAGAACCATCTACATATTCTGCTGCAGCGTTGGCACACTCATTGGCAGAACGGAGCATGATACCATAAAGCACTTGCTCCAGTGTCAGGATTTCCCCTTCCTGAATGGCAATATGAGCGCTTCCAGGTTCGATGCTGAATACGGCATCGTGAGAAAAGGTGATCTCATCCTCCAGACTGCCATGTTCCAGTGCCAGCAGAATGGTCATCAGCTTTGTGATGCTGGCAGGATACTGTTTGGTGCGGCTGTTTTTCTCGTACAATATTTTACCGGTGGTGGCATCCATCAATATGGCAGATTCCGCTGTCAGCGACAGTTCATCGGAAGTGATATCTGTGGATGTTCCATCGGTATTTGTTGTTGTGGATTCAGTCGTTTCTGTTTCGGTTCCTTCTGTTTCTGTTGCATATGCTGGAAACGCAGCGGTGAAAAGAAGTGTCGCTGCAAGGATCAGGCTGAAAATTTTGTGCTTCATAATATTCTCCTACTTTGATAATTTTTGTTTTTGTGGTAAAATAAAAAAAGTATGGGAATGTGTTCTGCATACCATATCTTTAAAAGTATACCAGAAAACAATCAAAAATAAAAACAAATTTTTTCTTAAAATATTGCCAAGAGGGTATGTTTTATGAAACAAGAAAGATGGAAAGTGACACTGGCTGCGATTTTTCTGCTGGCATCGGGCTTCTGGTACAGTCATTTGTATTATGACGGAAAGGTGATACAAGAAACGGCACCTGCGGTGGAAACAGTGGAAATTGCAGTGGATGATGCGATTAACCTAAATACGGCAAGCAAAGAAGAATTGATGCTTTTGGATGGCATTGGTGAGAAAATGGCAGAAAGGATTTTGACATATCGTGAAGAAAACGGTCCTTTTACGAAGATCGAAGACATTCAAAATGTAAAAGGCATCGGGGAAAAGACTTATGCGAAGATTGCAGGAGAGCTTACCGTAGATTAGATTTAGAACAGGAGGAAAGGGCAAAATGGCGTATCATATTTTGGTAGTGGACGATGAAAAACTGATTGTCAAAGGAATCAAATTTTCATTGGAACAGGATGGAATGGAAGTAACAGCAGCTTACGATGGGGAAGAAGCGCTGCAATATATCAAAGAAGGAAATTTCGATCTGGTGGTGCTGGATGTCATGCTGCCCAAAATGGACGGTTTGCAGGTTTGCCAGCAGGTGCGTGAATTTTCTCAGATTCCCATCATCATGGTAACAGCAAAAGGGGAAGATATGGACAAGATTATGGGGCTGGAATACGGCGCTGATGACTATATCACAAAACCTTTTAACATTCTGGAGCTGAAAGCGAGAATCAAAGCAATTCTGCGCCGCAGCGTAAAGAAAGTGACAGCGGAACCTCAGGCAAAAAACGTGCTGAAAGCGCGTGATTTGGAACTGGCTTATGACAGCCGCCGGGTATTCATCAATGGTAAAGAAGTGAATTTGACAGCCAAAGAATTTGACCTGTTGGAACTGCTCATGGAAAATCCCGGAAAGGTTTACAGCCGTGAAAAACTGTTGGATACCGTATGGGGATATGATTATCCCGGCGATGTGCGTACAGTGGATGTACATGTGCGTCGCCTGCGCGAAAAAATAGAAGCAAATCCAAGTGAACCCAAATATATCTTTACAAAATGGGGAGTTGGTTACTATTTTAACTAAGAAACGAGAGGCACCTTTTATCAGCCTGCGATGGGTGTTGTTGGTGACTTATGTCATCATCGGGGTCATTCCTCTGCTTCTGATGGCAAACACCATACTGCATTCCATTCAGGGATATTTTGTAGAAGAACGAAAAAAAGAACTTCTCAGCGAAGCCAATGTCATTGCTGGGCAGCTTGCTTCTTATGACTTTTTTACCAACGCGGAAAATCAGGAAAGTCTGGAAGAGATGGTGCTGAAGACCAGTCAGGATGAGGATTTTCGTGTGCTTGTGTTGGATGCTTCCGCCCGGGTGGTATATGATACCGGGTATGAAGAAGTAGGCAAAACCTATCTGGTACCAGAAGTTTTGGAAGCCCTTCAGGATAAGGATGTTGCCAGAGAACAGAGAAACGGCACTGTTTATGCGGCTGCATCTATTGTGGGCAGTGGCAGTCAGCATGATGGCGTCGTGTTTATTGCGGATTCTTTGCAGGACGTGGATGCGACAGTAGGCGACATTGCAAGCAAAGCCTATATCATGATGGTTACACTTCTGGTTATTGTCATCATTGTGATGATTATCATGTCCAAAATGTTTACAGAGCCGCTGAAACGTATGATCAAAGTCATTCAGAAAATGGCAGAAGGTCATTTGGAACAGCGTCTGGAAATCAAGAACCAGACTCATAACGAAATTGTGGATCTGGCGCTTGCATGTAACCATATGGCAGACCAGCTGGAAAAAGTGGATTCCAGCCGTCAGCAGTTTGTTTCCAATGTATCCCATGAATTGAAAACACCACTGAGTTCCATCAAGGTATTGAGTGAATCCATTCTCCTTCAGGAAGAAGTGCCGAAGGAAATGTATGTAGAATTTTTGCATGACATAAACTCCGAAATCGACCGTATGTCTGCCATCATCAATGATTTGCTGACATTGGTAAAACTGGATCAGAAAGAAATTCCGCTGAACTTTGCGGAAACAGATCTGAATAAGGTCATGGAGGACATCATCAAACGTATGACACCCCTTGCAGCGGCGAAACAAATCCAGATTCATTACAGCAAGGAAAAAGAGGTGCTGGCAGAAGCAGATGAGATGAAACTGACCCTTGCCATCTCCAATCTGGTGGATAATGCCATCAAATATACACCAGAAGGCGGCAATGTGACAGTGGTATTGGATGCAGACCATCAAAATGCATTTATTACCGTTACCGATACAGGGATTGGCATTCCTGAGGATGAGATCAATCGTATTTTTGAACGTTTTTATCGCGTGGATAAGACACGTGACAGAGAAACCGGAGGAACAGGTCTGGGGCTTTCCATTACTTACGCCACTGTGATGATGCATAACGGCAGCATCAAGGTCAACAGTAAGGAAGAGGAAGGTACTTCTATCCAGATGCGGATTCCTCTGCACCAAAATAGCTAATCAGAAACAGAGATACAGCAGACTTTACAGGGAAGGAAGTGATTGCGGCTGATGAAAAAGAAAAAATGGCTTTTGCATCTTGCACTTGTCGTGATTGTCTGCATAATCCTGCTTCCCTGTTTGTTTTTGCTGGGAAGCAAATTAGGCACCTCCGGTATGGCAGATGCAGAAGTGTATTATCTGGTATCAGCGAATAATTCCTTAAAGGAAGTGCGTACAAATGTACCCCAGGAAACAGAAACGTCCAACATGGCATTTCATTTGCTGGAACGTATGAAAGAAGACCCGAAAAAGGACGGAATGGTTACTGCTGTTCCGGCGGAAGTGGAGTTTTTGTCTGTACAACTGGAGGATAAAAAAGCAGTGGTAGATGTTTCTTCTTCTTATCTAGCATTGGACAATGCGCAGGAAGTTGTCTGCCGTTCTGCAATCGTCTGGACGTTGACTTCTTTGGATATGATTGATAATGTGGAACTGACAGTGGAAGGACGTTCTTTGCGGAACCAGCAGGGGAAAGAGATTGGTGTTATGAATCGGGAGAATGTCCGCATTGACGGAGATGTTCCGGCGGAAACAACGGAATATGCCATCTTGAAACTATATTTTACCAATGCAGATGGCACAGATTTTCAGATTGAGGACCGCGTGGTGGAAGTCAATGCCAACCAGGCAAGGGAAAAAACCATTTTGGAACAGCTCATCGCAGGTCCTTTGGAAAAAGGATATTATCCTACGGTTCCGGCTGATACAAAGATTCGGGATGTTACCACAACGAAAGATGGTATTTGTTATGTGAACTTGAGTCAGGATTTCCTGATGAAAACCGCAACGGCGAATATCAACGATGTTGTAACAGTTTATTCCATTGTAAATTCCCTTTGTGAGCTGGAAGAAGTGGATAAAGTTCAGTTCCTTATGGAAGGGGAAAAAATAGAAGATTATAAAGGCGTATTGGATTTTAGTACACCTTTTACGGCAGTAGAAAGTTTACAGACCATCCGTTTACAGAATAAGCAATGAAACGACCGGCACTTTGGATATTGATTTTCATGATATGTGGCATTTATTGCAGACTGGGTATATCTTTATTGGTATGCCTGGTCTGTATTTTTTTGTGCATTGTTTGTGGGTCATATATTGTGATAAAGATAAGAAGAAAAGGGTATTTGCTTCTTCTGCTGGCATTTCCTCTGGGCTTTCTGCTGACAAGCTATCATGGGGCGGAAAATTTTGTATCAGCCTCGCCCGTTTCTGTGACAGGAGAAGGATATGTGGCAAAAGTGGAGAGAACTTCCGGCGGTTATCCGAAGCTGACAGTATGTGCGGATTTGACAGGAACAGCAACGGGAGAGATTCACAAAGATCAAAAGGTTTATATGATTGATATGGATCGAGGGACATTTACAGAAGGGGAAGAAATCACGTTTTCTGGCAGTGCGCAGCCCTTTGACCATGGAGATATTTTCAGTGGGTATAACGAATATCTGTATTTGAATGCAGAAGGATATGACTGCAAAATGTTCCCGGAATCTCTGGAAAAAACAGGGGAACATCATAATACAGCAGGCACCATTGCGGCGGCTTGGAACCATAGAGTAAAAAATGTTTTAGAAACCATACTGCCGCAAAAAGAAAGGGCATTGGCAGAAGCTATGATTACAGGAGATCGGGATGACATTGACGCTGGTATAGAGGAACTTTATACGCAGGCGGGTGTGACTCATATATTATGTATTTCTGGTTTGCATATGTCTTTACTGGCGTTCTACATATCTGTCATATTGCGGCGGATATTGCATCAATCCCAACGGAAAACAGCGGCAGTGACATTGTGTATCTGCATGGCTTTTCTGTTTCTCACAGGCTTTTCACCTTCCTCTGTAAGGGCGATGGTCATGATTTCTCTGGTTTGTTTGGGGCAGATAATATACCAACGTCATGAATGGCTCAATTCCATTGCATTGGCGGCGCTAGTGATTTTGTTAGTAAATCCCTTTTATTTGTGGAGCGCCGGTTTTCAATTATCTTTTCTGTCAGTTCTGGGTATTTATGTGGGTTCCCATGTGATACCCAAAGGTCATACATGGTATGGCAAGATTGGTGAAATGATGGGGATTTCCTTTTTCGCCGCACTCTTTGGCATGCCTGTAGCAGCATATCACTTTTACCATATTTCCACAGTCAGCGTACTGGCTAACCTTGTGATACTGCCTTTGAGTGGGATATTGCTTGGCTGTACCATGTTGGCAGCATTGTGTGGTATGATTTTTCTGCCGGCGGGGGTTTTTATGGCTGGACCAGTTTATGTGATCTTTCAGATTTACGAAAAAGTATGCCAGCTGGTAACTATGATTCCCTATAGTTATGTGGCAGTTGGAAAGCCGCCTGTCATTGGGATTTTGTGTTTTTATGGCTTGGTTTGTTTGATTTGTTTTTATCGCCCGCAAATGCGTTTTCGCGTGGGAACAGCAGTGTGTACCGCTTTACTTTTGGTGATGCTGTTAGGAAACCGGCTCTTGTGGCATAGAAATACACTGGCATTTTTGGATGTGGGGCAGGGGGACTGCACTGTTTTGACGACTTACGACCACCGTGCTATCGTCATTGATGGTGGTGGAAAATACAACAAAGAACTTGGGGAAAACACAGGTACGACCATATTAGAACCCTACTTGGCATCGAAAGGTGTGACACAGATTGATGCTGTTTTCCTTAGCCATCTGGACAGTGACCATAGCATGGGTATTCTGGAATTGCTGAATGATATGCCGGTTGAGGGCGTTTATGTTTCTGCCATGGAAGCTGTGGATGTGCAGATGGAGGAGCAGTTGCAGGAAATCGTGGAAAAAAATCAGATTTCGTTATATACTATGAAGCATGGGGATATGATCCGCAGTGAAGCTTTTGGAGAAATGAAATGTCTGTTTCCTATTTATGTGGATCAGACAGCGGAATCTGAAAACGAGCGTTCTCTGGTTCTGCGTTATGTTTATGGCGATACATCTGTTTTGTTTACGGGAGATTTGGAGGCAAAACAAGAATCATTGCTGGAACGGAATAATCTGATTGAGGAAACAGATATTTTGAAAGTCAGCCATCATGGTTCTAAAACGGCGTCCACAGAATCTTTTTTGCAGGCATTAACTCCTGAAACAGCAGTGATTTCCTGTGGTACCAATAATCTGTACGGACATCCCCACCAGGAAGTGCTGGAACGTTTGTCTGCCTGTGGTGCAGAAATTCTCCGCACCGATGAAATGGGAAGCGTTGTTGTGAACATACCGCCTGAAGGTACGGCGGAAGTGACAACGGCGGCAGAAAGGAAACCGGTTTATGAAAGAATTAAAGAAGCAATGGAAGGAACACCAATTCCATAAATGCTATTTGTTTTATGGTACGGAAACGTATCTGATGAAAAATTATGAAGAAGCGTTGGTGCAGGCACTTTTGCCGCCAGGAACAGAGAGTATGAACTCGGATATACTGGAAGGGAAAAAAGCAACCGCGGCTACCATTATGGACGCTGCGGAAACACTGCCTTTTCTCAATGATAAGCGGTTGGTTCTTATTCGCAACAGTGAATTTTTCCATCGGAATGGCAGAAAAGAAGAGGGAGAACGGTTGGTTGAGTTTTTGAAGGATAGCCCGGAAAGCACCTGCATTCTTTTTGTGGAGGAAAAAGCGGAAAAGACAGGCAAACTCTATAAAACCATTGCCAAAGAAGGGCAGGTTGTGGAGTTTGCACCTCTGAAAGAAAAAGAAATCATCACCTGGCTGCGGAAAACATGTGCTTCTGGTGGTGTACAGCTTTCAGAAGCCATGGCAGTATTGTTGCTGCGGACAACAGATAACAGCATGGAAAACCTCCAGCGGGAAATGGATAAACTCATTGCCTATAAAGATGGCACAGGAGAAATCACCCAGGAAGATATTTCCGCTGTATGTTCTGTTTCCTTGGAAGCAAAAGTCTTTGAGCTGGTGCGGGCAATGGGGGAGAAAAAGACAGAAAAAGCCATTTCCATTTATTCCAATCTGCTGTCTTTGAAAGAATCGCCTTATATGGTGCTGTCATTGCTGACCAGACAGTTCCGTATGATTTTGGGCAGTGCATTGCTTTCGGCAGAAGGGGCTGCGCAGGCAGAGATTGCAAGCAGACTGGAAGTGCGGGATTTTGCGGTACGGGATTATCTCCGCCAGAGCAAAAGTTTTTCCATAAAGGAACTAGAGCAGGCATTGGCAGATTGTTTGGAAACAGATCTGGATATCAAAAGTGGCCGTATAGCAGAAGACTTGGCTGTGGAATTGCTGCTTGTGAAATATAGCAGCCCATCTTTTTCCTAAAATGTATTTGAAATAAAAAAAGGCATGAAAGCAACTTCCTCTTAAGAAAACATTGATTTTCCTTTTCCTTGATTTCTTAAGGGGAATTGCGACGGCTGTCTTCATAAGAAAACATAACGACGAGAATCTTCATAAAATAAGAAAGCCAAAATCCTTTGTCATGATAAGGATTTTGGCTTTCTTTGTTTTCTTATGAAGATGCCCCTAAACCTCTTGTATTTGAGATTTCATGCCTTTTTTGTTTAATACATGCGGATATAAGCGTCACGTTCTGCGCCTACGGAAACGTACCGGATGGAGCATCCAGTCATTTCTTCCAGCAGCTGAATGTAGTCCAGTGCTTCTTTGGGCAGTTCTTCTTTTGTTCTACATTTGCTGATGTCACAATGCCAGCCTTTTACCTTGCGGATCACAGGTTTTGCTTCTGGCAGGATTGCGGCATAAGGGAATTCGTCAATGATTTCGCCATTGAGTTCGTACTGCGCGCAGATGGGGATTTCTTCCAGATAAGAAAGAACATCCAGTTTTGTCAGAGCAATTTCTGTGCAGCCCTGTACGCGGATGCCGTAGCGAGATGCCACTACGTCAAAGGGACCTACACGACGAGGACGACCTGTTGCTGCGCCGTATTCACCGCCAGCTTCACGGAGTTCTTCTGCTTCTTTGCCGAAGGATTCACAGGTGAAGGGACCTTCGCCTACACAGCTGGAGTATGCTTTCATGATACCTACTACCTGATCCAGTTTATGATTGGGTACGCCTGCGCCAATGGGAGCGTAAGCTGCAATGGTAGAGGAGGAAGAGGTGAAAGGATAGATGCCGAAGTCGATGTCACGCAGTGCGCCCAGCTGTGCTTCGAACATGATCTTTTTGCCTTCCTTTGCAGCCTGATCCAGATACAGGCTTGTGTCGATGATATAATCTGCAAATTCAGCAGCGTAAGTATCCAGCCATTTTGTCATCTCAGCCAGTTCTACAGGAGCTGCGTGATAAACGTTTTCGATGATCAGATTTTTGTACTCCAGAACATGTTTCAGTGTATCGTGATAGATGGCAGGGTATTTCAGATCACCCATACGCAGACATTTTTTCATGTATTTGTCGCCATAAACGGGAGAAATGCCGCGGCGAGTGGAGCCGTATTTTGCGTCGCCCAGACGATCTTCTTCCAGACAGTCCAGCATAACGTGGTAAGGCATGCAAATGACTGCTTTATCACTGATTTTCAGATTTTCAGGTGTGATGGATACGCCAGCTTCCCGCAGACGGGAAATTTCCTTGTGCAGATGTTCCAAGTCGATAACCATGCCGTTGCCCATGACATTGACTACGTCACTGCGCAGAATGCCGGAGGGCAGCAAATTCAACACAAATTTGCCACGATCATTGATAACAGTATGTCCTGCATTGTTGCCGCCCTGATAACGGCAAACAATATCATATTCCTGAGAAAGCAAGTCTACCATACGACCTTTGCCTTCGTCACCCCAGTTAATACCAACAATAGAAGTAAGCATAAAATACCTCCTGATATATATAAGTGTAGTTGATTTTCCTATAAATTACTATAAGATTATAGTATGATAAATGCTTTGCGTCAAATGCGCACTTATTCGTTATTATACGTAATATTGTGATAAAAATTCGCTTTCTGTAAAAAAGAAATGTCGAAAATAGGTAAAATGTGGCGTATCGTTCGTAAAACAGTGTAATTTTATGCATTTCTTAAGCAAGTCTTTTAGAAAAATGAGTTATAGAAATATTTGATACCTTTTATAAAAATATAAAATAAATAAAAACAAATTTGAAAAGAATGGTATATTTGTCCTTCCCATACGGAAAATTGCAGCGCAAAATAAAAACCAGAAAGATTCATATCCTTCTGGTTTTCTGGCATAAAATTTAAGATTTTTTCTTGCTTTCGGTTTTGCTCTCTTTGTGTTTCTTAGGCGCGGGAGCCATGTCATAAGCATGGTTGCGACCTAAGGTATAAGCAGCTTTGATGAGTTTCTTTTCGCTTTCTGTCAACTCCCGGTTCAGCTGTGTCATAAAATGCTGGAACAGGGCTTTTTTATCTGTCCGCAAACGTTTCGGTTTTTTCGCAAGCATAGTCAGTGGCTGGAAGATATCCGGTGTAATGGTTTCCGGATGAACAATGCGGAAAATTTTTGCTGTGTAAACCGCGTCGTTCAGAGCATTATGGAAAGCCTCCTGTATTTCGATGCCCAGTTCTGTCACGGCGTTTTTCAGACCAATGGCTTTGCCCGCTTCCTGATGCAGATAAGTGGAAGCGAAAGGCTGGATATTCAGATATTGATCAGTCAGTGCATCCGCATCCAGATTATAGTAAAGGATATTGCGGAATAAAGACTTGATGTCGTCAGGACCCCATGTGCAGAGGATGGCATCTTCTTTGCCGATAAAGCGCAGAAATGCTTCGTATGCTTCCGGGAAAGAGGGCTGTCCTTTTAAGTCGTCTTCCCGTATCCCGGTGATTTTTTCCACAAAGGGATGCAGACGGGGATAGATCTGGGGACGAATCATGTAGTTAAATTCTTCCAATATATCAAAATTTTCATTGAGCTTTACAGCGCCGATCTGAATGATTTCAAAAGGGCATTCTGCCACAGGCTCTGTTTTTTTTCCTGTTTTGAATGGAAAGGACTGGTTAAATTCCAAGTCTAATACAATGTAATGCATCTCCAAGCCTCCTGTTTGTTGTACTCAATTAGTATACCATGAAATGCCTTTGCGACAAAGAGAAATTTTCTTGTATATCTATTTTGTCAATGGTAAAATCATCATAAAGGAGGTTATTGCTATGCGTTTGACATTTACGGAACAGGAAATCCAGCAGGAACTGAATAAAATCTATCTGGAAGAAGACGATCTTCTCATGGAAGGGGAATGGCTGGAAGGTGAAGGACGCCATTACATCATTTCTGGTGTCGCAACCATTGAAGGCGAACGTTATCATGAATTTGAAATAGAATTTGAATTGTTGGAAGACCCCCAGGAACAGACAGCCGTAGGTATTTTGTCTGTGGACTGGGATTGGTATGATTTTTTATGCTAAAAGGAGGGACGAGAACATGAACACATTTCGTTATTTTATGCCCGTAGATACATACTTTGGACGGGACTGTATTGCAGAACATAAGGATGTTATGAAAAAACTGGGACAGAAAGCCCTGATTGTGACTGGCAGAACTTCCGCAAAGAAAAATGGTTCCCAGCAAGATGTGACAGACGCCCTGGAAGCATTGGGTATGCAGTGGGTATTGTTTGATGAAATCGGCGAAAATCCCGATGTGGAAACGGTTGTACGTGCGGCTGAGCTGGCAAAAAAAGAAGCGGTTGATTTTGTCATCGGTATTGGTGGTGGCTCTCCTATGGATGCTTCCAAAGCCATCGCGGTGCTGACTGCAAATCCGGAAGCGGATGCAGAAATCCTCTTTACAGATCCTTCTGCAAAAGCGCTGCCTGTTGTGGAAATTCCTACAACAGCAGGTACAGGCTCTGAAGTGACACAGTATGCCATTTTGACACTCCATGAAAAACGTACCAAAAATGGTATTGTGCAGCCTATTTTTGCTACTGTATCTTTCTTAGATCCTAAATATATGGATACCCTTTCTGCAAAAGTAACCAATAATACAGCAGTGGATGCTATGAGCCATCTGGTAGAAAGCTATTTAAGCGCCAATGCCAATACAATCAGTGAAAAAATCGTTGCTATGGGTCTGTCCTATTGGAAAGAATGTATTCCTGCGCTGAAAGCAAGAGAATACACTCCGGAAGTACGTGAAAAACTGATGCTGGCATCCACCATCGGCGGTGTTGCCATTGCCCAGACAAGCACATCCATTCCTCACGCATTGGGTTATTTCCTGACATATGAAAAACAGATTCCTCACGGTCGTGCAAACGGTATGGTAATGCAGGCGTATATGGAACTCTTTGGAAAAGATCATCAGAAAGTCAAAGAAGTTCTTGGCTATCTCGGTCTGGAAACCACAGAAGATATGGGTCAGCTCATGAAAGATGTACTGGATATTTCCGAAACATTTACAGCAGAAGATATTGCTTATTACGCAAAACGCTCTATGGAAAATCCCAAAAAACTGGCTACATTCCCTGAATATGGTCTGGAAGAGAAGGACATTCTGGAAGTTTACAGAAAAAGTCTGCTGTGATATAATCAAGATAGAGAAAAACAGATGCTGGAACTGATGAGAGTTTCCGGCTCTTGTTTTCTGGAGTTTCGTATGAAATTTGATAAAACGATGTTGGAATGAGATGAGAACAGTTGGGAGATGACAGGCTTGACACCTTTGATGAAAATACAACCTTTTATTCAGGCATATGTACAGGCCATCGCCTCTATTTTGGAAGCGGATGTTACCATTGTTGACCATGAACTCATTCGTGTGGCAGGCACAGGGGATTATCTCAATGAAATCGGCAACGCTGTTTCCCATGCCAATTTTTTTGAGAAGATTCTTAAGACAGGGAAAGGCGGTATCATTCGGGATGTGAATGATGACTCTAACTGTGTAGGCTGTAAGAAACGGGCATATTGCAAGGAGCTTGCCAATCTGGCTTATCCCATCTTTCAGAATCAGACAGTGGTAGGCATTATTTCCATCATTGCTTTCCGGGAACAGCAGCGGAAAAATGTTCTGGAAAATATGGGAAAATTAGAAGAATTCCTCAAGTATATGAGTATGCTGCTGGAAAGCAAGCTTTATACAGATGAAGCCAAAAGCAAACTGGAAGAACAGTTAAAGGCGGTACATACAGCAGAAAGCGCATGGTCTTTCGTAGGGGATAGTCCGAAAATGCAGGAGGCACTGCGTATTGGCAGAAAGGTAGCAAAGTCCGATTCTACGGTATTTCTCCGCGGGGAAAGCGGTACAGGGAAAGAAATCATGGCAAAAATGATTCATGACCTCAGCGACCGCCGGGAAAAACTGATGATTTCCATAAACTGTGCTGCCATTCCAGAAAATCTGGTGGAAAGTGAACTCTTTGGCTATGAAGAAGGGGCATTCACCGGAGCACGGAAGCATGGCTCTGTGGGGAAATTTGAACTGGCAGATAAAAGTACTATTTTTCTGGATGAAATCGGGGATATGCCTTTGCCGGTTCAGACAAAACTGCTCCGCGTCCTGCAGGAAAAGCAGGTGGAACGAATCGGCGGACGGAAACCCATTCCGGTGGATATCCGCGTTATCTGTGCTACGCATAAGAATATCGAAAAGATGGTAGCAGAAGGTACCTTTCGAGAAGACTTGTATTACCGTTTGAATATCATTCCCATTGAATTGCCGCCTTTACGGATGCGACGGGAAGACCTGCCAGCGTTGATTACTCATTACATTGGGTATTATAATCAGAAGCTGAATAAACATCTGGAAGGAATGGAACCAGAAGCACTGGATGCTATGATTGCTTATGATTGGCCGGGAAATGTCAGAGAATTGAAAAACATTGTGGAGTATCTGGCAAATATTGTGGAAGGTACCCATGTGACTCTTTCGGATTTGCCGGATCATATTGCGCTCCATGGAAGCAGAGGTGATGCCCCGCGTTCTTTGGATGAAATGATGTCCGATTATGAAAAACGAATTTTGATGCGTATGGTCAAGCCAGGCGCTTCTCTGGAAGAAAAAAATCACCTCGCAGATACGTTGCAGGTGAGCCGTGCCACATTGTATCGCAAGCTGAAAAAATATGACCTTATCTAGTTCTCATTATTGAGAAACTGTTTTCAAAAATGAGAAATACATATAAGTGAAGAAAAAAGCCCGATTTTTGGTATGCCGTATACCAAAGGGGCTTTTTTAATTGCAAAAAACAGAAAAAATGTATGAAAAAAAGGACATTATTTATTTGTATCTGAAAAATAAAGAAAGAGAATTAATCTGTATTTCTCAAAAGTGAGAAATGGCATGTCAAAAAATGCGGAAAATAGGGATTTTTTGTTTGGCACGCTTTTTGCTCTATAATGGGGCAAGTAAAAACGAACGAGACTTTCTTCAAGGAGGATATACAAATGGATATGAAAAAGGCATTGGAAGCAATCAAAAGTGAAATGAAACCCAGCATGGGCTGTACAGAACCTGTAGCAATTGGTCTGGCAGTTTCCAGAGCGTGTGCGCTACTGGAAAAACCTGCAACACATCTGGATATGGTTATCAGTTCCAACATCTTTAAAAACGCTTACAGCGTGCAGATTCCAAACGCTGGCACAAATGGTATTGAACTGTCCTGCGTACTGGGCTGTCTGCTGGCTGATCCCGACAACACCATGGAAATTTTTGCAAAAGTAAAACCTGAACATGTGGAAAAAGGTCAGAAACTGGTAGAAGAAGGTTTTGTAACTGTAAAAGTTCTGAAGAGCAGCCAGTTCTATATTGAATGTGTCGCAACAAACGAAACAGAACGTGCACACACTATCACGGAAGACGCTCACGACAATCTGGTATATTCTGAAAAAGATGGCAAAGTGCTGCTGGATAACCGCAAAGAAGATGTTGCTGAAGAAGAAACACATGAAGATTTTGACATCACACAGTACACATTTGCAGATTTCCTGAAAATGGCAGAAGAAGTAGATGTGAAAGATCTGGCATTCATCCAGGAAGGTATCGACATGAACCTGGAAATTGCAAAAAGAGGTCTGGAAAAGAAATATGCCATCGGTATTGGTCCCTGCATGCAGAAAATGGTTCTCAATGGCACACTGTCCAATGATATGGTTACAGATGTAAAATTGACAACAGCAGCGGCTTGTGACTTCCGTATGAGCGGTGGTGACGGTTCCGTTATGACATATCTGGGCAGTGGGAATCAGGGTCTGGAAACCATGCTTCCTGCAGCGGTTGCAGCAAAACATCTGCATGCTTCTTCCGAAAAATTGTTACGTGCAGAATTGCTGGGTATGCTGATCATTATGTATATGAAAAAACATGTGGGCAGACTTTCTCCTATCTGTGGCGCAACACTGGCTGGCTCCGGTTCCGCAGCAGCTATCACATATATGATGGGTGGCAATCTGGAACAGATTTCCGGTGCTGTACAGAATATGATGGGTGGCGTAGCAGGTATGTTCTGTGACGGTGCAAAGGGCGGTTGTGCGTTAAAACTGTCAATCTGCGCAGGCGAAGCTGTTTATGCAGCACTGTATGCCATGGATAACTCCATTGTACAGGCAACAGATGGTATCATCAGCACTGCAGTTGAAGATACAACCAAAAACCTGATGAAACTTTCTCACGAAGGTTTGGCTGATGTAGACATGAAAGTAATCGAAATTATGCAGAATAAAAAATAAAAAATTGTACTTGATGTCATACATCATAGCAAAAAGTGGAATTTAGCGAATAAATCTCACAAAAAATCGCACAAAAGAAAATGGTCATTTTCTGTAAAAAGATTGGATACTGGATACTGGTATCCAATTTTTTTGTGCGAAAAAGACTTTCTCCTTTGAAAAGTGACAGACGGAAAGTGGTTTTTGATGGCATTGTATTGCAATTTGTATGCAGCCAATAAGGATTTGCAGCAAAAGAAAATGTTTTTCAGTGCTATATTGTTATGCAAACGATAAAAAAGGGGGAGAAAAACATGCAAAAAGCAGTGGTGTGAAATGAATTTGTAGAAAGAATAGGTGAAAATCACCATACTTTTCAAGCGGTGACTACTCAATAAATCTCACTGTTTTTTGCCAATTTGAGGGCTTACAAGCATTTTTGTAGATGGGCATAAGAGTTCTTATAACAGCCTTATCTTGTGCGTTATTTTGGAGCTTTTAACGAAGAATTTGGCAGGGAACAAAGAAGAAAGCAAAGAATGGAAAAACGGATGTGAAAGCTTTCAGAAGTCTTATAAGAGCAAAAAAGAGAGAAGCATAAATTGCTTCTCTCTTGTAATATCAATATTACCAGCCATTCTGGAACTGCAGTACGTCGTCAGGGATATTGCCTGCTTCATAATCAGCCATAGCTTCATCCAGGATTGCAAAAGCCTTGCGGAACAGATCGTGGTCGATGTTCAGAGGCGGCTGAATTCTCAGGATATTGCCGGCAACGGAGATTACCAGCAGACCTTTTTCATAAGCGCGGTAGAGGATTTTGAAAGTACCGTCTAAATCAGGTTCTTTGGTACCGTCAGCATTTGTTTTTACAATACCGATACCACAGGACATGCCCAAACCGTTGGTTGTGCTGATGATATCGCCATGTTTTTCTTTCAGCATTGCGAAGGATTCCTGCAGGATTTCGCAGTTTGTTTTCAGGATATTCTGGAATTCTTCTGTCTGCATATAGTCAAAGGCTGCAATACCAGCGGAACATGCCAATGCGTTGCCGCCCAGTGTAAACAGATGGGCAGGAGCAGGCAGGCAGTCCATGATTTCATCTCTAGCCATGAAAGCACCCAGGGTTAAACCTGCACCAACAGATTTACCTAAGATGATGCCGTCAGGTACGATGTCATAATGTTCGATACCATACATTTTACCGGTACGGTAGAAAGCCTGCTGTACTTCTTCAGAAATAAACAGAATGCCGTGTTTCTGGCAAAGTTCATACAGTTTTTTCATGAAGATAGGATGTGCGGGGATCAAACCGCCATCACCCTGAACAGGTTCGATGATCACTGCTGCCACATCGTCTGCAGGCAGATAAGTGTCAAAAGCACGCTGCATTTCTTTCAGACATTCTTTTTCACATACATCATCTGGTGTGTCAGACCCGAAGAAGGGGAAAGGATAGATTTCCGGCAGGAAAGGTCCCATTTTCTTTCTCATACGGGTTGTAACAGTTGTCATGGAAGAAGAACCGTAGGTATTGCCATGATAACCATTGATGAATGTGATGATTTTGGTGCGTCCGGTAAATGCTCTGGCGAATTTTACAGCTGCGTCATTGCCGTCAGAACCACAGTTACCAAAGAGGATTTTTGCTTTTACACCGCCAGGATATGTGCTGACAAGGCGTTCTGCATATTCAATGGCAGGAATATTATATGTATAAGCAATGGTATACTGTGAATATTTTTTCAGCTGTTCTTGTACAGCAGCTTTTACATGGTCATTGCATGTACCAAGGTTTAAGGAAGAAGCGCTGCTGAGGAAGTCAATATATTCATTGCCATCCAAGTCGCGGATAATAGAATCTTTACCGCTTTCTACAACAAGTGGAAAGTAAGAAAGATGCTGGGTAGGAGCGATTACCTTTTTATCTCTTTCTACCCATGAAGTACATTTTTCTGTGTTCATAGTTGCTACACCCCTATCTTTTGTATGTTTTTTATTAGATACAACGTATAGAAATAAATCTTGTTCAATACTGTAACACCATTCATGTTTTTTGACAATGGCAGAAATCATAAAAAAACGAGGGAAAAAAACAGATTATTATTGTGAAAAAAGATGGGAAGCTTTTGCATAAACATGGAAAAAATTGTGTAATCTATTTCTTTACAAAAAATAGGACAATATGGTACAATCTTCCATATTCGATTTGTGGTACTTAAATCGATACAATTCTGGTTTCAAAAGAAGAATCTGGAAAATGCAAAAGAGAAAGGGGAACAAGGTATGGAAAACAAGGTGAGTATGGCAAATGTTGTAAAATTTGCCGGCGCATATGTGGCATGCGCCATCGGTTCAGGCTTTGCAACAGGGCAAGAGATTATGCAGTTCTTTACAGCACAGGGGGTTATGAGTATCCTGGGCAGTATTGTAACGATGGTAGTCTTTGCTTGGGCAGGCGGTATGTTTATGAAGCACGGGAAGGAGCTGCAGCTGAAAGTTCCTGGTGCGATTGTACGTTATTATTTTGGTCATACAGTTGGTAAGATTTTTGAAATTCTGTTCCAGGCATTCCTGTATGCGATCTTCGTTATCATGATTTCCGGCGCAGGTGCTACATTGGCAGAATATTATGGAATCAATCCCTATGTAGGACGTGTTGGTATGACACTGGCAGCGTTCTTCACAGTTATCCTGGGTCTGCATAAACTGACAGACATTCTGGGCAGCCTTGGTACAGTTATCATCGTCTTTTCTGTAGGCGTTGGTCTGATCAGCTTCATGGGCAATGCAGGCGGATTGGGTCATGCGGCTGAAGTCATTCCTACATTGGAAATCACGAAGAACAGCGGCGGCTGGCTTTTCTCCAGTATCCTGTATCCTGGTTTTAATGCCATTGCTGTATTGATTTTCTCTGCTGGTATCGGTGCTAGTGCAAACAGCAGTAAAGAAGCTCTGTATGGCGGTCTGCTGGGCGGCGTGCTTTTCGGTCTGGCAATCCTGTGCATGAACCTGGGTCTGCTGGTAAACATCGAAAGCGTTTATGACAAAGCGGTACCCTCTCTGGTGCTGGCAGACAATATCCATCGTGCAGTTGGTGTTGTATTCTCTGTTATCCTGATCTGTGGTATCTATACAACAGCAGTACCTATGCTGTGGGGTGTAACCAGTCAGTTCGCACAGGAAAAAACAAAGAAATTCATGGTAGTTGCACTGATCCTGACAGTGATCGCTTTCTTCCTGGGTATGACAGACTTCAAAGTTCTGGTAAATACTATCTATCCTTTCAGTGGTTATATGGGTATCATCCTGATGGTTGTAGTGCTGTATCATATGCTGTTTGATAAACGGGATAAAGCAGAAGTGGGCGCAGCCCTGAATGCAAAATACAAAAAGTTGGAACAGCAGCAGTAATCTAACGATAAATTAGGTTTAAAAGAAAGCCTCATGGGACTCTTGGTCACATGAGGCTTTTTATATGCTTTGAAAAAAGAAAACCCCCACTGCAAGAGCAGCGGGGGAGTGGTATCAAAATTAGATGATGCCCATTTCTTTTGTGATTTCAATGATGGCATCAGCAGCTTTTTCCAGATCTTCTCTGGTGTGTGCTGCGGAAATCATCACACGCAGACGAGCGGTACCTCTGGGTACAACAGGGAATTTGATTGCCTGTGCGTAAACGCCTTTTTCATACAGACGAGCGCTCAGTTCTTCTGCTTTTTCTGCATCGCCAACGATAACGGGGATAACAGGTGTTACAGTGGAGCCTGTGTTCAGACCTGCTTCTTCCATACGTTTTGCGAAATATTCTCTGTTTTCCCACAGACGTTTTACCAGTGTGTCGTCATCGGCAATTTTGTTGATGGCAGCCAGTGCTGCTGCTGTCAGGCAGGGAGCCAGAGGAGAAGCGGTGAAGATGAAGCTACGAGCCTTGGGACGCAGTTCTTCGATAAATTCTTTCGTACCTGCTACAAAACCGCCGGCTGCACCGAAAGCTTTGGACAGGGAGCCTGTTTCTACTGTTACTTTGTCACGCAGGCCAAAGTGTTCAACAGTACCTTTGCCGTAAGGACCCATTACGCCGTCGCCATGAGCATCGTCAACCATGAACATAGCGCCGTATTTTTCAGCCAGAGCTGCCATTTCAGGCAGGGGAGCCAGATCGCCGTCCATGCTGAATACTGCGTCAGCAACCAGCAGTTTTTTGCCTTCTGTGGGTTCTTTCAGCATTTCTTCCAGTTTTGCCAGATCCATGTGAGGATATACTTTTACATTTGCACGGGACAAACGGCAACCGTCGATGATGCTGCCGTGGTTCAGTTCGTCACTGTAAATGGTATCGCCTTTGCCTACCAGTACAGGAATAACGCCTGTGTTTGCCGCTACGCCGCTGTTGAATACCAGAACAGCTTCTACGCCTTTGAATTTTGCCAGTGCTTCTTCCAGTTCGTCATGGATTGCGAAGTTACCGACAATGTTTCTGCTGGCACTGGGACCAACACCATATTTGTCAATGGCTTCCTTTGCTGCGGCTACCAGATCGGGGTCGTTAGCCAGACCCAGATAGTTGTTGGAGGCCATATTGATGATTTCTCTGCCGTCCAGATTGATGTGTGCACCCTGAGGTCCATAAAGGGTTCTGTACATGTTGCATCCTTCTTTCTGTGATAATCCCTGATTTTGCTTTCAAATGAAATTTTAATAAAAAACCCTAAAAGCATTATAACACCATTGTGAAAGATAAGTCAATGAAAGGCGAAGGAGGGAAAAGAAAAGTGGAACATTTCACAATCAAAACCACTAGTAAACTAGTGGTTTGATCAACCCCTAGAAGGGGTATTACGTGCCGACCCCTAAAAGGGGCATCGAAAAATATCATCGCATTTATTTGCACTGCAACCTGTAAACAGGTACTATAATTGAGAATACAGTATGTTAATTTAATATTGCATATCTATCCTTCATTTGATAATTAGTAAATCCATAGTAATTATCATTCAAAAAAATATACTAAAGTATTTTATTTACCCCTAGTAGAACTAGGGGTTTTGTTAAGCTAAAGCACCCAATACAAGAAAAAAGGACTTCTTTCAGGGAAAGAAATCCTTTTTTTTGTAATAATTTATAATTCCATTTGTCCAGGAACGTCATTGGAAGTTTTGTCTTTTTCCTGAATGAAATGCCCGGTTGTTGGAATTTTTCGTGTTCGATAGTATTCTGGATTGTCTGTCTGGAACTCAGCCGCAGGGCAGACTTTGGTGATGCTGCTGTTTTTCTTGAGGGTATAAAGCTGCACACCAGATGCGCTTTTGGAAGCGTTTGCCGGAATCAGTTCTGTGTTCAGCAGCGTGGCTTTGTCGTGGTTGCGCATGAGCAGGAAATCTGCGTCTGCATCCAGTTTTTCCATGTATACTAACGGAGAACGTGCGGAGTAGGCATTGACCAATTTCCGTCTGTTTGCTTTGGTAGCATAAGCAGAAAGCTGTACCTTTGCGCCTTTCCCGTTTTCAAAGAAAAATACCATAAAACCGTTGTAATCCTGTGTGACAGTCATGTAAAGGATTTTTTCTTCTGCATCCATACCCAGAAGGTTCTGGAGATATTCCCCCATGGAGCTTGCTTTGCTGTCGGGAATGTCGCTGAGCTTCATTTTGTAAACGTTGAACTGATTGGAGAAGAACAGCATTTCTCCGCGGTTGGTGCTTTCCAGCTCCTGCATGATATAGTCGTCGTCCTTGACTTTCTGTTCACCGGCAGAACGCAGGGAAATCAGAGGGATTTTTTTGAAATAGTTCTGTTCTGTCAGGAACAGGCGTACACCATAATCTTCGATGAAATCATCTTTGGTAGGTGTCACAATTTCTTCTTCCTGAATGATTTCTGTCAGACGAGGTTTGCCGTATTTTTTTGCAACGGCTTTCAGCTGACGACAGATCAGATTTTTGATTTTGGTGTTGCTTTCCAATGTTGCTTTCAAATCTGCAATTTCATTTTCCAGAGTTTTCATTTCCTGCGTACGTTTGAGGATATATTCCTTGTTGATGTTACGCAGTTTCATTTCCGCAATATAGTCCGCCTGTACTTCGTCAATGGAGAAGCCTTCCATCAGATTGGGCACAACCATAGATTCCAGTTCTGTATGGCGGATGATGGAAATGGCTTTGTCAATATCCAGCAGAATTTCCGCAAGACCTTGCAAGAGGTGATATTTTTCCTGTTTTTTCTGAATATCAAAAGCCAGCTGTTTGCGGATGGATTCCATACGGAATTCTGTCCAGTGCTGCAAAATGCCGCCAACGCCTAATGTCATGGGCTTTCCTTGAATCAATACGTTGAAGTTGCAGCTAAAACTGTCGGAAAGCGGCGTCATGGCATAGAGTTTATGCATGAGTAAATCCGGGTTGGTGCCTTTTTTGATGTCAATGGTGATTTTCAGACCATTTAAGTCAGTTTCGTCACGAATATCGGAAATATCACGAATTTTTCCGCCTTTTACCAATGCAATGATTTTGTCAATGATGACCTCCAGATTGGTAGTGTAAGGGATTTCGTAAATTTCGATGCAGTTCGCATCTTTGTCATAGCGGTATTTTGCCCGAAGTTTCAAACTGCCACGACCAGTGCGGTAAATCTGCTCCAAAGAGGAACGGTTGTATATTAACTGTCCGCCTGTGGAAAAATCGGGAGCGGGAAGCACATCGCAAAGATCAATAGAATTATCTTTGATGTAAGCAGCAGTGGCTTCGCAAAGTTCCGCTAAGTTAAAGCTGCAAATGGAGCTTGCCATACCAACTGCAATCCCAATGTTAGGATTTGCCAGAATATTGGGAAATGTGGTGGGCAACAAAACAGGTTCTTGCATGGAACCGTCATAGTTATCCACGAATTCGACAGTGTTTTTGTCAATGTCCGCGAAAACTTCTTGACAAATGGGCGCCAGTTTCACTTCTGTGTAACGGGAGGCGGCGTAAGCCATGTCACGGGAATACTGTTTCCCGAAATTCCCTTTGGAATCTACAAAAGGTGTCAGAAGTGCACCGTTGCCTTCTGTGAGACGTACCAATGTTTCGTAAATAGCAGCATCCCCATGGGGATTCAGTTTCATGGTCTGACCAACTACATTGGTGGATTTTGTACGTTCGCCCCGTAAAAGCCCCATGTGGTACATGGTGTAAAGGAGTTTCCGGTGGGAGGGTTTGAACCCATCAATTTCAGGAATGGCACGGGAAACAATGACACTCATGGCATAGGGCATGTAGTTTTGTTCCAGTGTCTGGGTGATAGGCTGCTCCTGTATGAAATTATCTTTTCGTTCAATGACTGTTTTTTTCTTTCTTGCCATAACAATCTTACCTTTCTTAGCTGATATCTGTTAAGTCCAGATATTTGTAGCCTTCTTCGGCAATAAATTCTTTTCGTCCTGCCAGATTTTCCCCCAGCAGAAGCTCAAACATTTCCTGCGTACGTTGCACATCGTCAGGTGTTACCAGAATCAAACGTCTGGTTTCAGGATTCATGGTGGTTTCCCACATCATTTCCGGCTGGTTTTCACCTAGCCCTTTGGAGCGGTTGATTTTTACTTTGCCTTTCAGCTTGCTGACGATGTTTGCTTTTTCTGCGTCGGAGTACGCAAAGTAAGTGTCTTTGCCGTTGACAATCTCATAAAGAGGGGACTCGGCAATGTAAACTTTCTTTTCTTCAATGAGTGTTGGTACCAGACGATACAGCATGGTCAAAAGCAGAGTACGAATCTGGAATCCGTCCACGTCCGCATCGGTGCAGAGAATGATCTTGCTCCAGCGAAGCTGATTGATGTCAAAAGAATTCAGACCAGTGTTATGCTTGGATTTGATTTCCACGCCGCAGCCCAGCACTTTCAAAAGGTCTGTAATAATGTCGCTGTTGAAAATTTTGTTGTAGTCTGCTTTTAAACAGTTCAAAATCTTACCGCGAATGGGAATGATTGCCTGAAATTCCGCATCACGTCCCTGTTTACAGGAACCCAAAGCGGAGTCACCTTCTACAATGTAGATTTCCCGACGGCTGACGTCTTTGGTACGACAGTTGACAAATTTTTCTACACGGTTGTTCATATCCAGAGAGCCTGTCAGCTTTTTGCGAATGGAAACACGGGTTTTTTCTGCGGTTTCACGACTGCGTTTGTTTGCCAGTACCTGATTGGCAATTTTATCCGCATCCATTTTGTTTTCGATGAAATAGATTTCTAACTGTTCCCGGAAGAAATCTGTCATAGCATCCTGGATGAATTTGTTGGTGATGGATTTTTTGGTCTGATTTTCATAACTTGTGATAGTAGAGAAAGAGTTGATGACCAAAATCAAACTGTCCTCAATGTCAGAGAATGTGATCTTTTTCTCATCTTTTTTATAAAGATTGTTTGTTTTCAGATATTTGTCGATGGCGGAAACAAAAGCACTTTTCACTGCTTTGTCAGGCGCGCCGCCATATTCCAGAAAACTGGAATTGTGATAGTATTCCAACAGATTTATCTGATTGTTGAAACAGAAAGCCGCTTCAAATTTCAGTTTGTATTCTGGCTTGTCCTCACGGTCACGGCCTCTGGTTTCTGTCTGAAGGTAGTGAACGTCTGTCAAAGAAGTGTTGCCAGCAAGTTCTGCCAGATAGTCCCGGATACCGTTTTCATAGTAATAGGTAAAAGTTTCGCCGCTTTCTTCATCAAAAAGTTCAAAAGTCAGACCAGCATTGACAATTGCCTGTCTGCGCAGAATATCCTGAAAATAGGAAAGGGGAATGGCAATATCTGTGAATACATCCCGATCGGGCAGCCAGCGAATTTGTGTGCCTGTGACACGTTTGTGTGTGGGTTCTTTTACCAGACCACCGATGTTTTCGCCTTTTTCGAAGTGTAAGTCATAACGCATGCCGTCACGGTAGATGGTAGCATCCATGTAGGCAGAGGCATACTGTGTGGCACAAGTACCCAGACCATTCAGACCTAAACTGAATTCATAGTTTTCACCAGAATTGTTCTGGTATTTGCCGCCAGCATAAAGTTCACAGAAAACCAGCTCCCAGTTATATCGTTCTTCTTTGGGATTGTAGTCAACGGGAATACCGCGACCATAGTCTTTTACAAGAATAGACTGGTCTTTGTAACGCACTACCTCGATTTTGCTGCCAAAGCCTTCTCTTGCTTCGTCAATGGAGTTGGAAAGGATTTCGAAGACAGCATGTTCACAGCCTTCCAGCCCGTCAGACCCGAAAATAACCCCGGGACGCAGACGGACACGGTCAGCACCTTTCAAAGAGGTAATACTCTCATTATTATAGTTAGAATTTTGATTCGATTGCATCGTTTCACCTGTTTCTATATTTATAATAGGAAAGAATCCTATTTTTTATATGCTCATCTTCTCTACTTTACAGAAATTCCAGGGGAGTGTCAAGGGGAGAAGGGGAAAGAATGTTCGATTTGAAGGGAAAAGAATGTAGATTTGTGGAAAAAAGATTGCAATTTTAATTGCCGGCTGGTATACTATATAGGCAATTCTGTAAAGATGGTTATTTTGGAGACGTACCGAAGTGGTCATAACGAGGCTGACTCGAAATTCATATTGAAAATGCTAAATAATTGAATATTTATAAATGGAAGCGTATCGAAGTGGTCGTAACGAGCTTGACTCGAAATCGAGGCGGTGAATTTCGTCCCCGATGCCAGAAAGTTAGAGAACATCAGGCTTTCAGCCGAAGCAGCCGAACGAAAAAAGCTGAAATGCTAACAAATTGCTAACAAAAGAAAATTTTCTAAAAATTTGAAAATACTTTAATACATTAATACGGAGACGTACCGAAGTGGTCATAACGAGGCTGACTCGAAATCGAGGCGGTGAATTTCGTCCCCGATGCCAGAAAGTCAGGAAACATCAGGCTTTCAGCCCAAGCAGCCAAACGAAAAAAGCTGAAATGCTAACAAATTGCTAACAAAAGAAAATTTACTGAAAATTTGAAAATACTTTAATACGTTAATACGGAAGCGTATCGAAGAGGTCGCAACGAGCTGCACTCGAAATCATGTTATCTGTGCCAAAAACTGAATATTCTCTAAATGGAGACGTATCGAAGCGGTCATAACGAGCTCGACTCGAAATCGAGTTGTCCGAAAGGGCACGTGGGTTCGAATCCCACCGTCTCCGCTCTGGAAACCTTGATTTTTCAAGGTTTCTTTTTTGTTTCGATACGCTTCCATAAGTTCTTTTCAATCTTTTTTACTCTGCAATGCATTACCGATAGCAGCGGCGGACTGCTGTTTTGCGTGATAGTCGATATGAGAATAGATGTCTGCCGTAGTGGAGAAGTTGGAATGTCCCAGCCATTCCTGAATGGATTTCATGGGGATGCCTTCTGCCACCAGCATACTGGCACAGCTGTGACGCAGTTCTTTGAATGTGAGTTTTTTCAAACCGTATTTTTTCAATAACCAGCCAAAGTGGTCGCTGACAAAATTAGGACGAAACAGTTTGCCCATTTCGTCTACGCAAACATAATCCATATATTCTTTGCAGTAACCGTTTCCAAACAATTTCTGATTTCGTTCCAGTTTCGCTTTGTGTTCCAGCAGCTTTTCTTCCACAACGGGAATCAGGGGCAGGGTACGATAGCTGGATTTTGTTTTCAGCTTGTCCTCTGCGTAAACAATGGTTTTTCCGTTTTCTGTCAGCTCTGTGACCTTGTGATTGACGGTGATGGTTTTGTTTTCAAAATCAATGGCACTCCAACGCATCCCTAAAGTTTCGCTTCTGCGGAACCCATAGTAGGCGCTTAAAACGATGGGGATGTAAATTGGATCATCTTTGGCAATATCCAGCAAAGTCAAAATTTCCTCCTTGGTATAAAAACTGGAGATATGTTTGTTCTTCTTGGGACGTTTTACCCGATCCGCAGGATTGCTGAGGATGTAATCGTTTTTTACAGCATAGGCAAGCGCCTGATGAAGAACAGCGTGATAATGGATGACCGTATTGGTGGTGTAGCCTTGTTCTAAAATCTCGTCATAGAGCATTTTGATGTGCTTCGGTTCTACTTCTGTCAAAAGCAGATTCAGTTTTTCAAAATGAGGTCGGATACGAGCGGAGACCATATTGTCATAACTTTTATAGGTGGCTCGCTCCACCAAAGGTTTTACGATTTTCAGCCATTCATCCATGTAATCCGTCATCAAAAGCCGACTGCCGTCCATATTTTCCATGGATTCTTTCGTTTCGTATGTCCGTTTCAGGTTCTCCAGAAATTCCAAAGCACGACGTTTGTTTCCTTTCACTGGCAAGCCTGTGCTGACAGATTTTTGTTTTCTTCTGCCGTCCACATAATAGCTGACGATGGCGTAATAAATGCCTTTTCTTTCGTAAATACTTCCTGTTACCATAAAATCGCTCCTTTCTTTAGAAATCATCTGTCTCAGGTGTTTGGGTATGTTACCATGGTCGGATGACTTTTACCACTCTTTTTCTGCTTTTCTTTTCCATAAAATCCGTTGTAACCGTTTATTTTTCTGATTCATATAAAAAACGAATGACATTAATCTTGGGAATCAAATAGACTCGTCCAATTTTCACCGATTCGATGCGACCGCTTTTCAAAAGGGCATAAGCAGTTGTCCTGCCAATGCCGCCCAACATCTCCCGCAGTTCGTCCACATGAACCACATCCGGATAGGAACGAAACATACGAAAATAGTCGTTTCTTGCTGAAACTTGCGTCATAATCTATCCCTCACTTTCATTGTCGTGTAGTACCATTTAGTTATAGAAATGTAATAGGAGAAATGCATAAAACTATTACTTATATCATAAAGACGATGAAAACACAAAAAACGGTATCGCAAATCGAAAATATTTTTGCGGGAGGTGTTGATTATTGATACGTATCGTGATTTAATGGAGCAAGAAAGACTGACAGAACAGGAAAAAGTGGTGATAGAACAATGGAAACCTGTGCTGGATGAATTGGATCGTGCGGAGAACTGCAACAACAGAAGGCACAAAGAAAAAAGGGATATGCTGGACATAACCCTTTGTGAGTGCCAGAATGAAAAGGAAGAATATCTTTCTTCCGAAATCAAATTGAAGTTATCGGAGACGGATGAAAATTGGCTGGAATGGATTTTTTCCAGAAATTCCGCAGACCTGTACCAGCTGACTGGAAATATTGGGCTGGCAAAATCACTGCGGACGTTAACGGCAATGCAGAGAAAAGTTGTTTTTTTGTTTTATGTCCATGGGTTTTCCGTAAAAGATATTGCCACATTGTTGGGCAGCAGCGAGCGGAATATCCGAAAACTGAGGGAACGAGCAAGGGAACATATGAAAATATCATGCTAGAAAGGCGGCAGAAGCCATGAAAAAAATAAAAGAAATCTATGAGAATCGAATCTCCACATGGGCAAAATATTCTGGTTATCGCATCGTCCAACGATATGGGAAGGAGCATATTGCCCCAGAAGAAAACGCAGTGCTGCTGTGGTACGATCCTGTGGAAAAGGAAGAAACATTGATTGCCGATGTGCTGAATACAGGAAAAGCGATTGCGAATGCAGAAAGTCGAGAAAAAATAACAGCGGTGGCTTTGGATTTTGTTTCCAAGTATGGCTTGCTAGGTTGGATGCCATCTCTGCCTGTGAATCCATATTTTTATTTGGAGTCTAAAGTTCTACTGCCGGAAAATGAATACTTTTTATTTTCCAGTGACACCAAAGATACAGAAAAATATATGGAACAGTTCCAAGTGGAACCCAATGGAGAAAAACTTTTGGGAGTATGGCAAGAACAGGGGCGTTCTCCCATCTATGATTTGGTGTTTTCTAAAAATTATTGTGAGCCAGTAGACTGGATCATCCCTTTTCTACAGGAAATGTTTGAGCATTTTCGTACCAAAGAAATGTTGGAAGACCACAGGTATGAGCCTTGGGAAAAAATGATTCTGCGAAAAAGGATAGAAAGTTTTTATCATCCAGGCGTCCCTTATGTGCTGCGGTATGATCCTGTGCCGGGTGCCTGCTGGGTGTTCGATAGCCTGAAAATGGTTGCAGAAACTGCCTGTATTGTGGCGTTAGGACAGGAAGAAAATCCGGTTGCTATCTGCAAACACTGTGGAAAATATTTCTATCGGGAAGATGTTCGGAGTGCTTACTGCTCCCATCGGTGCAGGAATCAGTACCATGTTTATCAGAGCAGAAAACGAAAAAGAATGGAAGAAAATGATTAAAACATGAAAAAAACGGCTGGACAGCAGGTTTCCCTTAATAAAACTTTTTTGTTCTTTGATTTCTTAAGGGGAAACGCAATAGCTGTCTTCCGAAGAAAACAATTTCGATAAAAATATGATTGCCAGAATTCTTTTATCAAAAGGATTCTGGCATACTTGTTTTCTTATGAAGCAGCACCGAAAGCTGCTTTTTTTCATGGGAGAAAACGATTCAGGAATAACCGAAAGACCTGCTGATCCGTTTCCAAATCTCTGGTCAGAAATCGTTTGACTAGTTCTGTGGTGATGATTTGGGAGAAAAGTTGGAGCGGGGAACAGGGAAGAAATCGTCGAAGCAGGATAATTTGAAAGGTGTCCAGCTTTTCTTTGCCGATGTATTCTCTGATTTTGTTCTCTGTCTGCTGAAGTTCTATGATGTCTATAGCAGAGAAAAGGTGATTTTTTTCTGCAAGAAAATCCAAAAGGGACTGCTCCAAAATGAAATCTGCTGTGGATAACAGGCAAAGATTTTGCCTTGTAAATGCTTCCTGGCAAGGGAACTGCTCCATGATGGCAGTAATCTTTGGTGATGTTTCGCTGTTGGTATTGGAAAATAGATGCTGCATTTCTCCCATGACAGCTTGGGCTTCGTCCTGCAAAACAATGAAATCGAGCTGGGATACCATCTGAAAAAACAAAGATAAATAGTGATCCAGCAGGTAAGATTTTGTGCCAAGAGCGCTACGCAGCTCTTGAGCGAAATGAAAGGTTTCCGAAAATGTAGGCTTGGGTGGATCAGAAAGTGAAAGAAAAGATTGCAGTATGTCCATAACATAACCTCCGTTTTTTGAAGTCGGCAGAGCCGCTTGTGGTATATAAACTCTTGTGGAGAGGGATGTCAAGAGGGGTTGGACATTTTCTCGATTTTCGAGCGATGGGTAAAGAAAGAATATGGGCGGCGCTATTAACAGTAAAGGATGCCCTGTGTGCCCTTGTGCGCCCCTGTGTGGCGTTTTCATTTCAGGGTAGAGGAATTGCCCCATAAGTGTGAAAATTGGCGGAAAAACGAAATCTTGAAATATCGCAAAATGTGATATATTTCGGAGTATTTGAAATGCGAAAAATGATAGCAGGTTAAAGACCGGCATCAAGCCGGTCAAAAAAGCCCTCAAATCCCCACAGTGTGGGGATTTTTTGCAGGTGCTGGTATTGCACCGCAGACGTCGGTTCGTGCGTCACAGGAAGAAAAAAGCGGGAGTTTGCTTAGAAAACATGGGATTTTCCGCAGACGTCGGTGCTGGCATCAGGTGCGTTTTTGAACGATAAAAAACGTAATGGGATGTGAATATTTTGCTGGCGGAAATTGTGTTTTTTTGCAGACTGTGGCATAATGAAGATAACAAAGAAACGGCGGATGGAGGATGGCTATGGACAGTAAAAAATACCACAAATTAGTGAGGGATCGTATCCCAGAGATTATAGAGAGTGACGGTAAGCAGTGCGTATGCGAAGTGCTTTCTTCAGAGGAATATCTTGCACTGCTGGATGAAAAACTTCAGGAAGAACTGAACGAGTATGAAGAAAGCAAGTCTCTGGAAGAACTGGCTGATCTTCTGGAAGTGATGTATGCTGTGGTGAAAGCAAGGGGCTGGAGTGTAGAAGAACTGGAGCAGGTCAGAAAAGAAAAAGCCAAACAGAGAGGCGGTTTTGAAAAAAGGATTTTGCTGAAGGAAGTGCAGTCAAAAGACTGATTTGGAATGGGGGATGAAGATGACGAACTATCAATCTGTATCTGGCAGCAGTGCAGAAAATTTGTTTATAGAACTGTTCAGTGATACATTTGGCGTGGAAAAGGCAGGGTATCTTTATTCCCAATATCATTTTTATGATATTTATCAAAATAGTCGATATGCAGATTTTCTTTTGGAAAACGGCGGAAAGAAAATTGCTATCGAAATCGATGACGAAGCATCTCACAATCCAAGTCTGGTATCTAGAAATAAATTTTATGATGATCTCTTGAAACAAAACAGCATGGTATATCTTGGTTGGGATGTGTATCGTTGGGCGGTGCATCAATTACAGCAGCAGCCAGAGCTGGTAAAAGATGAACTGCGTATTTTTCTAGGTCAGCATCCGCATTTTCGAGAAATCGAAGATTATCTGCCAACACAAAAAGGAAAGGCATTGGATGGTTCGAATCTTGAGTTAAAGGATCATCAGCAAAAAGCTTTAGATGCCCTGAAAGAAATGCGGAAAGCCCATGAAAGCATTGGACTTTTGCACCATGCAACGGGGACAGGTAAAACCGTAACAGCAGTTTCAGATGCAAAACGTATGGGAAAGAAAACCCTGTTTTTGGCGCATACCATTGAACTGGTGGAACAGGCGGCAAAAACATTTCGAGAACTTTGGTCTGATGTAACAACAGGGGTATTTGCCGATAATCAAAAAGACAGAGACACTTTTGTAATCTGCGGAAGTATCCAGAGTATTGCTTTGCACTTAGATGAATTCAAAGAAGATGAATTCAGTTATTTGATCATTGACGAGGCGCATCATGCGGCAGCGGATACTTATCAGAAAGTACTTTCTTATTTCAAACCTGATTTTACATTGGGATTGACTGCAACACCGGAGCGGACAGATGAAGCAGATATTTTAGATATTTTCAAATATACGGTACATCGACTGGATATCCAGACTGCGGTAGAAATTGGAGAATTGGTTCCGGTGCGGTGCATTCGGATACATACGAATATTGATTTGTCAAAGGTTCGTTTTCATAGTGTGCAGTATCATATTCGGGATCTGGAGAGCAAAATTTTTGTACCTGAGCGAAACCAACTGATCGTAGATACATGGCTTCAATATGTTAAAGATAAACGGACGGTTATTTTCTGTGCTTCTGTAAAACACGCAGAAGAAATTGCAGAAAGATTGTATCAAGCTGGGGTTGCGGCAGAAGCTGTTTCAGGTGCCATGAAAGCAAGTCTTAGGCAGGAGGTAATGGAGCGATTTCAAAAGGGTGAAGTGAAAGTACTTTGTGCTTGTGATTTGTTGAATGAAGGATGGGACTGCCCGGAAACAGAAGTGTTGTTTATGGCAAGACCTACGATGTCAAAGGTGCTGTATATCCAACAGTTGGGACGTGGTATGCGTTTGGCTGAAGGGAAAGAAAGCTTGATGGTTTTTGACTTTGTGGATAATGCAGGACAGTTCAATACGCCATATTCTATGCATCGGATGTTTCGGTTAAAGGAGTATCGCCCAGGTGCATTGGTTCTGGGAAGTGAGAAACAGAAGCGTGCAGAACAGGGGTTGTATGAAAAAGGGGAACGACCGTACGCCATGATTGACTGGCCAGTGGATGCTCTGGATTATGAAGTGGTGGATATTTTCAACTGGCAAGAAGAAGCAGCCGGTATGATTTCACAAATGGAATTTGTCCGTCGGGTGAATGTGCAGACAGAAACCATTGAGAGATATGTGAGGGAAGGAAAGATGATTCCTGATCTTGTGGTACCAATGAGTGAGCATCGTGTGTTCAAATATTTCAAAGAGGAGACTTTGAAACAGTACGCAGAACAGTTTGGGTGGACATTGATTGACGAATCTAACCGAAAACAACTTTTTATGGACATGGTGCGCCAGATGGACATGAGCTATTCCTATAAACCGGTGCTGCTCTTGGGAGTTTTACAACATGCAGATCCCAAAGGACGTGTAAAGTTAGAAGACCTGGTAGCTTTTTTCAAAAGCTTTTATGCAGAACGGAAAGAGAAGGGGCTGGTGGTGGAAAAGGCAAACAGCATTTATGCCAAAGAGGGAACAACTGATCGTCAGATAGAAAGAAATATTTTGTCCAATCCCTTCAAGCGCTTTGAGGATATGCAGATGATGTACCATACAAAAACACTCGGCGTGATTCAGGTGGATGAGAGTGTGTGGAGGAAACTGACAGAAGGGGAAAAACAGGAGATTAAGAAGATTTGTTTAGAGAAGCTGGATACATATTATAAACGATTATAATGGGAGTAAAGAAAGAGGGGCGAAAATGGATACTTCAAAAGCAAGAGAATTATTATCGATTTTAGCTGATGGAATTGATCCTTTTACTGGTGAAATATTGCCAGAAGACCATGTCTGTAATGAACCTGATATGATACGTGCTTTGCATCTTGCAGTGCAGCAGCTTGGAAATGTCAAAACAAGTGTTACTAGATCTCGCCCAGAGAATGCAGGGAAGCCTTGGTCAGAGGAAGATGATCGTATTTTATGCGAAATGTTTGAGCGGGGATGCAAGCGTAAAGAAATGAAGGAGTACTTTAAGCGTACCGGTGGAGCGATTATAGCAAGATTGGAGCATCTGGGTAAAATATAAATTAAATGTCAGTTGTTTTGATAAGTTGAACAAAGAATGGAGAGGACTTATTGATATGGCAAGGAAGTATACATATCAAACAGAAGTATGGCATGATGGTCTAAATAAATATAGGGTAGTAAAAGCATCTAACCGACGAGAGTTGCAACAAAAAGTTAATACTTTAAAAGCAGAATGGGATGAACAATGGCAAAGAAAAGTTGAAAAAGAAATGAAAAAGCAACATGAAATGGATTCTGTTGCTTACGCATTAGAATTGTCAATACAGGCAGAAGAGGAACAACAATACTTTGATGAGTTGTTGGTAAATCATATTAATATAAAACCATTTGATTTAAATAAATTAAAAGATTTTTCGGCTTACCAAGAAGTAAAACCCGAGGATGAACCATTATTAGAAATTCCATTAGAACCTCAGATTGGTGATAATAAATATCAAATACGACCATCGCTATTTTCAATTTTTTCAAAGAAAAAAAGAGAGGAAATTGAAGCTCTAAATAAAAGAAATTTTGAACAAGATCATGCTTTATGGGAGAAGTCAATTGCAGATCTTCGAGAGGCAAATGAAGAAATACAAAAAATGAACCGGATAAAAAGAGAACAGTGGGAAATAAGACGTGATAATTTTAAAGCACAACAAGCGCGGAAAAATAAAGATATTGATGATATCATAAATGGTTTTTCTCAATGCAAACCCAAAGCAGTTGAGGCTTATATTACAAAACTTTTAGAAAACATAGATTTACCATTTAATTTTAAAGGTGCAATTGAAGCAGAATATGATCCGGATAGCAAGAGGATCATATTAGATGTTTTCTTACCTACTATTAATGATTTACCTAGATTAAAAAGTGTAAATTATATTAAGTCAAGAGATGAATTTAAGGAAACATATTATTCTGATTCTTATGTGAAAAGCAAATATAATGATATTATTTATCAAATTGTATTGATTATATTTAATCATGTGTTTCAGATTAGCAGTCAATCTTCATTGATCAATTATATTGTTTTGAATGGAAGAATACATACAGTTGATTTATCAACTGGAAAGAAAATTAAGCCATGTATTTTAACTGTAAACGTAGGACGAAAATCATTTGAAGAATTAAACCTATTTGCTCTTGATCCGGAAACATGGTTTAGAAGTGTGAAAGGAATATCTGCTGTATCATTGGCTCATATTACACCGGTTGCCCCAATTTTAGAAATGTCGCAAAAAGATAAGAGATTTGTTGAAGGATATTCGGTGGCTGATAGATTAGATGATAGTATTAATTTAGCTGCTATGGATTGGCAGGATTTTGAGAATTTAATACGTGAGATATTTGAAAAAGAGTTCAGTATAAACGGTGGTAAGGTTAAAATAACGCAAGCAAGTCGTGATGGTGGTGTTGATGCAATAGCGTTTGATCCTGATCCCATTCGTGGAGGAAAGATTGTTATTCAAGCAAAACGATATACGAATGTTGTTAGTGTATCTGCTGTACGAGATTTATATGGGACAGTGGTAAATGAGGGGGCAACAAAAGGTATTTTAGTTACAACTTCCGGTTATGGACACGATGCATATGATTTTGCAAAAGGAAAGCCGCTTACACTTTTGACAGGAGCACATCTTTTACATTTGTTAGAAAAACATGGCTATTCAGCAAAAATTGATATAAATGAAGCAAAAAGAATTTTGAAAAATAAGAAATAAGATATAGAGGTTTTATTTAATCCCTTTGGATAAATTGGAATAAGGTAAGTTTTTATTTAAAATAAGAGATAATGCTCATTTAAACATAAAAAGGAGTATAAAATGACAGGCGAAAAATTTAATTTAATGCAATATTCAGTACATGCGATTTTAGGGCTTATTGAAGCAGAAGATTTTGTGATACCAGAAATTCAGCGTCCTTTTGTCTGGAAACGTAGTCAGGTGAGAGATTTGATTGACTCATTATATAATGGATATCCAACTGGATACATCATTACATGGAAAAATCCCGATGTAAAAACAAAAGATGGCGGAAAAGCCAATGGCAAAAAAGTGTTGATTGATGGTCAGCAAAGAGTGACTGCATTAATGGCAGCTATTTCAGGAAAAGAAGTTCTGGATGATGATTTTAATAAAGAACGTATCAAGATTGCTTTCAATCCTTTAGCAGAAGATGAAACAAAACGGTTTGCAGTGCAAGATGCTTCTCATTTGAAAGATAAAAAATGGATACCGGATATTTCTGTATTATTTACAGCAGGTTTTAAACAAAGAGCCTTTGAAAATGAATATGCAAATGATAATCCAGGAGTAGATTTGGATGAACTGTCAGAAACATTGTCTAGGCTAAAGGGAATTGCAAATCGACAGATTGGTGTGATTGAGTTGGATGCTTCTCTGGAAATTGATGAAGTTACAGAGATTTTTATTCGTATCAATTCCAAGGGAACGGCGTTAAGTCAGTCTGACTTTGTTATGTCAAAAATGGCTGCAGATACAGATCATAATGGAAGTTTGATGCGTAAAACAGTAGATTATTTCTGTCATTTGGCTGTAAAACCCGATTTCTATTCTCAAATGATCAAAGATCAGGAATTTCAGGATTCCAAATATGCGGCAAAAATCAAATGGCTTGCCAACGATTATGATGATATTTATGATCCTAATTTCGGTGATATGCTTAGAGTGTCATTTATGCATCAGTTCCGCCGTGGTAAGTTGGCAGACTTGGTCAGCCTGCTGTCTGGCAGAGATTTTATCACAAAAGAATATCGAGATGATATCATAGATGATTCTTATCAAAAGTTGGATCAAGGAATTATGAATTTTATCAACCAATACCATTTTTCTCAGTTTGTTATGGCAATCAAAGGTGCTGGTTTTGTTTCCAGTAAACAATTAAATTCACAAATGACTTTGGATTTTGCCTATACATTATATCTGATGCTGTTGGATGATCCTGAAATTCCCAATGCACAAATCAAAAGATATGTTCAGAAATGGTTTGTTTTGTCTACATTGACATCTCGTTATATTGGATCTCCGGAATCACAAATGGATCGGGATATGAGAAGCATTGGAGAAAAAGGATTCTTGAAGTTCCTTTCAGAAATAGAAGCATCTGCGTTGTCAGAAACATTTTGGACAGTAACGCTTCCACAGAACTTGGAAACATCTTCTGTGAATAGCCCTGCGTTTAATACGTTTTTGGCAGCACAAATCAATCAAAATTGTAATTCTATGCTGATGAATGGTACGAAAATTGCAGATTTGATTACAATTTCTGGAGATGTACATCATATCTTTCCTAAAAATTATCTGCAAAAGAACGGTATCAAGAGTAAAACAAAGTATAATCAGGTGGCTAACTATATTTATTTAGATACACAAGTCAATAAAGCCATTAGTGATGAGGCACCGGCGGTATATTTTGCAAAAGTAAAAGAACAATGCCAAACAAAAAATGTTGTCTTTGGTAATATTATGAGTGATACGTTATTGAAAACGAATCTTGCGGAAAATTGTATTCCCAATAATGTAGACCAGATGACTTTTGAGAATTATGATGAATTCCTGCAGAAACGCCGGATGTTGATGGCAGATATGATTCATCAATATTATATGGGGTTGTGAGTAAGATTTAAGCAAGATTATATAAATTTTTTGTATAAATATATGATGTATAAGCTAATAGGTAGGGTTAAAAATTTTTCACAAAATGGTTTGTGGACACCTGTATGAATGAATTACCTAGTAAGGGAGGAGTCCTTCATGATATATTCTAGGCGTTTTACATTCATATATTCCTCGTTGACTTTTTATAATCAGAGTGCAGACGGATGCGAGGCTGAGATATGCGTGAAAATAAATTGGGCATTACTGTTTCAACAGAATTGACAAGAATAGAAGAAAAATCAGTAAGCAAAAAGCCATAGAAATGTTTGAAAATAAATTTTAGGAAAAACTGGAGTGGGAAGGAGGATTTGGAGATGAGTAATAGAAACGCATCCGCATCTGCTTTTGGTTGGGATTTTCAGACCAATTCTGCAATACTCCTTATGTTGGAAAATATAAAGGATGCTAAGCGTGTCCGCGTAGAGGGTGCCGATGAAGATATAGAAATTATCCTTCAGGATCATACGAAGGTTTATGCGCAGGTGAAGGCAGTTGAAAAGCCGGATGATACTTCGCATGTTATCGATAAACTGACCAAGGCGCTGGAGACTTTGAGTGATGCCGCGAAAAAAGGTGATGGAAGCTTGTTCACTTATGTAACCAACTCATCGAATCCCTTCAATAATCAGCGGACATTAAGCTATTTCACTGGAAGAACACATTTGTTTTTTGATGAACTGCCGGATGTTGCTCAAAAGAGAATAAATGAGATTATTCGGAACAACGGGTACACAAATCTTGATGTACATAAGTTGGATATTCGTGTAATTCCGTTCTATGGGAATGATTTAAAGAACCGTTATAAAGAAATCCAGGCTTGTGTTAATGAGTTCCTTGGTGAAGTAAACGTGGATGTACCGGGGATAAACACGAAGATAATGGAAATATGGCAGAGGGATCTTTTTCAGAATGCCACACAGAGCGACACAGCCATCTCTATTTCAAAAGAGAAAATGATATGGCCACTTATTGTTTTGGTTGTTGATAAGACTGCAGCAAATGATTATAAAAAGGACTTTAATGATGATGAAATTGGAGAGATTGAGCGGAAATACAAGATGATCATTAATCAGAACACGATGAGTTATGACATAATTTCTCGGATTTTGTCTGACCAAAGAAGATCAAAAAAGGCACAGAAACAGTTTGTGGCTGATCACTGGAACGATTATCTGGATATAGCAAATACAGTAGATGCTGATGATGACACAAAGGAATCTCTCGTAAAAATCATCCTTTATCGGATACTGACTCAGAGACAGTATATCCGGGATATAAAGAAAGGGGCTAATCTATGAGATTTGTAGAGTTTACTTTGAAAGAGGGCTTTTTCAAGAAGACTGTTGAGTTTTCTAGGATTGCAAATATCATCTATAGCCAGAAGAATACCGCAGGAAAAACAACATTCCTAAGGGCGATATTTTATGCACTTGGATATCCGATTCCAAGTACAAAAGGAATTAAATTTGATGATATGGAGTTCTGGATTACTGTTGAAAGTAAAGGAAATCAGTATAAGCTATATCGACATAATTCCTACTTGTCGATTGATGATGGACAGGATCAGATAGATTATTCTTTGCCGACAGATTTCTATGAGATTCATACTAAACTGACGGGGTGTGACAATAAAGATATTCTGGATAATCTTTTAGGCGCATCATATATGGATCAGGAAAAAGGGTGGACTTTGTTAAACAGGGGAAAGGTTATAGGAAATATATCCTTTAACATAGAAGCACTCGTTCGCGGATTGGGAGGAAAAGAGTGTGTTGAAGAGCTGCAACAGTTAGAGGCGGTAAAGCGCCAACAGAAAAAATATGAATATATGCACTCTGTCGCAGAATATCAGGAAGCAATTCATGAGGCAGGGGAAGATATAGAATATGATGTGTCGGATGAGGTTATAAATCGTCGTCTTGAAGTTTTAAGAGCAGAGAGGGAACCTGTCTCAGATGAACTGAAGCAGATAAAGAGCATTCTCCGAAAGAATAAAGTATTGGTAGAATACATTGCTGATATGAAGCTGACAGTTCAATCCAGTTCAGGGGAAGAGATACCTGTTACCAGAGATACGTTGGTGGGATTTATAGATAACAACGAGCTTCTGACTACACGTAGAGAAATGCTGGCAGCAGAATTGGAAGATATTAATAGGCAGATTGCATCATTAGAAAAACAGAAGAGAAAAGAAGAACAGCTCTTTAAGGTTCAGACAGCAATAGAGGCATTTGATTCGGATATAAAAAAAATCAGAGTAGATGCTATTGCGACACAGGAAATTATTTATAAGTTGAAAAGAGAACGCCAGAGACTTCAGAAACGGATTCGTTCTATGACAAAGCAGGATAACGGAGTGGTTTTGGAGCTTCATAATTGTATCAGCACATATGCGAAAGAGCTTGGTGTCAGCGAGACTTATGTGTCACCAAATCAAGATTACATTTTTACAAATGATCTGAAATCATTATCCGGAACTATTCTTCATAAGATCGTGTTTTCTTTTAAATTGGCTTATATTAAGCTAATTAAAGATAAAATGGGCATTGTTCTTCCAATTGTACTGGATTCTCCTACGGGAAGAGAAGTAAAGCATAGTACAGTTGAAAAAATGCTGAAGATTGTTCAGAGGGATTTTTCGGATCATCAGTTGATAGTTGCTTCAATTTATGATTATGACTTGAGAGATAAGAAAACAATAGAGTTTAAGGATAGACTGTTCGATTCCACAGATATCATGTCTGTGAATTGATGAAGTGGACCTAGAAAGACATGAGAGATAGTTTCTGGGTAACGGCAAGCTGGAGCAGACAGAACCAAGTTTTGGCTGTGATGCGAAGGAACTTCCAATACAGATTTCAATTATTGAAGGTGAACGTAAACAGAATCAGCGGATTATCAGCACAACATCGAAGAATTACATTATCGATTAGTAGGATCTGGAAGGAATCGGCATAACCGGGAAGTTGGTCCTTTCGACACTGATTTCACTTTCTTCTATTGCTTTGTGAAGATTGCTGCAGAGTTACATAGAGATCCTAGAGAAAATCATTATCAGAGGTATGCTGCTATGGATTTATTTGTGGAATGCACTACAACAGAGGTGCGAACGAAAGTACAGGATATATTTCAAAAGAAAGATTTGCTGGAAACCCAGACAACGGTTTTGGCTGAATTGGAGCAGTTAAGAGATAAATTGTAATCGTCCACAGACATGGACGCCAGCAGAAAATGCTTTATGGAAGCTCATACGTTTAGAGATGGTCGTTCGCTGGAAGATATTTATCAGATATCCATCCGACAGGAATGGGAACATGATGCCGCATTCATTAGTCGCGCGTCCGATCTGACGGATGAATATGATCGGTTGCGTCGAGGTGTGGAGTAGCAAGAAAAGCAGTGATAGTCGGTACCTTTTGAGAGGTGCCGACCTATTATTATGGCTTGAGAAAAACCTCATATAGATGTACAATAATGTAAATGCATATATGCGCAAATAGGTAGGAGGATACCCATGAACAGAGAAAAAGAAATAGCGTTAGAAGAAAAACGCACATCTGTGAATATTGCTCTTTCATCAGAAGATAAAGTATTTTTGAAAGTTTATGCTGCCCAACATAATACATCGGTGGCAGCTGTGATTCATGATTGTATCAAGAAGTTGCGGAAGGAGGTGCCGAAACGTGGCTAAAAAAGAGATAAAAATGGATCTTTGGGTTGCTGCGCAGCTTGACGAGTGCAAGATTCGATTTGATGCACAGGGCAGCAATGTGAAAGAAATTAACGAGGCACTGAAAAGTGCTTCAAAGCGTGGAACTGGTAACGTCGGATATCCTGAGTATACGGCTGTTATTGGTGATTTTGTCCTCGTCATTGAGGATAAGGCCAACATGGACAAACAGATTAAGCTGACCGATTCTGGCATCATTGATATGAGTGTGAAAGCTGTGACTGATTACGCCGTGAATGGCGCATATTTTTATGCCAAGCATATTGCGCAGAATACGGCGTTTAAGAAGGTGTTTGCGGTTGGAGTTTCCGGTGATGCGAAGCATCATATCATTACACGCTGTGGGTGGATGATCGTGAGGGCTACAAGCAGTTGCCGGACATTGAATCTTTTATCTCATTCTCTGAGCAGAATATTGGCGAGTATTATACCCGTTATGTGCTGGAAGAGGCAACCGACATCGAGAAGACAACCGAGCAGATTCTGAAAGATGCGGCTGATTTGCACGAATATCTGCGTACATATGGAACATTGAAAGATCAAGATAAACCTCTGGTGGTTGCTGGTATTCTGCTGGCGTTGGATGAGATTGAGTTCGGTGGCTTCTCGATCAATTCATTAACCGGAGACCAAACGCCGGGTATGCGTGATGGTGACAAGCTGATGAATGCGATAAAGGGGCGTCTGACGCGCTCTAATGTCGGGCCTGATGCGAAGAAAGACAAGCTGCTGGCAGAGTTCGCTATTTTGCAGACCAGCTTCCGCCTGAACGAGATGAATGAAACACTCGGAAAGACTCCCTTGAAGTATTATACAGAGTTCCTGTACGAGCATGTGTTCCGCAGCATCAAGTACCAGAAGACCAGCGAGGATTTCATTGGTCGATTCTATGGCGAATTTATGAGTTACTCTGGCGGTGATGGACAGACGCTGGGTATTATCCTAACATCTCGTCATATCTGCGATTTGATGTGTGAATTGGTAGACGTACAGCCGGATGACATTGTTATCGACACAACTTGCGGAACAGCCGGATTTCTGATTGCAGCAATGCACCGGATGCTGATGCTGGCTGACACAGACGCACAGAAGAAGAACATCAAGAAGAAGCAACTTCACGGCTTCGAGCTTCAGAGCAATATGTTTGCCGTAGCTGCCGCCAACATGATTCTCCGCCGGGATGGAAACAGCAATTTGGAATGCTGCGATTTCTTGAAGAAAAATCCCGCTCAGGTGCAGTTGAAGGGCGCCACAGTTGGCTTGATGAATCCCCCTTATTCTCAAGGCACGAAAGCCGATCCAGAACAATACGAACTCTCTTTTATTGAACACTTGTTAGATTCTCTTACCGTTGGCGCACGTGCTGCAGTGATTGTTCCTCAATCATCAATGACTGGTAAAACTAAGGATGAACAGAATTTCAAAGCCAGCATCATGAAAAAACATACGCTGGAAGGCGTTATTACATGTAACACAGATACTTTTTATGGAGTTGGCGTAAATCCGGTTATTGCTATATTCACAGCACATGAGCCACATGATGAAAACAAGGTCTGTAAGTTCATTGATTTCCGTGATGACGGCTACGAGGTGCGTGCTCATATCGGATTAGTCGAAGGTGATTCAGCAAAGGATAAGAAGCAGCATTTACTCGATGTATGGTTTGGACGTGCCGAGGCACCTTCGAGATTTTGTGTGGAATCTACGGTAAAACCAGACGATGAGTGGATACATTCTTTCTATTATTTTAATGATGAAATCCCAACTGATATCGAATTTGAAAAGACCATTGGAGATTATCTGACCTTTGAATTTTCAATGATTATGCAAAATCGAGAATACTTATTTGAACGGGAGCACATTCGACGGGATATTACTAACTCAGGAGATATTTGTATTTCCCGTTCGCTCAACGAGAGTGAGTGGAGCCCATTCTATGTTTCTAAGGTGTTTTCCGAAATTGAGCGTGGGAAACGACTAAAAAAAGCAGATCACATTCAAGGAGATACACCATATGTATCCTCTACGGCAATGAATAATGGAGTAGACGGTTTCATAGAAGCTACTCCAGGAACCCGTGTTTTTGGGGATTGTATTAGTCTTGCGAACAGCGGAAGCGTAGGTTCTGCATTTTATGAGCCATTTAGTTTTGTCGCAAGCGATCATATTACTCATTTGAAACAAGAGAAATTTAACGAATGGATATATTTATTTCTTGCCACAGTGATAAAAAAGCAAGGAGTTAATTTTAACTTTAATAGAGAAATCAATGATGCTCGTATTGGAAAAATGCAGATTATGCTTCCAATCACAGGTGACGGTGACCCTGATTATATCTATATGGAGCATTACTCTAAAACTATGATGTTGAATAAATACAAGCAGTATTTTGCTTATATTGACAGACAAGGTGGTCAGCCGGCTGAATAAACGAATCCGCTGCTATCTCTATACCCGTGTTTCCATGCAGATGCAGGTGGACGGATACAGTCTGGATGCACAGCAAGACTGCCTGAAAAAGAAAGCTGCTCACCGCAGTATGCAGGTGGTTGCCACCTTTTCGGACGAGGGAAAATCCGGCAAGAATACCACCGGCAGACCGCAGTTTCAAGAAATGCTGCGCCGGATACAGAACGGCAATGAGGATCATGTCGATTATGTGCTGGTTTTCAGGCTGTCCCGGTTTGGTAGAAATGCAGTAGCTGTGCCATGCAGTCGATGAATCCAACAAATGCTATTGGGCTTGCAAAAGAACTAATAGAGAATTGTTGTAAAACGATTTTGGATAAGATAGGCATTGAATGGAGTAAAAATGATGATGTATCTCAGTTTACCAAATAAAGGAAAGAGTGCATTGAGCTTATTACCAGCTAATGTACATGAGACAGATCAGGGTGCAGATGCTATAAAAGCCGTTTTAGGAAATTTAAGGGCGATTTCAACAAAATTGGCAGAAATAAGAAATTCATTTGGTGGTGGATATGGGAAAACAGTATCATTTCAAGACTTGGAAGAATGGCAAGCTAAATTAGCAGTTGGAAGCAGTATTACATTTGTTGACTTTATCTGGAGTACATATGAGAAACAAAGGAAAACAGGGACAAAAGTAATATAACCTATCATGTATGTGGATTGCTTTTAAAGGGAAAGGGCGGGAATTATATGCCTATAATAGTAAATGTTGCTGGACAAGTTGGGCAGATAAAGTTATCAACTACAAAGGCGTTGTGGCCGCTTTTTGAAACGGTCATTAATTCGATTCAGTCACTTGAAGACAGCAATGTAGATGAAAAGAAGATTGTTATTAATGCCTTGCGCCCAGAGCGCGTTCAACTCAAGACGGATGGGCAAGGGAAGATGACTGAAGAACTCAATCATTTCGAGACCTTTGTTGTGACAGATAATGGTAATGGCTTTAACACTGAAAATTACACATCTTTCTTGGAAGCTTACTCTCAACTGAAAGTGCGGAAAGGCTGTAAGGGTATTGGACGGTTCTTGTGGCTTAAAGCATTTGATAAGGTTACCATCAAAAGCACCTATTTTGAAGATGACCTCTGGCATCTTAGATCATTTGATTTTTCTCTCACTGGTGTGAATCCAGAGCAAAATGACAGTATACTTAAGTTAGACGATGTGCAACAGCAGACGATTGTTAGCTTGGATGGATTTAAAAACCCATATCGTGATTCTGTGGCATACTCTTTGGAAAGTTTGGCAAAAAAGATAATCGAACATTGCCTTCCTTATTTTATTACTGGAAAATGTCCTCAAATTATATTAAAAGATAATCGAGGGGAGAGTTTTAACCTTAACAGTTATTATGAGAAAACATATAAAGATTCTCTTCATCAGGATCCTATGGAACTGAGGGGAAAACACTACACGCTATATCATATGCTTCTGACAGAAGGTGCGGATAAGCACGAACTTCACTTGTGTGCGAACAATCGTGAAGTTAAATCATATGCACTTTCAAACTATATCCCGGATATGAAGAAAAAACTGGTTAGTAGTGATGATGCATATTACTATGTTGGCTATCTGGCTGGTGATTATTTGGATGAAGCTGTTAATACAGAAAGATCGGATTTTGATTTTTCAGACGGTCCGATGTTTAGTGATACAAGAGAACCGGAAATTGTTGAGACAGCAGTCGGGTATATTCGTGCCTATTTGAGTGATGAGCTAACAAAAGTAGCCGATGAGAAGAAAACTCAGATTGATATGTTAGTCAAAACAAAACGGCCACAATATCGGCTGCTTCTAAATCGACACCCAGAAGTTTATGACAGAATTCCTGCAGGTTTGCCAGAAGACAAGCTGGACTTGGAACTTTATAAGCAGCAACAACAATGGGAACTTGATACTGCTAAGAAAAAGCATGACATCGAGGAAAAAGTCAAACAGGATGCAACTTCTGATCCAAGCTTCCAAAAATTATTTGATGAATATTGCGAGAATATTACGGAATTGAGTCGTGCGAGCTTGGCAGAGTATGTGGTACGCAGAAAAGCAGTCATAGATCTTCTTGAACAAGCTTTGGAAGTAGATGAAAAAGGAAAATATAGCAAAGAATCACGGATTCATAGTATAATTTGTCCAATGCAGACTACATCAGATGAGATAAAATTGGATGATATGAATTTGTGGTTGATTGATGACCGAATGGCGTATCATCATTTTCTGGCGTCGGATAAAAAAATTAATACTATTCCGGTTTTGGATAGTGCCGTAGATAAGCGAATGGATTTAGCAATTTTTGATGCGGCATTATCTTATACTGCTGATCCGGAGAACATTAACTCAATCACAATTGTAGAACTAAAGCGACCCCAAAGAAATGATCTTGCAAAAGAAGAAACAGATCCCATTGCGCAGGTTTATGACTATGTAACGGACATTAAGGAAGGCAAGGTTAAGAAATCAAATGGACGTGGATTCGCAAATGTTCAGCAAGTTGCGTTCTACTGCTATGTCATAGCGGATGTTACCCCTACTCTTAAGAAAAGTGCAGCAAGAGCAGGATTAGTTCCAACTCAAGATGGTGAAGGCTACTTCGGATACAATCAAACTGTTGGAACATATATCGAAGTTATTTCTTATGATAAGTTGCTTAAGGACGCTAAACAGCGCAATAGAGCTTTGTTTGATAAACTGTTTGAACCAAAATCTAAGGATTTAGTACATCCAGAACTGATAAGGTAATAGCATAATTGGCAGGTGTGATATGAAGAGATTTAAAATATTTTGGTATAGAGAAAACCACGTGTTAAACGCGTGATTTTCCTTATAAAAAAACGACCACAGGGATAGTGGTCGATTTTAGGAGTTGGCAAGAAGTTAATATTTCTTTTTTTCTTTCTCTTTTTTGCTCCATGGTAAGACTGTGGCCGCGCCTTTCCCCTCAGATTGATTGGATTTTTCAGCAATTTAGGCAGGCTCAGTATCCGCATAAATGCTGAGAAATTCTGGGACGCAATCTTGTCAAATGGAATCTGCATCTGGTCGCAAAACTCGTGGATTACCCGTTGCTCATTACTGCCCAGCTGCGTGGCACGGTCAAATTTTTCCTTAACCTCCGTGAAAGTAGGCTGCGGATCGGCGGTTGAGCAGCCGGATGGAGCGCCGATATATGGCGGATGCTTCCCCGAGATGCAGAAAGAGCGTGAACGCCTGGAAGGCCGAAACCGGGAAATTGACGATATGTTCCTGAGCCTTTATACTGACAAGGCCAAAGGCGTGATCTCTGAGCAGCGGTTTATGAAGCTAACCGCCGCTATGGAGCAGGAGCAGGAAAAAAATCAGCGCCGTTTGCAGGAACTGATGCGAATGATTCAGCAGTCCGATGCTCAAGAAAGTGAAGTCTGCGTCTTTATCCGGGGGATTCGGCAGTATGCCACCATCCAAGAACTGGATGAAACGGTGCTAAACCGCCTAATTAGTTGGATTTTAGTGGGCGAGGTCAAGAAAATCAATGGGCAAAAGACACAGGAAGTCAGGATTGTCTATAATTTTGTCGGAGAGATAGCGAAATAGTTTATAGCATGAAAGAGTGAGTTAAATGAAACATTTATTGGTCGGGAATGGTATCAACATTCAGTTTAATTCAACTGATTATACTACACAACAAATTGTTTTAAGAATATTGAAAAACTGTGACAGAAAGGATTTTCCCTCTCATATAATTGTAGATTTTCCATATCTTTTAAAGAATTATTTGGGGCAACTTTTTTTAGAAGCAAGGGATGTAATTAGAGGGCAGTATGATCAGTATGCCAATTGTTCAGCCGAAAGAGCATCTCTTGTGTCTTTTCGTGAGCAATATGCATCTAAAATTAGAACTCTGCGAATGACAGATATAGGTTTTGAAGATTATTATTTGCTCCATGATCTTTGTTGCCATAAAACTGGAACTGTAAATCCAGTTCAATTTTATGTGAGAGAAGCATTGAGAATTTCCTATTTATTTGCTATCTATAACGATGGAAAGGTTAATGAGCTATATCGATTGTACCCAGAAAAGTTTGTTAACTATCTAAGACAGTTTGATTCTATATTCACAACTAATTATGATTCCAATGTCGATTCGGTTGTAGAAAAACCAGTATACCATATACATGGTCAGTTCGATAAACTCGCAGCTGTGTATGATCCCACTTCTTTTCGCAATCAACTTCCGGATGCTCCTATTAAGGAATATGAGGTTGATCCACAATACCTTTATTTGTATTCAAATGCCTTATCGACACATTGTGGTGAATACAAGGAATTTCAGGTTAAGCAATATTCCTTGGCTAATTCTGCGATGGAAAAATTGGCAGCTGCATATCTAAAAGATGAGCATATAAAGGCAGATGTTGATAGTTGGACCAAAGATACAAATACAATTACTGCCAATATGGGATATGCAGTACAAATGAAGGTACAACATCCGGAGCTGACCTTTACTGATGATTATCATTTTGAAAAATTGTCTAAGATTACCGGTGAATTGGTGATCTTAGGGCTTTCACCTTGGAATGATTTTCATATATTCGAAACAATAGATAAGTCTGAAATTGACGCGTGTACATTTTACTATTTTTCTGATGAACAGTGCGAAAAAGTGCGTAGTTTATTACCAATCACGAACCAAAGAGGTGCTTTACACTTTTCTTCAGTACAAGAATTTTGGAGGACTGTTAGATGAAAATCAAATATGTATTGAAATCAAAGGCGGATTTTCAAAAATGGGTTACGATTGGAAATGTATTTGCTAAAAGTTTATGTCCAGTAAATGAGGTTTTGAAACAATACAACAATTTAACTGCATCACAGAGAACGGCTATAAAAAAACAGTTTTCAGAATATGATGATATTCGTCGGCAAAAGATTCCTAAAGAAGAAAATACCAATGCTTGGGAAATTGGTATAATGGTAGATGCCAATATACTTGCCTGTGAATATGACATTGATCCGCTAACGGTTGTATTATGCATAAATCCAATTTGTAGACCTAATGAAAAAATAATGGTAAAATAACTGCAACATTTAAATTAGCATTTCCCTCCTCTTCGAGGAGGGGTATTTTTTTGCCCATTTTTGAATTCATCACTTGACATTGTGGCAAAGAGCTGATGACCTGATAGTGTCAAGATTCTTTCGCAAAAATGAACGTTGATTTTTTACCGAAAAATTAATGACGTATAATAAATTTCGCAGAAATAAAATTTCATAATAATAAAGACATGGTCTACAGCCGTTTGGTAGAATTAAGTCACCACAACAAAACCTATCAAAGAAGGCTTTAAAACCAAACCGTGTCTGATAAAATTATATAGCTAAATGAGGACTTAATAAAGAATAAAGCATGATTTAAAAGATCTTGTCCGTAGCAATGTCGAAGAAACCCTAAACACTCTGCTTGATAGGGAAGCAGATGAATTAGTCAACGCTGAAAAGTATGAGCGTTCTTCTGAGCGTCAAGGATATCGTTCCGGACATTATAAGCGAAACTTTCATACAACAGCTGGAGAAGTAGAGCTGAAAGTTCCTAAACTCAAGTGGATTTCTTTTGAAACAGCCCTTATTGAACGCTACCGCCGCAGAGAATCTTCTGTTGAAGAAATGTTAATTGAAATGTATCTCGCAGGTGTCTCTGTCCGTCGAGTGGAAGATATTACCGAAGCTTTATGGGAACGAAAGTATCTCCCGGAACAATCAGTAACCTAAATAAAAAGCGTATGAACATATCGAAACATGGCGCATCCGTCCGCTTTCCGGAGAATATCCCTATGTTTATGTAGATGGTGTCTACCTGAAACGCAGCTGGAGCGGTGAGATTCAGAATGTTTCCGTTCTGGTTACTATCGGCGTCAGTCAGGATGGCTGCCGTGAAATTCTCGGTGCTGCTGAAGGAATGAAAGAAGATTGCAAAAGCTGGCGCTCTTTCTTTGTATGGCTGAAAGAGCGAGGGCTTACTGGTGTGCGTCTGATTATCGGTGATAAAAACCTTGGTATGCTTGAGACCATTCCTGAAGTTTTTCCGGATGCCAGATACTAGCGCTGCACAGTACATTTTTACAGGAACATCTTTTCCGTAACACCCCGGAAGAAAATGAAGGCTGTAGCCCTCATGCTGAAAGCCATCCATTCTCAGGAAAGTAAGGAAGCAGCCCGTGAAAAGGCGATACAGGTAGCCGAAAAGCTGAAAGCTATGAAACTGGCAAAAGCTGCACAAAAGGTTGAAGATAGTATTGAAGAAACCTTAAACTATAGGGATTTTCCTACTCGGCATTGGACTCGGATTCGAACAAACAACACCATTGAGCGCCTGAACCGTGAGATCAAGCGCCGAACAAAAGCAATCAGTGCTTTCCCTGATAGGCAAAGTGCTCTGATGCCCGTATGTGCCAGACTGCGCCATGTAGCAGCAACGAACTAGGGAGCCAGACGTTACATGAACATGGATCACCTTTTCAAAGCAGAGGATGATCTGCTGTCTGATATCATAGCCGGTTGACTGCCGGCTACCAAATGGCTAAATTTGTTTTTGCGAAAGAACCTTGACACTATCCATTTATTCCATGGGCTGCAAACCAATTTGCGTGAAACTCTTGACACTACCATTATTTCTCAAAAGGTAGCTTTTGTAGGATATCTTTTTTTCCTAGCTATAAAATAAACCTCCAAACTGGTAAATTTATTTTACATCAGTTTGAAGGTTTATACAAACTTTTGGATACTTCTGTGAAATACTCTATTTCCAAGTACTCCACCAAATCTTATCATATAAGAATCCTAATTTATAGAATTTTTCCATATATCTACATCCGTGCACTCAGAATATGAAATTATAATCTTCTTACATACCCGGCACACATAACCCACTGGAAACTGTACATCTCCATCAGAAACAATATCTGGAGGCAATAAAATAGCTCTGCTCTTATTCATTGATTTTTCTGTAAACAGGGCAGGCATTTTTTCACCATCAGGCAAGAAAAAATTACCGCCTCTGCTGATCAATTTACCTTTTTCCAATTCGCCACCGCAATAGGGACATTTTTCTGCACACATAGCTTTGCCTCCTCAAAAAATACATCATATTGTAAAATGCATTTGTGATAACACTTGTCTAAGAGCAGGGAGAACTTCTAAAATAAAGGGGTTCTCTTTTCTTTTCTGTCAACAAGTACGTAAGAAAGGATAGCAGAAGGACATATCATACTCAAATTTTCTGCACCAACAGTATCACTCAGACTCCTGTTCCATCATTTGCAAAGAATCAACGATATTTTTCAACGCCTTTTCCGCTGTGTGCTGTTTAATCAGTCCTTCTTTGGCATAGGCAGCAAGGTAGAGAGTCTGATCTTCCATCATTGCCACAACAAGGGCAGGATTCATATTTGCAAATCCAGAACCGACAACAGCAGTACATACCTGATTTTCATCATCAAATTGCAGTATATTTCCGATGGCATTCAGCAGTTGGCTAACTAGCAGAAAATCTCCATTTTCAATATTCATATGAACTGCTTCGGTAGGCAATTTAGAATGGATTTTTCGAAGCAAAAAACTGTTTCCACCAACAAGATTTGCACAGTCAGATAATGCGTTACACAATATGGTATTGATTTTTTCCTTTGCATCCATGGGATTCACCTCGTTATTTTCATAGGGAAGTATCTATGAAAAGTATATCATTGTAGGGAATGACCGTCTATATATTCGAATTGAAAATATGTCTTTCTGGTTTCTTCAAGTCCCCACTATGGTGTATTACTTTCAACACCTTGTTTCCCACATTCATCTCCCTTGTTTCGTCCATTCACCCAAACTATATTTAAAGAACTATACCCATGTATCTATACTCCATCTATCATATCTTGGGCGGTACAGCCGTTGCCACAAGCAGCTGTTCGTTCCGAAGATATTCCAGAAACATGGTTTTCAAATAAGCTTTCATATTTTTTACTCCAGAATAATTCTGACCAGCTGTATGGTGTAAAAACCCGATAATATCCAGACTGCTGACTTGATTCAGCAGTTTTCTGTCTTCAGGGAAAGAAGTATCATAAAGCTCTGGGATACACTGGCAAAGGAAATCCACCATATAAAGCTGATCTGGCATATGTTCCGCAAAGTAATCATATTCAATTCTATTTTTAACATCTTCCAACCGTTCTGCATAACCAAAATACGATTCGCCATCAGAAGAAGAATCTGATTTTTCCGGCGGAGAAGGGGATTCCGGTTTTGCGTGGGCAGGGTAGAGGTATTGTTTTTCCGGGGACAAAACAAGAAAATACAAATTGCTGCGATGCCCGCCTTTCTTCGTCCGTTGTTCCATTTTCTGCATCCAGCCTTTTTCACACAGCGATGCGACGCATTGTATCGCAGTCTTTTTAGAACAGCCAACTTTCTCTGCTATGGTGTTATAAGAAGGGTAGCAGGAGCGGGTATTGTTATCAGAAAAGGCGCACAAAACGCAGTAAACCAATTTTTCAAGGGCAGTCAATTCCGGGGAAAAGAGGACATCTTTTTCCACCATAGCAAAAGGTCGTGTTAATTTCATAAGCATTCCTCCAGATAGAAAAAGACCACACAGAGAGGATTTTTCCTCTTTCTGTGTGGTCTTTTGACCTAAGACAGATGATATAAACAATGATATTTGCTAACAAAATGCTAACAAACCAACACAAAACCTGCTTTTTTCTCTGGCTGGACAAAAGGCTGAATTTTTGCTGTTCTCTGCCGTGAAACCCAGTGTTTTCAAGGCTTTGCGCCATCACCTGTTAACACAAACAAGCACCAGAAAACACTGAAAAACCTTCACCCCAAAAGACTCGAAATCGTTTGTTGCCATGCGAAAAGAATGTAAGAAGAGAATAGAATAATTACATTGTACAATATTCATGCGAACCATTTTCTAGAGTTGTTCAGTATCTAGAGAATGGTTTGTGAAAGTCTTTGAGAAAACTAGATGCCCACAAATTAACTGTACGAGCCTGATTACAGTTTCAATATATGCAGAAAGATGAAATAAAAACTTCTTTGGTTGTGGTCACTTTCTGTTTATAGCATTTTTACATGCCTTTATTCTTTCCCTTTTATTTTTATAAAAAAATTGCTATACTGTTTCTATAAAAAGCCCAAAAGGCAATTCTATAGATTTACAAAAGAAAAAGGAGGGAACGTCATGTCATCTTATCGGGTGGAACATGATTCTATGGGGCAAATTCAAGTGCCCGCAGACGTATATTGGGGAGCACAGACACAGCGCAGCTATGAAAATTTTAAAATTGGTACGGAAAAAATGCCGACAGAAATCATTCGTGCTTTTGCTATTTTAAAAAAGGCTGCTGCCTTAGCTAATTTTAAAATTGGCAAATTGGATCAGAAGCGTTGTGATTATATCGGTCAGGTCTGTGACGAGATTTTGGCAGGAAAACAGAATGAACAATTTCCTCTTGTCGTATGGCAAACCGGAAGCGGTACCCAATCCAACATGAATCTTAATGAAGTGATTGCAAATCGAGGGAATGAAATGGCTGGAGAAAAACTCCTTCATCCCAATGACCATGTTAATATGTCTCAAAGCTCCAATGACACATTTCCAACAGCCATGCATATTGCGGCATATCTGGAAATTAAGCAGAAATTATTGCCTGCTGTTCAGCGAATGATTGAGCAGTTATCTGTTTTGGAAGAAAAAAATCAACAGGTTATTAAAACAGGAAGAACCCATTTGCAGGATGCTACACCGATTACCTTTGGTCAGGAAATCAGCGGATGGCGTGCAATGCTGGAAAAAGGTTATCATATGTTAGAAATATCTTTGCCGGGTTTATCAGAGTTAGCATTGGGTGGTACAGCCGTAGGCACGGGGCTAAATGCACCGGCAGGCTTTGCGGAAGCAGCTGCAGAAGCAGTCAGCAGCCTGACGGGTGAGCATTTTGTGACAGCTCCTAATAAATTTCATTCTCTTACGGCTAAAGATGAATTGGTCTTTGCCCATGGCGCATTAAAAGCTTTGGCAGCGAATTTAATGAAAATCGCTAATGATATTCGGTGGTTAGCGAGTGGACCACGCTGTGGTTTGGGGGAAATCCGTATTCCGGAAAATGAGCCAGGAAGTTCTATTATGCCGGGCAAAGTCAATCCTACACAGTGCGAAGCTGTTACGATGGTTGCGGTTCAGGTTATGGCAAATGACACAGCCATTGGGATTTGTGCTTCTCAGGGAAATTTTGAATTAAATGTATATATGCCTGTCTGCATTTATAACTTCTTGCAGTCTGTACGACTTTTGACAGATGTATTGGATTCCTTCCGCATTCATTGTGTAGCAGGAATTGAAGTGAATGAAGATAAAATGAAAGACAATTTACAGCGGTCTTTGATGCTGGTTACAGCATTGAATCCATATATCGGTTATGAAAATGCTGCAAAGACAGCAAAAAAAGCCTATGCGGAAAATATCTCTCTAAAAGAGGCTTGTGTTTCCCTTGGATTTTTAACAGAAGAACAGTTTGACGAGATACTACGTCCAGAAAAAATGGTTTGATCAGAGGAAAAGAGGAATTGATATGACTTTAGACGAAAAAGCATTACAACTTCATTATGAAATGCAGGGGAAAATTGAAGTGGTATCCAGAAAACCTGTTTGTACCAGAGAAGATTTGTCCTTACTATATACTCCCGGGGTGGCTGAACCATGCCGTGTGATTGCAAAAGATGAATCAGAATCCTATCGCTTGACAAGACGTTCCAATTTGGTTGCTGTCATTACAGATGGAACGGCAGTTTTGGGACTTGGTGACATTGGACCCGTAGCGGGCATGCCTGTTATGGAAGGGAAATGTGTGTTGTTCAAAGAATTTGGCGGTGTGGATGCTTTTCCGATTTGCGTGGATTCAAAAGATGTAGACACCATTGTGCAGACCATTCATTTGATTTCCAAAAGCTTTGGCGGAATCAATTTGGAAGATATTTCTGCGCCCAGATGCTTTGAGATTGAAAGAAGATTAAAGGAAATCTGTGATATTCCTGTATTTCATGATGACCAGCACGGTACTGCTATTGTAGTAGCGGCAGCGATGCTCAATGCCATGAAAGTAACTGGCAAAAAGATGGGACAGATGAAAATCGTAATCAATGGAGCAGGGGCTGCCGGAATTGCCATTGGGAAATTGTTGGTACAAATGGGCTTTGGAAATATTATCCTTTGTGACATCAACGGGATGATTTGCGAAGGAGATGCAGGTTTAAATGCGGAACAGGAAAAGGTTTCTCACATTACAAATCTGCATCATGAAAAAGGAACCCTGGCAGATGCCCTTCGGGATGCAGATGCCTTTGTTGGAGTTTCACGTCCCAATATGGTCACAAAAGAAATGGTGGCTTCTATGAATGAGGGCATTGTTTTTGCCATGGCAAATCCTGTGCCGGAAATCATGCCGGAAGACGCAAAAGATGCCGGCGCAGCTGTTGTTGGAACAGGTCGATCTGATTATCCCAATCAGATCAACAATGTTCTGGTTTTCCCGGGCATTTTCAAAGGAGCTTTGGCAGTCCACGCTCGAGAAATCACAGAAAATATGAAGATACGAGCAGCTTATGCCATTGCTTCACTGATTCCTGATGCACAGCTTAGTGCAGAAAATATCATTCCTTCTGCACTGGATAAAACAGTTGCGGATGTGGTTGCGAAAGCAGTTGCGGATGTAGCAAGGGAAGATGGCGTTGCTGGAATTTAATGAAAAATGTTTTAGAACAAGAAATTGAAATGCAAACATTTGAAAGAACATGATAAGTTTATTCGAGAGAGTTTCAAGTTCCATGAAAATACATGTAAGAAGTGTAATAGATACGGTGGGCTGAACCAATTTTAGGATATCAAAAAAGAACCAATTGTTTATCAATTGGTTCTTTTTTTGCTGAAAATTTTCACAACAAAAATGTTTTTTATATCATCGGAAAAGAAATGAAAAATAGAAAAATTGGGTAAATTCAGAACGAAAAGGGTTTCGGCTATATTCTTTTTAATTGTATGAAATGTTTTCTTCAGAAGATGGTGTTGTTCCCATTAAGAAATTGGCAAAAATAAGAATAAGCAATGCTTTTGTAAAGGTCTTGATTTTGGATAAAAGGTTTAATGCTCAGAGATAAAAATATATGAATCATATTATGCAGACATTTTTAGGAAAACAAGTTATGTTAAAGATCGATGCAGCTAGATGACGCATTTTACTGCTATTTTTGCAAGAAAAAATAGTATGAAATAGCTTTTGTCTTACAAAAAAAGCAGCTAATCTGTATCTGTATAGTTCTTAAATGAAAGCATTAGAAAGATGAAATATACGATTCATTAAAAAGAATGTATACAGTTTTGTGCAGAAAAAATAGGGGGGAATGTTTTTTTCGGATTGTTTTCACATGCTTTTTCATCAATTGCATTTGATTTTGTACTTGTGTTTGTTATATTTGTATAGTTTGAAAAAAGATGAATTTTATAAAATCAAATTTATTTTTTTGTAATTTTTTGTAAAAAATTTGGATTAAAAATTAGGAAATTAGAGATAAAGCCGCGTCATTGGATAATGTGTCTATTTATTGCCAGCAAAATTTGGAATTTTATGAAATGAATACCTGAGTCATTTTCTGTTTGGAAAATCTATTTACGGCTTTCTATAGACTTTATGCATAAAAATATAAAATTAACGGGTTTTGTAATTGACATGTACTTAAAAAGATGCTATTTTGATAAAAATGAATTCAATTTTGCTTATTTTGCATTTTCTATTACGTGAGAAGTTACCTTTCTCAAAAAATAAGGAGGTTCTTGCATGAAGGTAAAAGGATTGATCATAGCAGTTACGACCATGACTTTGGCGGTTGGATGTTTCTCTGGATGTTCATCTGCAACAGATGATACAGCGGAATATCATTGGAAAATGGCACTGAACAGTTCAGCCGGGGATGCGGCATATGACGGTGCAGTATTTTTCAAGGAAAAAATCGAAGAAATTACAAATGGCAGAGTAGAAGTTACACTCTATGGCGGTGCCAGCCTAGGAACGACTTCCGAAGTGCTGGAATGTATGCCCATTGGTGTAGCAGATATTATGTGTGAATCCGTCGGTACATTGTCAACATTTACAGATTTGGCAAACGTAGATGCGCTGCCATACATTTATAGTGGCTATGACCATTTTATGAAAGTTTGGGAAAGCGATCTGGGCGACGAAATGAAAGAAGTTATCGGCGACGAAACAAACTTCAAATTGTTGGGGAACATGTATCGCGGTGCCAGAATCGTAACGGCAACAAAAGAAATGACAACACCGGAAGATATGAAAGGCTTTAAACTGCGTGCACTCAATCTGGATGTTTATTTGAAAACATGGCAGTATATCGGCGCCGCTCCTATGCCTCTGGCAATGAGTGAAGTTTATACTGCACTGCAGCAGCATACGGTAGAAGGCCAGGAAAACCCTATGAGCGACAGTTATAACTATGCGTTCCAGGAAGTTTGTAAATATTGGATCAAAACCAACCATGTATACAGTGCCAATGTATTTATCATGGATCGGGATTATTTCAACAGCTTGCCCGAAGACATTCAGGCAGCAGCCATTGAAGCATCTGAATATGCTTCTGATCAGATGAATAGCCTGATGCTGGACAGAGAAGCAGAAACAGAACAGAAACTGATTGACAGCGGATGTACTGTTCTGGAAGTAGACACACAGGAATTCATTGATTACTATGCAGACTTTGTAGATACATATTATCCTGAACTTTCTGATTGGGCAAACCGTATCAAAGCAATGGATCCAAATCTGGAAGGAGCAGCTGAACAGGAGGAAACTGTTCAGGATGATGCAGCAGAAGGTACTGCATAATTAAAGAAGAAAATAAGCAGAAAGGAAGATTTTATGCTGAAAAAATATACAAAATTTTTGGACGGTCTGGAATCTGTCGAAAAGGTATTTTTGGTAGTGACAGCGGCAATCATGGTCATTGTCATTGCATATCAGGTCGTTCTTCGTTATGTTTTTAATGCGTCCAATGCCTGGAGTGAAGAGCTGGCGCGCTATCTGTTTATCTATGATGTATTCATTGGTTCTGCCATTGCGCTGCGGAAAAACAGCCATTTGCAGGTAGACGTATTTTTGAACCTGATGAAAGAACGAACAAAATATATTTATACCATCGTTGTTACAATCCTTGGTATTTTGTTCTTAGCGGTATTGTTTGTATATTCCATTTCCCTGTGCAAAATCAGTGCCGTGAATATTACGCCCGGGCTTCAGGTTTCCATGGCAATTCCCTATGCATGTATGCCATTAGGCGCAGTGCTGATGATTTTGACATCTTTTGAAGTCATCGGGAAGAACGTGGAAAAATTAAAACAATGCAAGAAAGGAGCGGATGTGTAAATGAATATTGGGGCAGTTATCATCATTGGATTGATTATCCTCGCACTTTTTGGGATTCCTATTTATCTTTCCCTGGGGATTTCCGCTTTGATCGCTATGGCTATGGCAGATCTGCCTTTTGAAATTCTGGCGCAGAAAATGTTTGCCGGCATGAACTCCAGCTCTCTGCTTGCGATTCCCTTCTTCATTCTGGCTGGTAACATCATGTCAAGAAGTATCACGGGGAAACTGATTGGTATATCCAACGCGTTTATCGGATGGATTAAAGGTAGTTTGGCGCTGGTTACTGTTGTAGCTTCTGCGTTGTTCGGTGCAATTTCCGGTTCTGGTGTTGCGACCGTTTCTGCCGTAGGTGGGACAACCATCCCTGCCATGAAGGAAGAAAAATATCCTGCACATTTTGCGGCAGCAATTGCATCTATGGCTTCCATTCTGGGACCTATTATCCCGCCATCCATTACACTGATTGTATATGGCAGTATCACAGGGGTATCTGTATCAAAACTGTTCCTGGGTTCTGTTATCCCCGGCGTGCTGCTGGCTCTGGTTTTGGCAGGTTATGCGCTTTTCTATGGCAAAAAGTATGATCTGCCTGCTCATAAACGGAAATCTCCTAAAGAAATCGCTTGCACAGTAAAAGATGGTATCTGGGCATTGCTGATGCCTGTTATCATTCTGGGTGGTATCTTTGGCGGTATTTTCTCTCCCACAGAATCCGCAGCTGTGGCGGTTATCTATGCACTGCTGATCAGTTTCTTTGTATATAAAGATATGTCTTTCAAAGATTTGGGTTCTGTTTTGATTGATTCTTCCATCTCTACAGCAACCATTCTGATGATGGTAGGTCTTTCTAAGTCCTCCAGTTATGTTGTAACCGTTTCCGGTTTGCCTGAAATGATCTTGAGTGGCTTTGCATCCTTTACAGACAGCCCTATCGTTATCCTGCTGCTCATCAACGTACTGTTCCTGATTATCGGTATGCTGATGGAAGCAAATGCAGCTATCGTTATGATGACACCACTGCTGCTGCCTCTGATAAAAGCATTTGGCATCGATATCATTCAGTTTGGTATTGTAATGTCCTTCAACATGTGTATCGGTCTGATTACACCTCCAGTTGGTATCTGTATGCTGATGGGGAACCAGTTGGCAGGTTCAAAACTGTCGGCTGCGTTGAAGGCCGTTGCGCCTATGTTGCTGATGTCTTTGATCATCCTGATGCTGATCACATATATTCCCGCTTTGACAACTTGGTTACCAGGGTTCTTAGCTGAATAAAAACAGGCTTGTATTGCCCATAAAAGGCGGATACATCAAAAGCAACTATCAATTTCATGAAAATAGGAAAGCTGGAATTCTCTGAATTATGAGAATTTCAGCTTTTTTGTTTTCTTATGAAGATATTTGAAATAAAAAAAGTCTGGCATATTTCCCGGTGTGGGTCATATGCCAGACTTCAATTTGCTGCATTGTCGTCAAAAGAAGTTTTATTTTTCCATGCTGTTAACCTGTGATTCATACCATTCGATGGAATCATAAATCATACCAAAATGTTCCGTGATTTTTTCGCGAAGGTCTTCTTCGTTTTTGGAAAGCAAAGCGGCAAAAATTTCTTTATGATGGTTAAATGCTTTCACATGACGGGACAAAGGCATTTTGGAAACGCTGTACATGTAGAAAAGGGCACCAACGCTCCAGTTCATTTCGTACAGATTCATCAACTGCTGGTTGCCTGTTAAGGATACGAAAAGCTGATGGAATTTGGTATCCAGGTTTGCAAAAACTGTGTAATCCGAAAGCTCATTGTCTGTAAAATATTCGGTCACTTCCTGCATTTCCTGCAGGATATTGGGATAAAAATCGAGGTTTTTGATGGCAAGGGGAATAGAGAATTCCTCAATCATCCGGCGAACATCGATCATATCTTTGATTTGCCGTCCATTCAGGCGGGCTACAATGGTGCCGCGCCGTGGGATTGCCTCAGCAACACCCTGTGCAACCAAACGATTAATGGCAGCAACGACAGGCGTACGGCTGATGCCAAGAGAGTCGGATATTTCCTGTGTGGAAAGTTTCGTACCAGGTGGATAGGTACCATTTTGAATACGGGCTTTGATTTCCCGCAGTGCGTAGTCTAATAAAGATTCATCTTGTCCTGCTGCTTGTGTCATCGAAATACCCCCATTTCCGTAGAACAAGGATAAAAGTGAGATTTTCCTAATTGTGAAACTTTTATCTTTTTCTAATATAAAGAAATCCAAAGATAAAGTCAAGCCGAAAAATAACTGAGAATGCAGGGTTTTGGGGTTGCATAAAAAGAAAATAAGTGTATGTTCGTAAATTTATACAAAAAAATGCGTGTATGGGATGAGATTCAAAGAGATTTTTGGTAGAATTTCCATTTTTATTTTCACTCATAAAAATGACTTGACAGAAAAGAAATTGAATGCTAAAGTCTAAATATAAAATTCAAAAATAAGCAAAATGAATTCAAAATAAAACAAAATATGAGCGATGTTTTTATGTAAGGAGTGAAATAAATGGACTTTACAAATAAAAATGTAATCATCACCGGCGGTGCCAGCGGTATCGGCAAAGCGGTTACAACAGGCGTTGTTGCCGGCGGCGGACATGCGATTATCGTAGATCTGAATCTGGAAGCAGCACAGAATGTCTGCAAGGAACTGGGCGAAGAAAACGCAACAGCATATCAGGCGAATATGGGCGACAGCGAAAATATTCGTACCGTATTCGGTAAGATTCTGGAAGATTTCGGACAGGTACACTGCTTGATCAACAATGCAGGTATTGTTAGTACAGCACCTTTTGATGAAGTAACACAGGCAGAATGGGATCGGGTGATTGCCATTAACCTGACAGGTGTTTATACAGCCATCAGCGTAATGTATCCCGCAATGAAAGCAGCAGGATATGGCCGTATCGTAAACGTAGCATCTGTTGCTGCAAAACGCGGCGGTGGGCTCCTGGGCACAAGTGCTTACGCAGCATCCAAAGCTGGTGTCATTGGCTTGACAAAAGCAGTTGCCAGAGAAGGCGCACCTTACGGCGTAGCTTGTAACGGTGTTTGCCCCAGCTTAACCATTACACCTATGACTTGTCATCTGGGTGAAGAAAAAATGCAGAAAATCATTTCCACCATCCCCATGGGCAGAGGTGCACAGCCTCAGGAAATCGCTAATATGATTCTGTTCTATGCTTCTGATTTATCCAGCTTTGCTACAGGGGAAATCAGTGACGTAGATGGCGGCGTTACCATGGATGGCTGATATAGCCTTTTATTTACAGACAAATCAGTGAAAAAACATGTACCCATAAACATGTGACTTCACTTTTTTGATGGCAGTACCGCAAGGTTGTTTCCAAATTTCTTAATTGTATTTTTTTGACTTTAGACATGACTTTCTACATTAATATAAGAAGCACACGAACCATACACATATATACTTCCTAGAAGATAAAACCTTCGTATTTGTTTTGCAATGCCGACCTCTCACGGCAGCAAAACAACGAATTGCGGATATTCTGCCGAAAGAACGATGTTTTATACCATTGCCTTCCAAAATGCCATTGGCGCAGCAGGGAGCCTTTGGTATGAAACATCGTTTTTTAATGAAAAAAGAAAGGAGTTTTCTGATGGAACAATTTTCAATGACTTTTACTTCCAATACCGGACTGCTGGTGCAATACGGCGATACCAAAGTTTTGTTTGATAGCCTGTATGGAAAATCAGGTCATCGTTTCAGCCCGCTTCCGCAGTTTCTGGAACGGGAGATTATGGCAGGAGAGGGGGACTTTTCCCATATAGACTATCTGGTGTTTTCCCATAACCATGCAGACCATTTTTCAGCAAAATATTTGAAAGCATATTTACAGCAAAACACAGTGAAGGGGATTTTCCTGCCAGAGGATTTGCTGCTGGAAACAGATTTGATGGCGTTTTTAAAAGCTGAAAAAATCCCAACGATGTTTTTCTCAAAAAATCCAAGTCTGAACAGAACCATTGTTTTGGGAAAATCTTTTCGGATGCGTGCCATCCCTATGTGTCACCAAGGCGAGATTTATCAGGATGTCCCACATTTTTGTTTTCTGCTGTCTTGCGGCACAGAGCATTTTCTGCTGACGGCAGATGTGGATTTCACCAAGGAGGATTTTTCTGCTTTTTCCAAAACAGATTTGGATGGAGTTTTTGTGAATCCTTTGTTTTTCCACAGCAAAGAGGGGCAGCAGGTAATCCGCGAAACCATAAACCCCAAAGAGGTTTTTGTGTACCATATTCCCTTCGCATCAGATGATGTGTTGTCCATGCGAAAAATGGTGAAACGGGATTGTGACAAATGGGATGCCTGCCCTGTAACGCCTCTGTGGGAGCCCATGCAAAGGGAGTGCAGGACAGTAGACAGGGGATGATTTCATGGAAGAAATGATATTTGCGCTGGAAGCAGTGCTGCCCTTCGTATTTATGCTTGCATGCGGATATTTCTTAAAAAGGCGAGGTATCCTGACAGAAAATTTCCGTCAGCAAGGAGATGCCTTATGTTTTCGCTTTTTATTTCCTGTATTGGTATTTCAGAATATATATACGGCGGAAATGCCACAGACAAGCATCTGGCGACCCATTTGGTTTGCAATCGGTGTTATGGTGTCGTCTTTGTTGATTTTCTGGCTGGCGGTACCTCGATTAGAAAAAGACCACAGGAAGATACCTGTGATCATACAGTCTTTGTATCGGGGAAATTTTATGATCTATGGCATTCCGTTCTCCTTGCGATTAGGAGGAGAAGAGGCAGCGTTGATTGCTACAGCTATGACGGCAGTGACGTTGCCTTTATTGAATATAGCCGCCATTGCCACATATGCCAGATATACAGAAGGTGAAAAAGTCCAGTGGAAAGATACGGTGATGCAGATACTCAAAAATCCCATTATCTGGGGTGTACTTCTGGGTGTGCTGTTTTTCCGGCTTCAGATTCCCATTTGGGAACCTGTAGAAAGCTGTCTTGCGGATATCGCCAAAATAGCTACACCGCTTTCCTTTCTGTTGTTGGGCAGCCGCCTTTCTGGTGATATGAAAGGCGCAGATTCACGGACGTTATTTTACATGATACTGGTGAAACAGTGGGTGATGCCTGCTGTTTATCTGTTTTGTGCCATGATGATTTTCCATTTTTCATCGGTGGAACTGGTTCCTGTATTGATTTTCCTGACAGCACCCGGTGCCATTACGACTTATCAGCTGGCGATACAATTTCGGGCAGATGATGTATTGGCTGGAGCATTTGTACTATATTCCATGGTGGTTTCTGTGGTTTCCATTTTCCTTTTCGTTATGGCAACAGGCATTTGTCAGCGAATTATATAGAAAAAAGAATGCAGATTTCGAGAAAGTGTCTTTATTTTGATACATATGCACAAAATGCGCTTTTGTCGAAAATTACGGTTTTCCATAATCGGTGGAAAAGTTTGGAAAGTCTATTGACAAACATAATTATGAATGCTAAATTACTATTAAAGAATTCAAAAATATAAAAAATGAATTCAAAATAGGAGGCGAAGTAAGTGAAAGAATTTGAAATCGCTGAAGGCGGGCTCAAACGTGTCATTGCAGTTCGGCTGCATCCGGGAGAAGATGTGCTGCTGCGTCTGGAACAGCTTTGCAGAGAAAAAAATCTGAAAAACGGGCTGATTCTCAGTGCCATTGGCAGTCTGGATGGTGCGGCATTTTATAATCCTGTGGAACTTCCGCACAAGAAAGCCGGCTATGGTTACAGTGAGCCTGTAACACTGAAAGGTCCCATCGAATTGACCAATGCATCTGGTATGATCTGTCACGACACAGAGGGCAACATTTTGTTGCATGTACATATTTCTTTGAGCGACAGATATGGCAATGCCCACGGCGGTCATTTGATTGAGGGCAATAAAGTTTTGTTGACAGTAGATATGATTTTGGGAGAAGTAGAAGGCATTGATATGGGCAGAGGTTACGATGAAGCCCTGGAAGTACCGCTGTTTGCTCCCAGACAGTTATAAAAAGGAAAATAGGAAAGGTGTGAAGAAAACGTGAGTACGAAAAAATATCCTAAGGAAATGCTGATGAATATGTATCAGACAATGCTGCGTATTCGTGCTTTTGAAACAAAAGCAGCGGAATGCTTTACAAAAGGTATGCTGGCAGGGAACATTCACCTGTGCATCGGTCAGGAAGCAGTTCCTACAGGTGCATGCATGGCACTGGAACCTGATGATTATATGACATCCACCCATAGAGGACATGGACATTGCATCGCCAAAGGCGCTTCTCTGGATAAAATGCTGGCAGAACTGTTCGGGAAAGAAACAGGTTACTGCAAAGGCAAAGGCGGCTCCATGCACATTGCAGATGTAGCGGGTCTGCACAGCCTGGGTGCAAATGGTATCGTTGGTGCCGGCATTCCCATTGCAGCTGGTTCCGCACTGGCTTCTAAAATTTATGGTGATAAACACGTAACTCTGTGCTTCTTTGGTGACAGTGCTTCCAACCAGGGTACTTTCCATGAAGCAGTGAATATGGCAGCGGCTTGGAAGCTTCCTGTTGTATTCCTTTGCGAAAACAATAATTACGGTGTATCCGTTAATATCCATAGCGTAACCAACACAGACACCATCGCTGTTCGTGCAAAAGCTTATGACATTCCCGGCAAAACAGTTGATGGAAACGATCCTGTTGTAGTATACGAAGCAGTGAAAAAAGCTGTAGATTACGCAAGAGAAGGCAATGGTCCTTCCATCGTAGAATGCATGACATTCCGTCATCAGGGACATTACTGCGGTGACCCTGCAAACTATCGTCCAGCATCTTATATGGAAGAAGCGCATGAAAAAGATGCGATTCCTAACATGAGAAAACGTTTGCTGGAAAACGGTGTAGCAACAGAAGAAGAACTGCAGGCAATAGAAGCAGCTGTACAGGAAGAACTGGAAGCAGCTTATGTATTCGCAGATACATCTGCTTACCCTAATCCTGCGGAAGCAACCACCGACGTATATTCTTCTGATAACGAAAGGAGTGTCGTAAGATGAGCAAAAAAATCAGTATCAGCAAAGCCATCGGCGAAGCGATGCATGAAGAAATGTTGAGAGATCCCAATGTGATCATCATGGGTGAAGATATGGGTAAAATGGGGAACGTATTCGGTATTACCGTTGGTTTCCAGGAAGAATTCGGCGAAAATCGTGTCATTGATACACCTATTTCCGAATCCGGTTTCTGCGGTATGGCTGTTGGTGCAGCAATGCGCGGCATCCGTCCTGTCGTAGAACTGATGTATGATGACTTTATCACAGTTGCTGCTGACCCTATTCTGAACCAGGCAGCAAAAATGAGATATATGACAGGCGGTCAGGCAACAGTGCCTATGGTACTGCGTCTGCCTATGGGTGCCGGCAGAAGAAACGCTGGTCAGCATTCCCAGTGTCTGGAAAATATGTTCTGTCATACACCTGGTCTGAAAGTCATTGCACCTTCTACAGCAAAAGATGCAAAAGGTCTGCTGAAATCCGCTATCCGCGATGATGACCCTGTTATCTGCATGGAACATAAACTGCTGTATGCGAAAAAAGAACAGATTCCCGAAGAAGAATATACCATTCCTCTGGGCGTGGCAGATGTAAAACGGGAAGGCAGCGACATCACTATCATCACATGGAGCAGAGAAGTTTATTTTGCACTGGAAGCAGCTGAAAAACTGGCAGCAGAAGGCATTCAGGCAGAAGTTCTGGATCTGCGCACACTGGTTCCTCTGGACTGGGATGCAATCGTTGCTTCCGTAAGCAAAACACATAACGTAATCGTTGTTTCTGAAGAAGTAAAACGCGGCAGCTATGCGGCAGAAATTTCCGCACAGATTGCAGAAGAACTCTTTGATGAACTGGATGCACCCGTTGAACGTGTTTGCGGTCTGAATATCGTTTCTCCTTTCAGCCCGACACTGGAAGATGAAAACTTCCCGCATCCGGAAAATATCGTAGCTGCTGTGAAAAAAGTACTGAACAGATAAGGAGGAAGGGACATGGCTTTTGAAATTAAAATGCCTCAGCTGGGTCTGACCATGGAAGAAGGTACGGTTGCCCAGTGGCTGAAACAGGAAGGCGACACCGTAGCAAAAGGCGATGTGCTTCTGGAAATTACAACAGATAAACTGACAAGTGAAATCGAAAGTGAAGCAGACGGTGTTCTGCTGAAAATCGTAGCAAAAGAAGGGGAAGACGTACCTGTAAAAGGTTTGCTGGGTTACATCGGCGAAGCAGGCGAAACTGTTGGCGACGCTGCACCGGCCGCTGCACCTGCGGCTGCAGCACCTGCACCTGCAGAAGTTCCTGCCGCTGCACCGGCTCCTGCACCTGCGGCAAAAGCGGATGGCAGCAGAATTCGTATTTCTCCTCTGGCAAGAAAAACAGCTGCAAAACTGGGCGTAGATTATCAGAATCTGACAGGCAGCGGTCCCAGCGGTCGTATTGTACAGAAAGATATTCTGGCAGCGGCAGAAGCAGCAAAACAGCAGCCCGCACCTGTTGCAGAAGCACCTGCAGCAGCTCCGGCACCTGCAGCAAAGAGCGGAGAACTGGAACTGATGGATGGCGACGAAGTGGTAAAACTGGCAGGTATGCGCAAAGTTGTTGCAGAACGTATGGCAAAATCTGCAAGAGAAATCCCTACAGTTACCCAGAACGTGAAGATCGATGTAACAAAACTGGTGGCATTCCGCAAACAGATCAACGAAACAAGCGGTCAGAAATTCTCCATGAACGACTTTATCCTGAAAGCTGTTGCCAACGCACTGCGCGCAAATCCCCATATTCTGGTAAGCATCGATGGCAATCAGATTATCAAACGTGCTCATGTAAATCTGGGTATGGCTGTTGCGCTGGATGATGGTCTGATTGTACCTGTTATCCGCGATGCAGATAAACTGAGCCTGAGTCAGATTTCCGCAACAGCAAAAGATCTGGCAGTTCGTGCAAGAGAAAACAAACTGGCTATGGATGAATACAAAGGTTCCACATTCACCATCTCCAATTTGGGTATGTTTGGCGTAGAAACTTTTGACCCTATCATTAACCAGCCTGATGCAGGCATTCTGGGTGTTTGCGCTGTACAGGATGAACTGGATATGGATGATGAAGGCAAGATCTTCAAAAAACAGGTAATGCGGATTTCCTTTACCTTTGACCATCGCCTCATTGACGGCGCAGTTGCTGCAAAATTTGAACTGGCAATCAAAGAACTGCTGGAAGACCCTATGAGAATTTTACTGTAATGGTTTGACATAGCAATACAAAAGAAAAATCAATATACAAAAGAGAAAAAGCAGACAGAGAAAATATACAAAAGATTACCCTCTCAGAGAAAGAAAAACTTGGATAGGAATTTTAGGAGGAAGGACTATGGCTTTTGAAATCAAAATGCCCCAGCTGGGTCTGACCATGGAAGAAGGCACTGTTGCCAAATGGCTGAAACAGGAAGGGGATTCCGTAAAAAAAGGCGATGTGCTGTTGGAAATCACAACAGATAAGCTGACAAGTGAAATTGAAAGTGAAGCCGACGGTGTTCTGCTGAAAATTGTTGCAGAAGAAGGCGAAGATATTCCCGTAAAAGGTTTGCTGGGTTATATTGGTGAACCCGGCGAACAGGTTGGACAGGCTTCTGCGCCTGCAGCAGCGCCTACACCCACACCTGCACCTGCGGCAGCGCCTGCGCCTGCAAAGAAAGCAGGAGATACTTCCGTTGTAGTCGTAGGCGGTGGTCCCGGCGGTTATGTTGCGGCGATCCGTGCGGCACAGCTGGGTGGTAAAGTCACATTGATTGAAAAGAACAAACTGGGCGGTACATGTCTGAACGTTGGATGTATCCCTACAAAAGTACTGCTCCATGCAGCAGAAGCTTTGACAGAAGCAAAACACATGGACAATCTGGGTATTCAGGTATCCGTTAATGGTATTGATTGGAAAGCAGTACAGTCCAGAAAAGAAGCTGTAACAAACCAGCTGGTAAATGGTGTTACAGGTTTGATGAAAGCAAACAAGATTCGCGTTATTGAAGGTACAGCATCTTTTGCATCTAAAACAGCACTGGAAGTTGTGAAAAAAGATGGCACAAAAGAAAATGTTCCCTTTGATAAAGTAATTCTGGCAACAGGTTCTGTGCCTGCAGTACCCCCCATTCCCGGCGTAAAGGAAAATGCAGCTTGTGTAGACTCTACCGGTGCTCTGGCATTTGACCATGTGCCTGAAACACTGCTGGTTATCGGCGGCGGCGTTATCGGTATGGAACTGGCAACAGCATATAGCCGTTTTGGTGCAAAAGTAACTGTTGTAGAAGCTATGCCCAAACTGCTGCCTATGATGGATGGAGAACTGACAGCGATGCTTCGGAAAAAGATGGAAGCTTCCGGCGTAACCATTCTGACAGAAGCGAAAGTACAGTCTGTAGAAGCAGCACCTGCTGGTGCCAAAGTGCAGGTAGAAGTTGGCGGCAAAGTAGAATCCTTTGAAGCAGAAAAAGTGCTGGTTGCAGTTGGCCGCAGAACAGACACAGAAGCACTGGGTCTGGACAAAGTGGGCATTGCTCATGACAGAGGTCGCATTACTGTTAATGATAAAATGGAAACCAATGTGCCGAACATTTATGCTATCGGTGACTGCCTTGGCAAAGTAATGCTGGCACATGTGGCATCTGCACAGGGCGAAGTTGCCGCAGAAAACGCACTGGGAGAAACTGCTGTATATGATGGCAAAACAAATCCTTCCTGCGTATACACAGACCCTGAATTCGCAGGTGTCGGTCTTACAGAAGAAAAAGCCAAAGAAGAAGGCATTGCTTATCAGGTAGGTAAATTCCCTCTGATGGCAAACGGCAAAGCCCTGATCATGAACGGCGGTGAAGGCATGATCAAGTTCATCATTGGCAAAGAATACGGCGAAGTGCTGGGCGTACATATTCTTGGTCCCAGAGCTACTGACCTGATTGGCGAATGTGCCCTTGCCATTGGTATGGAAGCTACTGTAGACGAAATCTACGCTACCATCCATGCACATCCCACTGTAACAGAAGCAGTGAGAGAAGCAGCACTGGCAGCAACAAAACGTGCAATCCATATTCCAAACAAATAAGTACTGCTGACGAAATCCGTGCCGGCTCGTTGTCTGCCGGCAGTGTTTCGGCAGACAACAGAGGAGGCAAAGAGATGATCTATATCAAAAGTCCATCTACAGATCCACATTTTAATTTAGCATTGGAACAATATGTATTTGATGAAATGGACCGCAGTCAGGAATATTTTATGCTGTGGCAGAATGATAACGCTATCATCATTGGAAAACATCAGAATACTGTTCGTGAAATCAACAGTTCTTATGTGAAAGAGCATGATATTTCTGTAGTCAGAAGATTATCAGGCGGTGGCGCTGTGTACCATGATCTTGGCAACCTGAATTTTACGTTTATTGTTTCAGAAAATGGACTGGAACAGTTTGACTTTGGTTCCTTTTGCCGTCCGATTGTAAAGGCATTGGGTCACTTTGGGGTAAAAGCGGAAATCAACGGCAGAAATGATATGACCATTGATGGCAAGAAGTTTTCCGGTAACTCTCAATATGCGAAGCAGGGAAGAGTTATGCACCACGGAACCATATTATATGACAGCAATCTGGAAACTGTTTCCCATGCGCTGCAGGTTTCTGCGGATAAAATCGTATCCAAAGGCGTACAGTCTGTTCGCAGCCGTGTAACCAATGTAAGAAATTATATGGAAAAAGACGTGCCCATTGGGGAATTCTGGGAAATGCTTCTGCAGGATATGTCTGCGGAAACACCCATGGAATTTTATACCTTAACGGAAGCAGACCTGGAACGAGTACGGCAGATTCAGAAAGAACGGTATGATACCTGGGAATGGAATTATGGAAATTCACCTGCCTATGCCATTGTAAAAGAACGCAGATTTGACGGCTGTGGCAAGTTGGAAGTTCATATGAATGTAGAAAAAGGTATGATTACTGCTTTCGATGTATTTGGTGATTATTTTGGAAATGGTGATAAAGACCAGCTGCGTCAGCATTTGCTGGGAGTGAAGCTGACAGAAGAAGCGTTAAAGGAAGCGTTGCAGTCATTAAATATTTCTGATTATTTCTGTCATTTGGAGAAGGAGCAGTTCTTGGATTTACTTTTGTACTAAAAGAGCAGTATAGGATTTTTCGAAAAGACTTTCATTTTATGAGAATATGGAAGTCTTTTTTATTGGAAAGAAAAACTTGTTTGCCTGTAAGAAAGAAAAAAGTTATAATAGGAAAAGTAAAATAGTAGAAAAGGAGTGGATTTTGATGTTGGAAAAAGGTATCAAAGCACCAGATTTTACTTTATTAGATAAAAATGGGGAACAGGTTTCTCTCTCTCAGTTTTTAGGAAAGAAAGTTGTATTGTATTTTTACCCCAGAGATAATACACCGGGATGCACCAAACAGGCATGCGCTTTTGCTCAGAGCTATGATGCCTTTCGGGAAAGAGACGTTGTTGTCATTGGCATCAGCAAAGATTCTGTGGCATCCCATGTGAAGTTTGCAGAAAAACATCAGCTGCCTTTTATTTTGCTGTCTGACCCTGAACTGGAAGCCATTCAGGCATATGATGTTTGGAAAGAAAAGAAATTGTATGGTAAGGTAAGCATGGGTGTTGTGCGTACAACATACGTCATTGATGAACAGGGTATCATCGAAAAAGTAATGCCAAAGGTAAAACCAGATACCAATGCGGCAGAGATTTTGGCTTATCTGGCTGGAGAAACAGAGGATTAATGTAAAACAAACAGGAAATGGAGATCATTTATGAAAATCATCATATCCCCAACAAAGAAAATGCGTGTAGAAACAGATAGTTTGTCATGGAGAGATTTGCCGCTGTTTTTGGATAAAACAGAGCAGATCTACAAAGTATTGCAGTCTACACCAGCTGATGAATTGCAAAAGATATGGAAATGCAATGATAAAATTGCAGCGTTAAATGTGGATCGGATTCAGAATATGGATTTATATCATGGTTTGACGCCTGCGGTTCTGGCATATGAGGGAATTCAGTTTCAGTATATGGCACCGGGGGTATTTACAGAAGCGGAGTTCGACTATATTCAGGAGCATCTCCGTATTCTGTCCGGTTTTTATGGCGTTTTGCGCCCATTTGATGGCGTAACACCTTATCGTCTGGAAATGCAGGCAAAGATCTCTGTTGATGGAAGAAAAGATTTATATGACTTTTGGGGAACGGCTTTGGCAGAATCATTGCAGACAGATTGTATTTTGAATCTGGCTTCTAAAGAATATAGTCAAGCCGTTTCCAAGCACTTGGATGAATCCGTTCGATGGATTAACTTTGTTTTCGGTGAAATTAAGAATGGAAAGGTCGTAGAAAAAGGAACGCTCTGTAAAATGGCGCGAGGAGAGATGGTGCGTTATCTGGCAGAGAAACAAATAGAGGATATAGAAGAAGTAAAAGGCTTCGACCGGCTGGATTTCCAGTATTCGGAAGAATATGCAAAGGAAGATACCTTTGTTTTTATTCGCAATGAAAAAGCATGATTAAATGTATTTCTAAAAGAAACATAAAAAGTGTTGACAGAAGTGGGAACTGATGGTAATATATATTTCGCTGTCGGAACACAGTGAAAAAGTTCCCAAAAAATTGAAAATAGTTGTTGACAGATCTGGAACGATGTGGTGAAATACTATTCACTGCTGAAACACAGATAAAGCAGCAAAGAAAAAATGAAAAAAGTTCTTGACAAGCGAAAAGCTTTCTGTTAAAATAACTTTCGCTGTCAAAACTTCACAGACAAGTTCTTCTTTCTGAAAAGAAAATGTTCAAAAAAAAGAACTTGACAGAAAAATGAAAGAGTGATAAGATATCACTCGCCGCTGAAAAAGCGGCACAGACTGATCCTTGAAAACTAAACAGCAGAAATAAACTTACAACCCATAGTCAATTCGGT
>NZ_FRAH01000134.1 GCF_900142265.1 Anaerotignum lactatifermentans DSM 14214 | reverse complement strand
ATCATAGAAGAATCTTATTTACAGACTTTTCTTCATACCCTCTTTTTTGTCTACATATTACATATCATATCAAACTTACCTCGATTTACTGGAAACAGTATTTCTCTCACAATTAACATCCAATTTAGAATAGACAGTATATTTTCTAATATCTTTTTGCAGACTTTGTTTTTATCATCCTCATCAAAATTCATTTCCTGAAATGATGAGTATGCCTGCTTTGCCTTATTATATACTTCTATCACTTGGTAATCCTTACTTGAAACTTTGACCTTTTGTGCAATGTACTCTTTTTTGCCATTCTCATTTATTATCACATTGTAAGGAACTATTTCTTTTGCAATCAGTTGGTAATATTCATAGCAGTACTTTTTGAAACCTGCTTCGTGACATTTATTTTTTAAAGACTTTATCATTTCCACAGCAAAGTATAATGCTACATATCGATGTTCTATCTCGCATTTTGCTTCATAAAAACGAGAACTCTCATCGATCCCCATTGCTTCTGCCTTTTGATAGCGTTTCTCATAAGCACGAAAAGTCTTTTGCAAATTTTCAATCTCACTCATAGACTCACCTCACATTATTATGACGCCGCTAAATCCATAAGCTTAAGCTTATTTAAAACTTTCTTTTTATAGGCATTTACAAAGCGTTTCACTTCTTCCGTCTCTTCACAATGACCAAATCCCTGACATTGCATGATTTTTCCATTTTTAACTTCCATAGTATAAAAAGGCTTTTCAAGGTTTGAATTTCTGCGGACAAATAGAATGATTGTTTTGCCGTCAGCTACATCCTGTGTATAGCCGGCAACACAATGGTGGAGACAATGTCCTTCCTCTCGAATAGAAAATAAATCTTTAGGCACCACAATAGACAGCTTTCCATCTGTCCAGGAATAAACCTTTCTGTACTGTTCCAGCAGACTCTTTGCACGTTCATTTTGCAGTTTCATTTTTTTACGTGATTCCTTCTCCCTTAATTTTTGCAGTTCTTCAGCTGCATTATCATGAGCTTTGATCAAATGCTTTGGGAAAAGAACAAAACTATTTTTGATATCATATTGTAATTCTGCAGCAAACTGCAAATAGTCCAGCCATAAACGCATAACAGCAAAAAACGGATGCTGTTGTGTAGCTTTTTCATTGCAGTAGCGTTCCGCCTTATGTAAAGTTGTATATTGCATCAGCGTAAGGATCATATCTACATTATGTTTGTATTTCTCACAAAAAGCTCGAAAGTCTTCCGGTATCTCTCGATACTTCCCAGAGAGCATCTTTTTGTAGGTATTTAGCTCAAAAGAATTCATATCATTGCGCTGTATGAAACGAAACTGTTCTTTTGTTACACCCAGTATCTCCATCAGACTTTTTCCATTTTGATTGTATACCCCGGAGTAATACCAAGATTGTGTTAAATCTTCCACTAGATGATACAGTTTTCCTTTAACCATATACTCTATAAACGGTTTTGAAAGATAGCGCCATAAATATCCGGGAACATTGACTTTAGCTCCTTCGTAACGCTCTGAAAACTGCTTTATAGCACAATATTGATATGGTGTGCCATTTAATATTTTTTCCAAATTCTTTGTATAACAGGCAGTATAATAAAAGGCGTAACCATCTAATCCGTCATACCAATATACCTTGCCTGATTGCTTATAACTCCTCCATTCGTAAGGCAGAGCCTTGTCACCTTCATAAAAAATCCTTTTTAGCTCGGTAACGCTGGTCTTAGGTTCCCTGTACTGCCTTCCATATTCTTTACGGATTGAAAAAAATCTCACAACAAAGCCTTGATCTGTTTTCTGAAAATAAGCTGCCTGTCCGTGATCTAAAATATATTTTGCCCTTCCTTCTGCCAAAAACATAACTTTGCATCCACAGTTTGGACAAAATCCTATTTTTCTGTGTTTTGCACCGCCTACTTTCACTTCGCTGTGGCAATGGGTGCAGTATCCGTCCATAAACTTTTTTCTGCTGTATTTGTAGTAGATATATCTGCTGTGTGCCATTGCTGTTTCGTCAATCCATTCCATAAAGTCTTTTGGCAACTTCTTTATTTCTCTCATTTTTTTGCTTATTACCTTCATTTCTGCCTTATATCGTTTTTTCAAACGAGTATCCATTATCCTTTTCTGAGCTTCCATCAGTTTATTAACCGGCGGAAGTGGCTCTTTTTGGAGATATGCAAAAAAACGATTTATTACTTCAGCGGAGCGGTCATCGCAGCATACAATAGAAATCCCATGATACCATTTGATTTCTATTAAATTCTCTATGCAGCCTGTACGCCATACAGGTTTTTCACCACAAAAATCCTGTGTAATATACTCTTTGTTAGTCATAAAAATGCGGTATGCTGGATGCTTTTCTTCTTTTATCAGCTTTTCCCTCTTATACAAAGAAACTACAAGTATCCTATGATGTGCAATTAAAGCTGTTCTGGCGTGCAAGTAATAGTCTATTTTTTCTATCCTGCACGCTTGGCTCACTGTACTTTTATCTGCTATTTTTATTGGATATCTTTTTAAATCTTTTTTGTCCATTTAAAATCCATCTGCCTTTCTTTAAATCAAAGATAACTGTTCCTGCATAGGCTTTATATCATCATCAGTCTTGGCTGCTTCTGGTGTTGCTACAATAGTGTTCTCTTTTTCTTCCAATTTTGCCTTTGACTTCTTCATAGCAGCCTTTCTCTTTTCTTCCTGTTCTTTGCGCTTTTTTGCCACTTCTTCCTGACGTCTTTTTTCCGTTTCTTTTCGTTCCTGTTCTATCTTTTCAAAAACGGCTTCATCTGTCAG
>NZ_FRAH01000077.1 GCF_900142265.1 Anaerotignum lactatifermentans DSM 14214 | reverse complement strand
GTCCATTTCGGCTTCCATCATTTCTTTGATGGTTCCACCAAGAAGATCCTTTAGAGCTTCCTGAATATCCTCAGCTGTCTGAATATCGTATTCTTCCATGAGCTGATGAATAATGTTTCGTTTTCCCTCTGTCATTTGTACCCGATGTATGGGTTTCTTCTGTTTTGCCATAATAAAAGGTCCTCCTATGATTTAAATTTTACCATAGAAGAACCTCTTCAATTACATATTTACAGAAAAAGTTTCACACTGCCTAAAAAAGCATCAGGATAACCTGATGCTTTTTTCATGCAATTCCAACTATTTATTCCCAAACCATTTCTGGATGTTCCGCATCCAAAAATCCTACCAATGTTTCACAGCCAAATACGTCTTTCAATTTCTGTTCCAGTTCATCCCGCGCTGCCAAAACTTCTGCTTTATTGAAGTCTGTAAAACCGTCAATGGGGAAAAATACATAGGATGTTTCCGGTTCAATTTCCCCGTGTTGGCTCTGGCGCCATGTCCAGCGACGGGTACGAATCTGGCTGCCTGCGGCGTATACCACTTCCCCATCATCCAGAATTTCTTCTTCTGTACCGCCAAAAGGCAGGAAGGCATCTCCCGCATGGGACATCCGCACACTGATGCCCTCTGTTACATCTTTCAGGTCATGGGCACCCATGGGCAGTGTATATTTCAGAGAAACAGCGTTACCCAAATCCACCACAGGATTGATATGCGGCATACCTTTCCCTTTGGCAATGCGCGTAAACAATGCCTCGATGGAACACATGTATTTATTAGGGTTGATGCCAAGGGCACGGAATGCTTCCCGATAAGGCAGAATCGCCGCTTCTTCTTTTACTTTTTTGCCTTCAAAACGCTGTGCCGCTGTTTGTATCCCTTCTTCCAGCCAATCATAAATCTGGGGATAATCTTTTGTATTATCAATTCCTTTTGCAACCACTACGCCAAAACAAGCGTTAGGCAACTTTTCAAAAATTTCCTGTTCTACTTTAAAATGCATATTTCATTCCTCCTTTGTATCTTCATGTGACAGGAATGCTGATTTCCGTCACAAATTTTTCCGTATCATTGGTAAGACCATAATCAATCATGGTAATTTCTCTGGAAAATCCATTGACTGTCAGTTTGTGTTCTTCCACGTAATCCATAAGTTTCCCATACTGTTCCGCCGCTTCCATATGACCGCCGTGAAAGCGAATGGAAACGCATAACATTTCCGGCAGCACATCTGTATCCCCACTGAATGTATCTTCTTCATCCAGCATGAGAAACACCCCGTCATACTGCCCAAAATTTCTGTCAATGAGATGCTCTTTGGAAATGCCCACGCCTACTTTTCCCAGAAAAATCAACGCTTCTGCCTGTTGCTGTTCCAGTTTTTTCAAGGGTTCTTCAATATCCAATACTTCCTGAATCTTCAAAGAATCCTTCACCCACACAATACGACAGGCTTTTTTCTGCACCAGTTTCACAACATCAAATACAGACTCTTTTGCATCTGCAATCTGGCGCAGACGATTATCAATTTTTTGCTCAATACATTTCAATCGTTTCTGTTTTTCTATGACTGCTTGCTTTTGCAGCAGCAATTTTTCCTCCATTCGTTCCACATCCCGATTTTCCATAAAATCCGAGATTTCCTGCAACGGCATGTCCAATGCCCGCAGATAACGAATGGTATTGAGCACTTCAAATTGTCTGGTGCTGTAATAGCGATACCCACTTTCCGGGTCAATATATTCCGGCGTCAAAAGTCCAATGGCTTCGTAGTGGCGCAGACTGCTGACGCTGAGATGAAACATCTTTCCTATGGTTCCAATGGAAAACAGCCCTGCCCTGTCCATGATGCCACCCTCCTTTTGATATAGGTAATCTTATGATAAACTCTACAATAGATATAGAGTCAAGCATTCTCATGATTTTCTCATTTATCATTCATAAAACGTTTTTGAAAGATTTTCAAAACCCATGTATTTTTATCCATACAAAAGGTATTATACCATATTTTTTTCAAATATTGGTATTTTTTCACCAGAAACCGAATGGAAAACTGCTGTCTTTTCCATGGAAAAAGAAACTCCTTCCAGAAAAATATACATTTTTTGGAAAAAATATTTGGAGAACAGTAACATTGACAGAAAAAATAAATCATCCTATACTTTGATTGGAACTGAATATGTATGCAGGGGAGCTTGAAAACAGGCTGAGAGGAAGGTGTTGCCTTCGACCCTTGAACCTGATTTGGATAATGCCAACGTAGGAAAGAAAAGATACTTATGGGAGATACCGAATGAGGTATTTCCCTTTTTTATTTGTAAAAAAATTGATATTCATCACGGAAGTTCGTTTCAGGTCTTTGCCTGAAACCTTCAAGCGGTATATTGGGGGCACCACCTTATACCGCTATAGAAAACAACGCTGTAACGAAAGGAGAAATGAAACATGAACACAGCATTGACCACTGCAAAAATCATTTGCAATGGAGGCGCCGGAATCCATACATATTTGTCACGGAATTTGCTCTTTATGGACAAACTTTCCGCTGTATGCCGCCGGCACAGCCACCATCCCAAACCAGCAGAAACTTATGATTTTTATGGGCATCCACCAAGATCTGTTTTTTAAACAAAGCATTAGTCACAAAATCAATTATCTGCTGAAAGGAAGGAACATATTATGAGAAACTACACAACACAAATGGAAGCTGCAAGAAAAGGCATCATCACACCAGAAATGAAGGCTGTTGCCGCAAAGGAATACCGCACCGAAGAAGAAATCAGAGAGCTGGTTGCAAAAGGTCAGGTTGTTATCTGTGCCAATAAACTCCATACATGCATCGACCCCAACGGCGTTGGCTCCATGCTGCGGACAAAAATCAATGTCAATCTGGGTGTATCCAGAGACTGCAAAGACTACGACATTGAAATGCAGAAAGTTATGGCTGCCGTAAATATGGGCGCAGAAGCCATTATGGATTTATCTTCCCATGGCAACACACAGCCCTTCCGCAGAAAACTCACCAGCGAATGCCCTGCCATGATCGGCACCGTTCCTGTGTATGACAGTGTCATCCATTATCAGAGAGATCTGGCTACTCTCACTGCAAAAGATTTTATTGATGTAATCCGCCTCCATGCAGAAGACGGCGTAGACTTTGTCACCCTCCACTGCGGCATTACCCGGAAAACCATTGAGCAAATCAAAAAGCATAAAAGAAAAATGAATATTGTTTCCCGTGGCGGTTCTCTTGTTTTTGCTTGGATGAGCATGACCGGCGAAGAAAACCCCTTCTATGAATACTTCGATGAAATTTTGGAAATCTGTCGGGAATATGATGTTACCATTTCCCTTGGCGATGCCTGCCGTCCCGGCTGTCTGGCAGATGGCAGTGATGTATGTCAGATTGAAGAACTGGTCCGTCTGGGTGAACTGACCAAACGTGCTTGGGAAAAAGATGTTCAGGTTATGGTAGAAGGTCCCGGACATATGCCTATGGATCAGATTGCTGCCAACATGAAAATCCAGCAGACCATCTGCATGGGTGCACCTTTCTATGTGCTTGGCCCCATCGTCACAGACATCGCGCCCGGTTATGACCATATTACTGCTGCCATCGGCGGTGCCATCGCAGCCGCTTCCGGCGCAGCATTCCTGTGCTATGTAACCCCCGCGGAACATCTTGCACTGCCAAACGTAGACGACGTCAAACAGGGCATCATCGCTTCCCGCATCGCTGCTCATGCCGCAGATATTGCGAAAAAGGTTCCACATGCACGTGATTTGGATGATGCCATGGGTGACGCAAGAAGAACTTTCGACTGGGAAAAACAGTGGGAATGCTCCATTGATCCAGAAACAGCAAAACAAATCCGCAATGACCGTGCACCGGAACACGAAGATTCCTGTTCTATGTGCGGGAAATTCTGTGCTGTCAGAAGCATGAATAAGGCATTGAATGGGGAATATATTGATATTCTGTAAAATATACAAAAACAGCATCGGAAAAGTAACTTCCCCTTAAGAAAACATAACAAATAAAATCTTAATAAAATAAGAAATCCAAAATCCTTTGTCATGATAAGGATTTTGGATTTCTTTGTTTTCTTATGAAGATGCCTCTAAATCCGATGCTGTTTCTTTTTTACACTTCTTTCAGTTCTACCAGACCCTGTTCATACATCCGCTGGAGAGATTTCAAAATCCCCACTTTTGCATGATACCAAGTCAAACCGCCCTGGAAATATACGGAGTAAGGCGCGCGCAGAGGACCATCGGCACTTAATTCGATGGAAGAACCCTGTACGAAAGCACCTGCTGCCATGATAACATCGCAGTTATAACCAGGCATTGCGTAAGGTTCGGGGCGTACATAGCTATCAACAGGTGCAGCTGCCTGAATGCCTTCACAGAAAGCAATGAGTCTTTCCGGTGTACCCAGTTCCACTGCCTGAATGATGTCATGACGGCTTTCTGTGCTGTTCGGAATGACTTTAAAGCCCAGTTTTTCATAAATATTTGCCGCAAAGATAGCACCTTTCAGGGCACCAGCCGCAACAGTAGGTGCCAGGAAAAATCCCTGATAGAAGGAACGCATAACATCCAAGCTTGCACCTACTTCCTGACCCAGACCAGGAGCAGTCAGACGATAAGCACAACGGTCGATACATGCTTTTTTGCCGCAAATATATCCGCCGATAGGAGCCAGACCGCCGCCGGCATTTTTAATCAAAGAGCCAACAACCATATCTGCGCCTACATCGGAAGGTTCTCTTGTTTCAACAAATTCGCCGTAGCAGTTGTCTACCATACAGATTACATCAGGTTTTACACTTTTTACAAAAGCGATCAGTTCGCCGATTCGTTCCACAGAAAGTGTGGGACGCATTTTATAGCCTTTGGAACGCTGGATGGTCACCAGTTTTGTTTTTTCGTTGATGGCTTTGCGGATATTTTCGTAGTCAAAAGAGCCATCTTCCAGCAGATCTACTTCTCTGTAGGAAACGCCAAATTCTGCCAGAGAACAAGGAGATTCCCGCAGACCAATGACTTCTTCCAATGTGTCATAAGGTCTTCCTACAGGAGAAAGCAGTTCATCTCCGGGCAACAGGTTTGCAGAAAGGGCAATTGCCAGCGCATGGGTACCGCATGTAATCTGTGGACGAACCAATGCTGCTTCTGTATGGAATGCGGCAGCATACACTTCTTCCAACACTTCACGGCCTTGGTCGTTATAGCCATAGCCAGTGGAACCAGCAAAGCATTCTGCACTAACACGATGTTTCTGCATAGCTGCCAGTACCTTTGCCTGATTATATTCCGCTACGACGTCAATGGCTTCAAAGCGTTCTTTCAAATCTTTCAAAACCTTTTCACCAAAGGCTTCTACTTCTGGGGAAATCCCCAGCATACCATAAATCTGTTCCATTTTTATTTACTCCTTTATACTTCTCGTTACATTCATCAATTCCACCCGTCCGCTATGGTCGGGAGATAATATCAAATCTGCTGTGCCTCTTTCTCCTGTCTGAGGCAGTACAACGGGAATCTTCTCCAATTTTTCGCCCTTCAGCAACCGTTTCACTTTGGGTGCATCCAGTAAGATGCCATAAGGCTCCGTACTGTCTTTCCATAAAGAAAACTTACAGCCGTTTTTCCATTCCGTGCAATAATAGGAACGACTGTTTTCCAAAATCTTACCTTTCCCGCAAAGAGGACATTTTCCAAGTCCCTGTACACGGCTTCTTTTTCCTCTGGGACGTTCCGCTTCAAAAACAACATCCTTTTTATGCTGCGCCGCGTCGTCTACTAAAAACCGCACATACCGCCGAATGCTTTCCAGAAAGCGTTCTTCTGTCATTTTTCCTTTTGCAATGGAAGAAAGACCCTTTTCCCATTTTCCTGTGGTCTGGGGAGAACGCAGTTCTTCCGGTACAACGGCAATGAGTTTCTGTCCTTTTTCCGTGGGAACCAGCGTCTTTCCTTTTCGCATGATATAGCCCACCGAAAGGAGCCGTTCAATGATGGCAGCTCTTGTGGCTGGAGTGCCCAAACCACTGTCCTTCATCTGTTCTTTCAGTTCTTCATCCTCCACAAAACGTCCAGCGTTTTCCATGGCGGACAACAACGTACTTTCTGTATAGGGTGGTGGCGCTTTGGTTTTCTTATCCAGCACTTTTGTGCGCTTTGCAACTACAGGCTGCTGTTCCGTCAATGGCGGCAGCTGCTGTTCTTCTTCTTTTTCTGTCTTGTTTTTGCGGGTTTCCGGCAGCAATGCTTTTTCTACAGCTTGCCATCCTTCCTGCAAAACGGTCTTACCTTTCGATAAAAAGGTATCTAGCCCCACTTTGGTATAAACCTTTGTGGATTCGTATACATAAGCTGGATAGAAAACCGCCAGAAATCTGGCAGCCACCAGGGAAAACACCTTGTTTTCCTCCGGTGTCAGATGGTCTGTCCGCAAACGGGTATCCGTAGGGATGATGGCATGATGGTCTGTGACTTTGCTGTTGTCAATAATGCGTTTTGACAATGGCAATTTTTCCTTTGCCAGAACTTCTGCCGCATAGGGAGAAAATTCCTGCACATCTTTCAAACGACCTAATGTCTGTTTGATTTTATCCACCATATCATCACTGAGATAACGGCTGTCCGTACGAGGATAGGTGATCATTTTTCGCTTTTCGTATAAGGACTGGGCAATATCCAGTGTCTTTTTTGCGGAAAATCCGAATTTCCGGTTGCATTCCCGCTGCAGCTCTGTCAAGTCATACAGCAGCGGCGGCAATTGGCGTTTTTCCTCTTTGACGATTTGAGAAACAATTCCGCGTTGTCCCTTCACTCTTGCCGCAATCTGTTCTGCTTTTTCCCGCAGATCCAGACGGGTATTTTCTTTTTCGTCGATCCAAAAACCGGTATACTGTTCAAAATCCGCCTGCACCTCAAAATAATCCTGCGGCACAAAGGCATCAATTTCTTTTTGTTTTTCTACAATCAGCGCCAGTGTTGGCGTCTGTACTCTTCCGATACTAAGCAACGCTCCATACCGAATGGTGTAAGCGCGGGAAGCATTCATTCCTACCAGCCAGTCCGCTTCTGCGCGGCATCTGGCAGAATGATACAGCAGATCATAATGACTGCCGTCCTGCAAATGAGCAAATCCCTCCCGGATGGCTGTTTCCGTCATGCTGGAAATCCATAGCCTCCGAAAAGGTTTCCGGCATTGGGTGATTTCATATATATACCGAAATATCAACTCTCCTTCCCGCCCACTATCCGTGGCGCAGATGATTTCGTCAATCTCCCGGCTGTGCATGAGTTTATGCAGCACCTTCAATTGACTGCGTGTTTTTTTAATGGCTTCCAGTTTCATAGAATCAGGAAGAATGGGAAGTGTTTCAAAATTCCATTTTTTATACTTCACGTCGTAAGCTTCCGGCTCCGCTAAGGTTACCAGATGCCCAATTGCCCAGGAAACCACATAGTTTTCCCCAGTGAGATATCCTTCATTTTTTCCAGACACCCCAAGGGTTTTGGCAATATCCCTTGCCACAGAAGGTTTTTCGGCAATGACCAGTGTTTTTCCCATGTTCTTCCTCCTTTCTGCCACATTATTTCAGTATAGCATTCTGTATACGAAAAATCAAACAAAATCCACGGTTTTCCCCTTTTTTCAGTACTTGCGCCCTTTTCGTTGACAAACAAGGCACCTTTGCCTTACAATGGAGAAACACTAAGAAAACAAGTATGGAGGATTATTATGAGACCATATCAGATTATATCAGACAGTTCCTGCGACATTCCCGCAGACTTGCTGCCCAAATTAAACATTGGCATTGTGCCTTACTACGCAACTTTTGACACCATCAACTATCATAAAGAACTGCTGGATCTGACACCGGAAGAATTTTATGACAAAGTAAAGGAAGCAAAGGTTTTCCCAAAAACCTCCCTGCCTCCCATTCAGGATTATATTGATGTATTTGAACCTTATCTGAAAGAAGGCAAAGACATTGTCTGCATGTGTCTGACCGCAAAATTCAGCGGCTCTTTCCAGAGTGCCAACAACGCAAAGCAGATTCTGCTGGAAACCTATCCTGACAGCCGCATTGAAGTGGTAGACACTATCAGCGTTACCGGTACACAAGGCATGCTGGTTTATGAAGCCTGCCGCATGCGTGACGCTGGATATGATCTGGATAAGCTGCTGGAAACACTGGAAATTCAGAAACAGACCACAAAAATCAACTTTACCGTTGATTCTCTGGACTTCCTGCAGCATGGCGGACGTGTAGGCAAAGCTGCGGCTTTTGCCGGTGCCATTTTGAACATCAAGCCCATCATCGTTATGAAAGAAGGCGAACTGTTCCCAGAAAGCAAAGTTCGCGGGCACAAAAAAGCTTTGAAAACCATCTTTGATATGACCGTAAAAGAAATCGGTGACCAGAAGGATAAATATACCCTTTGCGTCATCCGTGCCGAAAAAGAACGTCAGGCTGTGGCGGAGGATCTTATTGCACAGCTGAAAGCAGAAGGATTTTATGTTATGGACACCCCATGGCCTGTTGGTATCACCATCGGTACCCATTGCGGCCCCACAGCTGTAGGGATTTGTTATATCAAACAGTATGAAAAACTGTAATCTTATTTAAAATCAAAACAAAAACTCCGAATATTCCAGCAAAGGAACTTCGGAGTTTTCTTTTTTGCAAAAAACAGGCGACTTTAGGGGCATCTTCATAAGAAAACAAAGAAAGCCAAAATCCTTATCGTAACAAAGGATTTTGGCTTTCTTATTTTATTAAGTTTATTTGTTATGTTTTCTTCTAAAGACAGCCGTCGCAATTCCCCTTAAGAAATCAAGGAAAAATCAATGTTTTCTTAAGGGAAAGTTGCTTTCTCAAGCCGCTTATTTTACTTCGTTTTTTCTTATTTATCTCTCAGCTGTGCGCCCAGTTCTTTTGCCAGACCATCCAGAATTGCCTGCATGCTGTCAGCAACGTCAGCGTCAGCCAATGTACGTTCTGCGCTACGGAAAGAAATAGAGTAAGCTACAGATTTGTAACCTTTTTCAATCTGTTCACCCTGATATACGTCAAACAGTTTGACTTCTTCCAGATATTCGCCGCCGTTTTTGCGGATTTCATCTGCAATCTGTTTTACTGTTACGTCTTCTTTCACCAGCATTGCAATATCTCTGGTGATTGCAGGATATTTGGGCAGAGGTTTATAAACATTTACCATGTTGGAAGCTTTGATCAGTTCTTCCATATTCAGCACTGCCAGATATACTTTTGTACCGATGTTGTAGTTCTTTGCAACAGTGGGATGCAGTTCACCAACATAACCCACATTCACGCCATCAATGACTACAGCAGCAGTTCTGCCGGGATGCATCCAAGGCAGTTCTGTTTCTACAGTATATTCTGCTCTGTCGCCAATACCCAGTACGACCATCAGATGTTCTACAACACCTTTGATGTCATAGAAATCCATTTTACCGTACATACCAACTGTCAGTGTAGGGATTTCGTCAGGCAGTTCTGTTACAGGAACAGCTTTGGGCAGATATACTCTTGCAACTTCGAAGATACCAGCGCTTTCATTTCTTCTGTTGTAGTTTGTAGACAGAGAGTTCAGGATACCGTTAATGGAAACAGTACGCATTACGCTGAAGTCTTCACCCAGAGGGTTGGAGATGGTAACTGTCTGACGCAGTTTGCTGTCTGCGGGAATCAGCAGTTTATCGAATACCTTAGGGCTTTCGAAGCTGTATGTCATACCTTCACACAGACCTTCTGCAACTATAGTTTCTTTTACCAGTGTTGTGATATTCTGTGCATAAGTCTTTTTGCCTACGGTAGGTGTACCGGAAGCCAGTGTGGGTTCGATCTTGTCATAGCCATAGAAACGTGCTACTTCTTCTGCCAGGTCAGCCTGTGCTTCCAGGTCAGGGCGGAATGTAGGAACAGTTACTTTATGGTTTACAGGGTCTACTTTCAGTTCGATACGTTCGAAAATCTGCTGCATTTCTTCTTCGGAAATGTCTGTGCCCAGGAATTTGTTGATCCATTCAGGAGAGTAAGACAGTTCCCATGTTTCTCTCTTATTGGGATAGCAGTCTACAACGCCGGGAACAACTTCGCCGCAGCCCAGCATTTCAACCAGCTGTGCAGCTCTGTTAACAGCATCCATAGCCAGGTTGGGATCCAGACCTTTTTCGAATTTGCTGGAAGCGTCTGTACGCAAACCAACTTTCTTTGCTGTGATACGAATGTTAGGACCATCGAAAACAGCGGATTCGAACAGAACAGCTTCTGCGTTTTCACTGATCTTGGAGTTTTCACCACCCATTACACCTGCGATTGCAACTGCTTTTTCAGGGTCGGAGATTACCAGCATGGAAGGATCCAGCTGACGTTCTACGCCGTCCAGTGTTGTGATTTTTTCGCCTTCGTTTGCGTTTCTTACGATAATATGTCTGTCTTTGATAGTATCAACGTCGAAAGCGTGCATAGGCTGACCCATTTCCAACATAACGTAGTTGGTGATATCTACGATGTTGTTGATAGGACGAACCCCTGCGGCACGCAGTCTTTTACGCATCCAACGAGGAGAAGGAGCGATTTTTACATTTTTGATAGCTCTTGCTACATAACGAGGGCACAGTGTAGGATTTTTGATTTCTACGGAAATCAGATCTGCTGTTTTGCCTTCGCCTTCTTCTTTTACTGTAATTTCAGGAGGGCAATAAGGGATTTTGTATGTTGCAGCCGCTTCTCTGGCAATACCCAGAATGCTGAAGCAGTCAGGACGGTTGGAAGTGATTTCGTATTCTACAACATCATCTTTCAGATCCAGAACATCTGCAACATCTTTGCCCAGTTCTACAGGTTCAGGGAAAATATAAATGCCGTATTCAGGCGCTTCGGGGAAATCGTGTCTGTCGAAGCCCAGTTCTTCAATGGAGCAAAGCATACCTTCGGAAGCAATGCCTCTCAGGTCGCCTGTATGAATTTCTTTGCCGCCTGCAATAACGGAATTATCCAGTGCAACAGGAACATAGTCACCAACTCTTACGTTAGGTGCGCCGGTAACGATTGTCAGATCTTTGCCAGTGCCCACATCAATGGTGCAAACCACCAATTTATCTGCGTGGGGGTGTTTTTCAATGGCTTTGATATGACCTGTAACAATGTTTTTCAGTTCTCCTGCCATAGAAGTAGCACCTTCTACTTTAGAACCGCTCATTGTCATATCTTCCATAAAATCTTTCAACGGTGCAGTCACCGCTGCATATTCTTTTAACCATGACATAGGTACATCCATGTTACTGATTCTCCTTTCAAATGCAAATACTCAAAAATCTATTAGAACTGTTTCAGGAATTTCATATCGTTTTCGAACAGCAGACGCAGGTCTGTGATGCCGTAACGCTGCATTGCAACACGTTCCAGACCCATACCAAATGCGAAACCGCTGTATTCGTCGGGATCGATGCCGCTCATTTTCAGAACTTTGGGATGTACCATACCGCAGCCCAACAGTTCGATATAGCCTTCGCCTTTACATACGCGGCAGCCTTCACCGCCACATGCGAAGCAGGTAACGTCCATTTCTGCACTGGGTTCTGTGAAAGGGAAATGGTGAGGACGGAAACGAACTTTTGTATCTTCCCCGAACAATTCTTTCGCAAATACAACCAGCGCGCCTTTCAGATCACCCATGGTGATATTCTTATCTACAACCAGACCTTCCAGCTGATGGAATACAGGAGAATGGGTTGCGTCTACTTCGTCAGAACGGTAAACAGCACCGGGGCATACCATACGGATAGGCAGTTTGCCTTTTTCCATAGTACGAACCTGCATAGGAGATGTCTGGGTACGCAGCAGGATGTCGCCGCCGATGTAGAAAGTATCCTGTTCATCTCTTGCGGGATGGTTCTTAGGAATGTTCAGTGCTTCGAAGTTGTAGTAGTCTTTTTCTACTTCAGGACCTTCTGCTACTTCGTAGCCCATACCCATGAAGATACTGCAAATTTCATCTGTAACGATGCTCATAGGATGTTTATGACCTTCTGCTCTTGCTCTGCCGGGCATCGTAACGTCGATTTTTTCTTTTTCCAGACGATGTGCCATTTCTGCAGCTGCCAGACGTACTTTTGCTTCATCCAGCATTTTTTCCAGATTCTGACGAACATCGTTTGCCATCTGACCGATGATGGGACGTTCTTCTGCACTGAGTTTGCCCATTTCTTTCAAAATGGCTGTCAGTTCACCTTTTTTGCCAAGGTATTTTACTTTCAGATCATCAATGTCTTTCATTTCTTTTGCTTCCTGGAAAGCAGCCATGGCTTTTTCCTGAATGGCTTTTAATTTTTCCTTCATTGTCCTTTTCTCTCCTTTTTTCTATCTGATATTGATTGACGTTTCACTGCAAAAAAAATAGCCTTCAATCCCAATAGGGACGAAGACTTCCGTGGTACCACCCAAATTCCTGCTAACACAGGCACTCTGATGCGTAACGTGCATGAAACGGATTTCCCTACGCTTGCCACAGGCACTTCAGGAAATCGGCTCCGGTGGGAACTTCCGCAAACTCTCCAGACCAAAAACGCTTTCAGCCGATGACGTTTTCTCTCTGCGGCGGCGCATCTGCGTACTTTTCACCTTCATAGCCTTTCGACTATTTACAATGACCACATTATAACATACTGTAACAGAAAGTCAAGGGGGAACGCGGTTAGAAATTTTGATTACCATGCAAAAAAATACACGATTCTTTTATATTTTTATGACTTTATCACAATTTGCTCCAGCCTCCTGGATTTCGCCTTGCTTTTTGTATGCAAAACTGGTATAGTTATTGTCTGCGGTTTTTTTCCGCCCTGCGCTTTAATCGGGAAGTTTTATCATTGCCAAAGCGCTGAAATATAAGTTTTGAGTCGAAAGAAAACATCTTTCAACGGGTTCTGTGGGTTTTCTTCGGCTTTGCAAAGAAAAAAAGAAAGGAAAATCACATGGAACATTTAAGATTTGAAGACATGCAGTTATCCAAAGAAATTTACCAGGCTGTACTGGATATGGGTTTTGAAGAAGCAACTCCCATCCAGTCCCAGGCAATTCCTCTGGTAAAAGCAGGCAAAGACATCATCGGTCAGTCTCAGACAGGTACAGGCAAAACGGCCGCATTCGGCATTCCCTGTCTGGAACGCATCGACCCCGATGACCGCCGTTTGCAGGCATTAATTCTCTGCCCTACCAGAGAACTGGCGATTCAGGTCAGCGAGGAATTTCGGAAACTGCTGAAATACAAAGACAACATCCGCGTTGTGCCTATTTACGGCGGACAGCCTATTGACCGTCAGATTTTAGCACTGAAAAAAGGTGCGCAGGTTGTCATTGGTACACCCGGCCGTGTTATGGACCACATGCGCCGCCGTACACTGAAAATGGAAACCGTACAGATGATGATTCTGGACGAAGCAGACGAAATGCTGGACATGGGCTTCCGGGAGGACATCGAAACCATTCTGGTGAAAATCCCTGAAGACCACCAGACACTGCTCTTCTCCGCTACCCTTTCTCCTGAAATTCTGGACATTACCAGACGTTTCCAGAGAGACCCTGAATATGTAAAAATCGTTCGCAAAGAACTGACTGTTCCCAACATCGAACAGTATTACTTCGACGTAAAAGAAAAAACAAAACTGGAAGCCCTGACTCGTATCATCGACGTTTACATGCCTAATCTGGCTATGGTATTCTGTAACACCAAAAAACGTGTTGACGATCTGGTGGAACTGCTCCAGGGGCGTGGCTATTTTGCGGAAGGTCTCCACGGTGACCTGAAACAGGCACAACGTGACAAAGTTATGCAGAAATTCCGTAACGGCACCATCGAGATTCTGGTTGCTACAGACGTAGCAGCAAGAGGTATCGACGTAGACGATATTGACATCGTATTCAACTACGACGTTCCCCAGGATGAAGAATACTATGTGCACCGTATCGGCAGAACTGGTCGTGCCGGCAGAAGCGGCAAAGCCTTCACATTCTGCGTAGGTAAGGAAATCTACAAACTGCGTGATATTATGCGCTACACCAAAACAAAGATCATCCAGCAGAAACTGCCTACCCTCAGCGATGTGGAAGAAATGAAAACAAACATCTTCCTGGAAAAAATCAAAGAAACCATTCAGGAAGGTCATCTGGTGAAATATATCAATCTGGTGGAACGCCTTATGGAAGACGACTATGCAGCCATGGACATTGCCGCTGCCCTGCTGAAACACAATCTGGCAGATGTACGCACCGACGACATGGACATCATGGACGACATCAACTTCAACGGTACCGAAATGTACGGCGGCGAAGGTGAAAAAATGGTACGTCTGTTCATCAGTGCTGGTAAGAAAAACAAAATCCGTGCCAAAGATATTGTTGGTGCCATTGCCAACGAAGCAGGCGTTCCTGGCAAAGCACTGGGTGCCATTGACCTGTTCGACGACTACACCTTTGTGGATGTACCCAAGGAATATGTAAAAGACGTTCTTTATGGCATGAAAAACTGCAAAATCAAAAACAAACGGGTACACATCGAAATTGCCAAGAAAGAAAAAGGCAAAAAACGATAAAAACGCCAAAAAGAACATTTCCAAATGGAAATGTTCGGCAGTGTGAAACTTTTTCTGTAAATATGTAATTGAAGAGGTTCTTCTATGGTAAAATTTAAATCATAGGAGGACCTTTTATTATGGCAAAACAGAAGAAACCCATACATCGGGTACAAATGACAGAGGGAAAACGAAACATTATTCATCAGCTCATGGAAGAATACGATATTCAGACAGCTGAGGATATTCAGGAAGCTCTAAAAGACCTTCTGGGCGGAACCATCAAAGAAATGATGGAAGCAGAAATGGAGGATCATCTCGGATATGAAAAATCTGAGCGTTCTGACAATGATGATTACCGAAATGGGTATAAACGCAAACG
>NZ_FRAH01000047.1 GCF_900142265.1 Anaerotignum lactatifermentans DSM 14214 | reverse complement strand
ATACTTACTAACATATGGATATGGTCTGGGCAAGCTTGTGCTTCAAGAATCTCAACTTTCTTTTCTTCGCACAATTTTCTAATTATTTGTCCTATATCTGCTCTTAATTCTTTGTATATCACTTTTCTTCTATATTTCGGTGCAAATACGATATGATATTGGCATCTGTATTTAGAATGTGCTGTATTTTTTATTTCATTTTTCATGTCAAAAACCTCCTGATTTGTTTTAGTAATGCGGTCGCCAAACCTTCATTCTAAAATTATAATCAGGAGGTTTTATATACTAAAGTATTTTATTTACCCCTAGTAGAACTAGGGGTTTTGTTAAGCTAAAGCACCCAATCAAACAGGCAGACATGGATACGCCATATCTGCCTGTTTTTTATATTTTTTCAAAAAATTATGGCTGTTTTATTTTAGGAAATTATACTTCTTCTGTCAGGGTAACCGCTGTAATTTCTTCAGGATTTACCTGTTCCATTTCTACAACTGTTGCTTCTTTCACATCAGATTCCTCTTCTGTCAAATGTTCATTTTCCACAACTGCTACTTCCCAAGCAGAACCATTCCAGTTATATGTGCTGCCAGCTGTAAAAGTATCTGTACCTACTGCACCTTCTGCGATAGTAACAACAGAAGTTGCGTCTGTACCTGTTACTTTACCCTTTGCTGCTGTTGTGATGGTTCCATTTACAGCCAGAACTGCATTTTCTTTTAACAGCAGTTCACTGCCTGTACTGTTGGCAGAAACAACTTTCAATGTACCATCTACTGTCATATTGCCATTCAAAATCATTTCAATACCAATGGCTTCTGTTGCAGAGTCAAACATAGTATACCATGTCTGACCGGCAGGAATGGTAACGTCCCCTTCAATTTCCATTGTAGGGTGTGTACCGGAATAGCTGTCTGCAAAGCCGAATGTAACTGTGGCACCATTTGTCTGAATACGTGCATCACTAGATACTCCAACAAATGTTGTTGCTTCTTCGCCGCCATCTGTTGTCATAGACTGCAATGCACCGCCGGGCTGGACTTCGATTTTTGTTACAGTAGGAAGCATACTGTCTGCACCATTATTGTAGTTGGCATTGATTTTCAGCACAGCGCCATCTGCAACAATCACTTGACCTGTGCCTGCCAATTTGCCTTCGTATGTATCAAAAGAACCATTGTTTGTCATAGTACCGTTATTTGTAATGGTGCCTTTATTGATAAGAGTTACTTTTTCTCCAATGGAAAAACTGTCGTTCAGGTTCAGCTGTGCGCCTTCGTTTACTTCAATTGTTACCTGACGATCCACATTTACTGCTTCATCCAAAGTAATGTCACCGCTTACTTTCACAGTTTCAACACTGGGATTTGCCAATGCCGCTTTCAGTGTATCGCTGTTGTTCGCTGTTACTTCACCAACGATAAATCCATACTGCAATGTAAGTGCAGAACCATCTGTTCCTTCCAATGTAAATGTAATTGCATCCTGGATTTTTCCAGCCTGGAATTCATCGACAATGACGGATACCAATGTATTTCCTTCTGCTTCAGATGCTTCTGGATTTTTTACCCAGTTAGAACCTTTCAAAGCGGGGTCAAGGTTGTCGCTCCATGTGTATGTTTCCTGATTATAAGTAATGGATTTTACAGTAGCGCCATTGTCAAAACGATACAATGCACCCAGATAACGTGCCATATCATTCATAGACGCACCAGACAGTACGGTTTCCATGGTGTCATATCTGCCAGATACCACAGCGTTTTTGCCATCGACAGTATGTGTCAGCTGACTTGTGTACTCATAGTCATCGTACTGATAAGCAATAGCGGATTTTGTTGCTTCCATCAGTGCTTTTGCTGTTTCATCCTCTTTTACTGTGAAACCATAGCGCAACGTAATGGTAGAACCGTTGGAACCTTTCAGTGTCAACTGAATTGCATCCTGAATCTTACCAGCCTGGAAATCATCTACAATGATAGACACCAATGTGTTTCCGTCTGCTTCTGTACCATTGGGGTCTTTTGCCCAGTTAGAACCTTTCAATGCAGGGTCAAGATTGCTGCTCCATGTAAATTCTGTATCTCCATAAGTAATGGATTTTACGGTTGTACCATTGTCGAAACGATACAATGCACCCAGATAACGCGCCATATCGTTCATAGCAGCACCAGACAGAATATCCTCAGCTGCATATTCACCCATAACAATTGCATTTTTGCCATCTTTTGTATGTGTCAGCTGACTTGTATAGGTATAATCTTCGTACTTGTAGCTGATTGCAGAACTGGTTGCTGTAAGGAGTTTATCTGCAACAGATACACTGCTGCCTCCGCTGGAGCTACTGCCGCCACCACCGCTGGAACCTGTGCTTGTGCTGGGCTTATCTACGCCATCAGCCACTTCTGTGTCTTTTACATCTGTGCTGCTGGAAATGGTAATACCATCGGCATTTGCTTCCAGTTTTTCAATCTGACCGGAGCCTGTGATAGAAACTTTTGCATCTGCTACTACTGTTTTCACAGTTGCATCTTTTGCCACTTCAACTTTTGAAGATGCCGCATCTTCAGAAATAACTAATTTCTTCACATCTTCTTTTACAACAACACTTGCTTTTTCATTGATTTCTACTCTGTTTGCGGGCACTCCAATGGTCACTTTATTGCTTGTGCCAATTTCATTTGTAATAGAAATGGTATCTACAGTACCTGTAAAGTCTTTCCCCTCAATGTTGCAAGCTTCTTTTACTTCAATAACAGAAATATCTGTATCACCCTTCAGCTGCAATCTGACATTTTCTTTCTCTACAGAAACTTTTCCTTTGACACTAACATTATCAAAGTAAATGGAATCATCTCCGCCACCTCTTACAATCACATCACCTTTGACCGTCGTATCATTCACATAAACTTCGCCTTCACCAACAGCTTTGTCAATGATCAAATTGCCTTCGATGGTCTGACCTTCAATGACTGTATCATCTTCTGTTACAACAACATCTTTTGCTTCCTCATCTGTTTCTTCTTTTTCCATTGTTCTGTCCAAAGAAGATACTGCTTCTGCTCTAGTGATGGTGTTTGTCCCATCAAATGTGCCATCTGTGCGTCCGGTCATAAATCCTGCCGCACTAACAGCACCAACAGAACCCTTTGCCCATACAGGAATACGAGAAGCATCGGTAAATTTATCTGCTGCTTCTGTATTTGCAGTTAATTCTTTCGCCTTTGCAATCATAACAGCCGCTTCTGCTCTGGTAATAGTTGCATTGGGTTTGAATGTTCCATCTTCATAACCGGCACAATATCCAGCTTCCACTGCAATAGCCACTGCATCATAGTACCAAGCATTGGCGGAAACATCGCTGAATGTCACATTGCCTTTCTGCGTAAAGCCAAGGGCTTTATTTAACATAATCACAAACTCTGCACGCGTAACGCTATTGTCAGGTTTGAATGTTCCATCTTCATAGCCGGAAATCAATCCTTTTTCCTGCCACTGTGTAATGACTTTTTCTGCCCAATGACCTGAAATGTCAGTTGCAGGCGCAGCAAATGCCTGTGCAGGCGCAAACGCTAATGCCGCAGCCAAAGCCATAGATAATGTCATTTTTCCAACTTTTTTGTTCATTTTTCCTATCACCTCTCCTAAACTTTTAAAAACCTAGTTCTCGACTATTATATCATGCAAAAAATATTATGCAATACAGATTATATAATTTCCAATATTTACATGTATTTACTATGTTTACATCAATATTATTCAAGTTAGTTTTAGATAACATTATGAAATTAAATTAAAAATACTGTTTTTATGCCAAAAAATTAAAAGTATATCTCCAATATAAAATTCAAGATTTATGTATTTTTTTACATTCTATCAAAAACAGAATTTCATGTGTCCATATACAAAAAAACATTTCTTTTATTATTTCTGTATAATATACTTTCAAAAATAAATTCCAGTTTTTAAATAAAAAGAAAACAGATGGTGAATGCATTCCATCCACCATCTGTTGGGAAATACTTATATGTTATTCCTCTTTTACATGTCGCATTTCTTCCAATGCCGCAAAAGCTGTGCGCATTTCCTCCCGCACCAATTTTGTTTTTCTTTCATATACTTTACGATAAAAAGCAGTCCGTTTGGGGTCCGGCACAAAAGATTTATTTTCAATTAGATTCGCTTCAAACGCTTCCTGTAAATCAGGAATATCCCCTATGGCATAAGCTGCTGTTGCCGCATTGGTCATAACAGCGCCCTGCGCTGTCTTTAATGTTGTTACACGACAATTCAGCATGTCCGCTTTAATCTGGTTCCATAAATCCGAACGGCTTCCGCCTTCTGTTACAACAATACGATTCAAATCAACGCCAGCTGCACGATATACATCTGTAACACCAATATAATCATAAGCAATGGCTTCCAAGACCGCGCGCCACAACACCGCTTGATCTGTATCCATGGTCATATTCAGAAAACAACCACTTGCCGCTGAAATATCACCAAAGCCACCAGTCAGATATGGCAGGAACAAAACGCCATTGGCACCTGCCGGAACCTGTTTTGCCCGTTCTGTCAGCACATCGAAATAAGCACCTTCCCCTTCTTTTCCGCAAATATTGTCCCGGAACCAGCGCAGTGCCAAACCGCCTGTACGGATAAATCCCCAATAAAAATATGTATTTTCCAGTGTACCACTATTGAAAATCAAGTCTGTTCCCGGTCTGCTCAATTCTGGCTTGATACCATCTACTGCAATACAGAACATAGCACATGTCCCAGCAACATCTGCCGCTCTATTGACAGCTGTAACACCGCATCCAATCATGCTCTGCATGGTATCCCCTGCACCAGCAAAAATGAGAATACCGACTGGCAGACCTGTTTTTTCTGCGTATTCTTCTGTGAGATGACCAATAATATCCCAAGGTTTCACGATTCTTGGCAGATATTCTTTGGACAGCCCCAATATTTCCAGCTGTTCATCGCTCCATTCCTTTTTTTCAACCTTATACCCAAGTCCCCAGCCGGACATAGTACCCCAGTCAATGAAAGCGTCCTTTGCTTTACATCCAGCAAGATGAGACAGAATGTAAGGAGCATTATGCAGGAATTTCTTTCCTCGTTTCTGAAATTCTACATTATTTCTCAGGAACCATCTTGCAAATAACGCTGGAAACATACAGTTTGGCAAAGGATTACCCGTTTCTTTCGCCCAGATATCCAATCCCAAAGCCGCCAGTTCCTCCGCATCTGCCTGTGTACGAGAATCCAGATAATTGATATATGGTGTTATGGCGTTTCCGTCTTCATCGACACCTACAATACCTAAAATGACACCATCCCCAAAGATTGCCCGAATGTTCTCCGGTGACAGTCCTTTTTCACGCATTTCTTTTGTACAAGCTGCAATACTTGTCACTGCTGCTTCCACATACTGATCTGCATCCATTTCCACCCAACCGGGATGCGGGTAGCGAAGTACTGTCGGTGTGCTATGCTCAGTAACACACTGCATGTTACTGTCATACACAGCAGCTTTCACACTCTGGGTTCCTGCGTCAAAACCAAGGTAATACTTTTCCATACAATTTAGCCTCTTTTCTGTATTTGGGGCAATAAAAAAACCCCGTATATTTCTGACTGCCATAAGCAAGCCATCTTACAGGGCAATGTTTCTTTTCTGCACGAAAAAACCGCAGAACAAAAAAGCATATCTTCTCTCATCCAGACTATACTGTCGGCTTCGTAATTTCAACGAATCCTGCCACCAAAAGCGGCTCGCGGGCTATCACCGCCGGTAGGGAATTTCACCCTGCCCCGAAGACACTTTTTTCCTACGCATACATTATACCGCTCTTGCACATAGTCTACAAGCGCAAAGGTGACGATAATCCACCCCTTTTTTCTGTCATGTTTACTAATCTCATAAAAAAACAGGCAGCCACATATATGGCTGCCTGTTTATCAGGAAGTCATCCACGAAACTTCCTGAAAGAAAGGGATTTCCAAACTATTTTGCAATTATGCAAAGGGATTTTCTGTAGGGTAAGGCAAAGATTTAGGCTGGTTGTAAGCGATATCTGTTACGCCCAGATATTTGAATACTTCAAACAGCGCTTTGCCGTGGTGACCGAATGTAACTGCACCATGGTGAGGATACTGTTTTTCGATCAGAACATGACGATAGAATCTGTTCATTTCGGGGATTGCGAAGATACCGATAGAACCGAAGGAACGTGTAGGAACATCCAGAACTTCACCCTGAGCTACATAAGCGCGCAGCTGTGTGGAAGCTGTTGTCTGCAGACGGAAGAATGTGATGTCCCCTGCTTTGATGTCGCCTTCCATGGTACCTCTTGTGATATCGGGTTCACCATCGGGTTCCAGCTGACGTTTCATAATAAGCTGATAGCTCATATGAGGATTGCACAGCAGGCTGGAGCATGTGTTGCCGCAGTGGAAGCCCATGAATGTTTCATTCAGGCGGTAATCGCATTTGCCTTTGATATCTTCGTTGTAAATCTGTGCGGGTACGGAGTTGTTGATATCCAGCAGTGTTACAGGTGCGTTGGATACACACAGACCAATATATTCGCTCAGTGCACCGTAAATATCTACTTCACAGGAAATGGGGATACCTCTGCCTGTGAAACGAGAGTTTACATAGCAAGGAACGAAGCCAAATTCTGTCTGGAATGCAGGCCAGCATTTGTTTGCAAATGCAGCGTATTTGGAGCAGCCCAGATTGTCTTTCATCCAGTCTTCCAGTGTCAGTTCATACTGAGCCAGTCTAGGCAGAACACCTGCATAAGGATTTTCGTTGCCCAGTTCTGCTGCCATTTCTTCTACTTTGGCAGGGATACGAGGGTCGTCTTTATGTTTGTTGTAAGCTACCAGCAGATCCAGTTCGGAATGTTCTTCCACTGCTACACCCAGATCATACAGGGCTTTAATAGGTGCATTACAAGCCAGGAAGTCATTGGGACGAGGACCAAAAGCAAAGATTTTTAGACCTTTCAAGCCAACCAGAGCTGTTGCAACGGGAACAAATTCACGAATCTGCTGTGCAACTTCTTCTGCTGTGCCGCAAGGATATTCAGGAATGTATACTTTTTTGCCTCTCAGACCCAGGTTGTAAGAAGCATTCAGCATACCACAGTAAGCGTCACCACGACCATTCATCAGGTCGCCATCACCTTCTGCTGCACATGTGTACATCAGAGGACCATCAAACATATCAGCAATCATTGTTTCAGGTGTTTCTGGACCAAAGTTGCCCAGGAAAACAACCAGTGCGTCAATACCAGCAGCTTTTACATCTTCTACTGCTTTTTTTGCATCCAGTTCTGTTTCTACACAGATGGGGCATTCATACAGATCAGCACCATAAGCATTTACAACATTGTGACGGCGCATTTCAGACAGTGCAACTGGGAAGCAGCTGCGGCTAACGGAAATGATACCCATTTTTACTACAGGAATATTCTGCATATTAGATTACCTCTCTTTCAAAATATGTCTTCTCTTTAAATTTCATTTGCAATGTCAATGTTGACTCCGTCCAGGCCAACGAATGCGCCATCAGCGGCTTCGCTGGCATCGGCATGGGCGATGAGCCATTTATTTCTTGCGCGCAGGAGGGGATCTTCTGCGTTCAGTGCTGCAATTTCAGGTTTATCTGTGTTTGTGCCTTTGGGCAGTACCACAGCTACGCGGAAGCCTGCATCTTTCTTTGCATTGCAAGGTGCGTAGTGCAGTGTTGTTGCATATACTTCCACTGCTGTTCCGGCAGGCACCAGAAAAGCACGAATGGTTGCTGTATCCAGATGATAGTCTGGCGTAATATCAGTCTGTTTGCCAAGCAGCAGAATCATATCTTCACAAGGAATATTGATTTCGCTGTCGCGATGATATTCCACACAGTTCAGTTTTGTATTTGTACCATTACAGAAACCAATCTGAATGGGCATACCGCCATATACATTATCTTCCAGTTCTTTTTTAGCGGGTGTGTTTTCCAAAGAATCATCACCGGGAACATAGATGACGCCGTCTGCAGGTTTTTCTGTTTTGGAAAGAGCTGTCAGCAGTTCATCCAAATGCAGTCCTTCCACTACCTTTCCGTACTGACGGAAAGATGCATCGAATACAGATTCGATTTTCATATTTTCACCTTCTCTTTATAATTCTGCCAGTGCTTTCCAGCTATCCTTCAATGCAGGATACAGACCACGGTAGATTTCATAAAATTTATCATATTCTGCCACATGTTCTGCAACAGGGTCCTGAGAAGCATTGACGCCAACAATCTGTCTGCATGCTTCTGGTACAGAAGGATACAGACCTGCGCCAACACCTGCCAAGATTGCTACACCCAAAGCGGGACCTTCTTTGCTGATGGTGGTTGCCACAGGGCATCCCAGAATATCTGCCATCATCTGACGCCAGAAAGCGGAGGAACCGCCGCCGCCACAAGCCAGAATCACATCAGACTGTACGCCCATACCACGCAGGATTTCCGCGCAGTCACGGAGGCTGAATGTAACCCCTTCCATAACGGCACGCACCAGATCATATCTTGTATGCATGCCAGACAGACCAACGAAAGCACCACGGCAATCAGGGTCCAAATGGGGTGTTCTTTCACCCATCAGGTAAGGCAGATAGATCAAACGGTTGGAACCGATAGGTGTTTTTGCAGCTTCTGCTGTCATCAGATCGTAAGGATCTACGCCCTGTTTTTCTGCTTCCACTTTATCTGCATCACAGAAATTGTCGCGATACCATTTCAGAGACTGACCAGCTGCCAATGTAACGCCCATCACATGCCATGCGCCAGGCACTGCACAGCAGAAAGTATGTACTCTGCCCTTAGGGTCGATGGAAAGTTTATCTGTGTGAGCAAATACCACGCCAGAAGTACCGATGGTAGCAAAAGCTCTACCATCTTCTACAACACCTGTACCAACAGCTGCCGCTGCGTTATCGCCAGCACCGCCTACAACGATGGTACCTTCTTTCAATCCTGTCAGTGCAGCCGCTTCAGCAGTGATGGTACCTGTTACTTCAGGACTTTCATATACTTTTGCAAGCATTGCAGGATCGATATCCAGTTTTTCTAATACTTCCTGAGACCAGCAGCGATTCGGCACATCCAGCAGACCCATACCGGAAGCATCAGAAACTTCTGTCGCAAATACATTACAAAGTTTATAACGAATATAGTCTTTTGCCAGCAAAATGTGGCGTGCTTTTGCATAAATTTCAGGTTCGTGTTTTCTTACCCAAAGGATTTTACCAGCAGTAAAACCTGTCAGTGCAGGGTTGGCTGTGATTTCGATGTAGCGTTCTTTGCCGCCCATCAAAGCATGAATTTCTTCACATTCCACAGCGGTTCTCTGGTCACACCACAGGATGGAGGGACGAAGGACTTCGCCCTTTTCATCCAACAGCACCAAAGAATGCATCTGACCGGATAAACCAATGCCACGAATTTCTCCTGCGTCAATACCGCTCTTTGCAAGAACAGCGCGGATACCATCTACAACAGCTTTCCACCAATCCGCAGGATCCTGTTCTGCCCAGCCATTTTTCGGCTGTGCCATAGGATATTCCCCTGTATAGGAGGCAACCCCATGACCTGCTTCATCAAAAAGCACCGTTTTGGTACCGGAAGTACCAATGTCGATACCAAGCAAATAATTCATTGTAAAGCCTCCTTAAAATCAGGATTTGGAACGTTTTTTACTTACAACGTCAAATACTACGGCAAACAGCAGTACCAGACCTTTGATCATTTTCTGCCAGTTTGCGTCGATACCCAGAATAGACATACCATTGTTCAGGATACCCATGAAGATCGCACCGATTACGGCACCGCCTACAGTACCAGTACCGCCGTATGCGGAAGCACCACCGATGAAGCAAGCGCCGATGGCATCCATTTCGTAGTTAGTACCAGCGGAAGGAGCTGCGGAGTTGAAACGTGCTACGCAGACCAGAGCAGCCAGCGCGGACAGGAATGCCATATTTACATATGCGCCAAACATAATCTTACGTGTGTCGATACCAGACAGCTGAGTTGCTTTTGCGTTGCCGCCCAGTGCATACAGGTGACGACCAGGAACAGTACGTGTTGTCAGGTAGTCATATACCAATACAACGATTGCCAGCAGGATCAGTACAACGGGGATACCTTTGTTTTTGCCCAGCAGATAGCATGCAGCCATAATAACAACTGCGATGATTGCCAGTTTGATGATCAGCATTGTTGTATTACCTGTTTCGTAGCCTTTTCTGCGTTTTTTCGCCTGTGCATACAGAGAAATTGCAAACATGACTACACAGCATACAGCACCAATTACCAGAGAGATGATCAATGTGCTGTTAGCATCGCCGCCGGAGATGTAAGATGTGAAGTATTTCAGATAGTTATCGGGATAAGGAGAAATGGTAGTACCATTCAGAAGGACTGTTGCCAGACCACGCCATACCAGCATACCAGAAAGGGTTACCAGGAAAGGCGGAATATTCATATAGGCAATCCAGAAGCCCTGCCAAACACCGATTGCAAGACCAACTAACAGACATGCAATCATTGCAACATAAATATTCACGTGCATATTTACGATAAGGATACCGGAAACAGCACCTACCAGAGCAACGATGGAACCAACGGACAAGTCGATGTTACCACCAGTCAAAATACACAGCAACATACCGGTTGCCAGAATTACAACGTAACTGTTCTGCATGATCAGGTTGGACACGTTTGTCGGCGCAAACATGGAACCTTTGCCATTAATTGTGATTAAGATTTGGAATAAGACCGTGACGATTACCAATACAAACAGCATGGTATTTTTCTTCATGGCCGCTTTTACTTTATTCATACGGAGAACGCTCCCTTCATTTTCTTATTTCTTCGCACTGGACTGCAGGATTTTAGACATAATCACTTCACTGGTAGCTTCTTCAATAGGCAGTTCAGCTACCATACGACCTTCGTTCATAACATAAACACGGTCACTCATACCCAAAATTTCGGGCAGTTCGGAAGAAATCATGATAACGGATTTTCCTTCTGCAACCAGATCATTGATGATACAGTAGATTTCATATTTTGCCCCAACGTCAATACCTCTTGTGGGTTCGTCCAGAATCAGAACATCAGGGTCGGCAAACATCCATTTTGCCAGCAATACTTTCTGCTGGTTACCGCCGGAAAGATTGCCAACATTCTGTTCAATACTGGGGGTTTTTGTGTGCAGTGCATTTTTATAATCTTCTGCTACACTACGTTCTGCGTCAAAGTCAATGACACCATGACGAGATACTTTTTCCATACGTGCCAGTGTTGTATTCACACGAATAGGATTTGACAAAACCAAACCATTGCCTTTACGGTCTTCTGTTACATAAGCAAGACCTGCTTCAATAGCCTGTTTGATTGTTTTCAGATGTACTTCTTTTCCGTGCAGTTTTAAAGTACCGCTGATGTCTGCGCCGTAACTGTGACCGAACATACTCATGGCAAGTTCTGTACGTCCTGCGCCCATCAGACCGGAAATCCCGACAACTTCGCCCTTGCGGACATTCATGGAAACATTGTCGCAGACCTTTCTGCCTTCAAACTGGGGATGATATACTGTCCAGTCTTTGACTTCCAGCATAACCTCACCAATATGTGATTCTCTCTTAGGGAAACGGCTGGACATATCACGACCTACCATTCCTTTGATAATACGTTCTTCAGAGAAGTCGTCTACGCCTTTTACCAATGTTTCAATGGTGGAACCGTCACGGATGATGGTGATTTTATCTGCTACATAAGAAATTTCATTTAATTTATGAGAAATAATAATGCTTGTCATTCCCTGGCGCTTGAACTGCAGCAGTAATTCCAAAAGCGCCTTACTATCAGATTCATTTAATGATGCTGTGGGTTCGTCCAAAATCAGCAGCTTAACATCTTTAGACAATGCTTTCGCGATTTCTACCAGCTGCTGTTTGCCGACACCAATATCTTTAATCAATGTGTTAGAAGATTCATGCAGACCTACTTCCTTCAGCAGTGCATCTGCTTTGTTATAAGTTTCGTCCCAGTCAATGTGGAATTTGCCACCCCGTTCATTGCCCAGATACATATTTTCACCGATAGATAAGTATGGTACCAGTGCCAGTTCCTGATGGATGATAACAATACCTTTTGCTTCACTGTCTTTGATGACTTTGAACTGACAAACCTCACCTTGATAAATAATATCGCCCTCATAAGAGCCGTAAGGATAAATACCGCTGAGCACGTTCATCAATGTGGACTTGCCCGCGCCATTTTCACCTACCAAAGCGTGGATCTCCCCTTCTTCCACCTGCAGATTAACATTGTCCAGGGCTTTTACCCCAGGGAATGTTTTTGTGATATTGCGCATTTCCAATATAGTTTTTGCCACTGAAACCCCTCCTTTCATATTCTTTTGCAAAATAAACGGGCGGCAGTTACTCTGCCGCCCGCCCTCATCAGCGGCTTTCACCCTGTTGAGAGTCTTGATTGGGTCTTAAGCAATGTCTGCTTCGGTATAGTAACCGGAGTCAATCAACATTTCTTTGTAGTTATCAACTGTTACTACAACGGGGTCACACAGGTAAGAAGGAATTACGCCTGTGCCATTGTCGTATGTTTCTGTATCGTTGATTTCAGGTTCTGTGCCTTTCATGATAGCATCAACCATGCCTACAACTTTTTCAGCCAGTGTACGTGTATCTTTGAATACGGACATAGACTGCAGACCGGAAACGATGTTTTTCACATTGGGTTTATCACAGTCCTGACCAGTGATGATAGGCATGTTGTCTGCTGTGTAGCCAGCTGCCTGCAGCGCATTCTGTGCGCCGTAAGAAGTGGAGTCGTTAGAGCAAAGAACTGCATCCAGTTTCACGCCGTTAGGACCATAGCCAACGGAAGAAATGATGTTTTCGAAACGTTTCTGAGCTTCTTCAGTAGACCAGTTAGCTGTTGCACACTGAGCTTTTTCTGTCTGACCGGAAGGAACTACCAGTTTACCGCTGTCGATGTAAGGCTGCAGAACATCCATAGCGCCGCCGAAGAAGAAGTTTACGTTGTTGTCGTCAGGTGCACCTGTTACCAATTCAATGTTGAAAGGACCTTCTGCGTTTTCCAGATCCAGAGCGTCAACGATGTACTGACCCTGCATCTGACCTACTTTGTAGTTGTCGAATGTTGCATAGTAAGAAACTGCTTCGGAATCCATGATCAGACGGTCATAAGCGATTACAGGGATGCCTTTTTCAGCTGCGCCCTGCAGAGCTGTTGTCAAGGAAGAACCGTCGATTGCAGCTACAACCAGAACTTCGCAGCCGCCTGCGATCATGTTTTCAATCTGAGATACCTGTGTAGGAATGTCGTTGTCACCTGCATACTGCAGATCAACTTCATAGCCTGCTGCTTCCAATTCAGCTTTCATGTTAGAGCCGTCCTGGTTCCAACGCTGCAGGGACTGTGTAGGCATAGATACGCCGATTTTGCCGCCTGTGCCACCTTCAGCTGCATCGCCTTCAGTTGTGGTAGTATCGCTAGAACCACCGCAAGCTGCCAAGCCGAAGACCATAACCATTGCCATCAAGGAAGCGAAAAATTTCTTTTTCATGTTTGATACATCTCCTCTCCATATTGATAACCTTTTTTAAGAAAGCCAAAATAGTTTTATAAATGTGCTTTCTCTAAGTTATGTGCATATTGTATCAATTCCTATTCCCAATGTCAATATACCTAGCGGAAGTTACCATATTTCGTGTATTACAATAAAAACTTATTCATTTTTTTGTTCACTTTTCTAAGACAATTCTAACTTGTATTCTAATATGCACAAAAAAAACCAGTCTATATTTATTCAAAAAAAGCCTCGTTATTTCCTATGTTTTAAATAAAAAAAATGCACTGTTGAAAAGATATTTCTTTCTAAACAATGCATTCTTTTTCTCATTTCTTTTTAAATCTGTTCCAAAAAATCAGCAATAAAATGTAACGCAACGCCAATGCAGTTTGCTTTTCCTTGACATCTTCCTAAATGAATATATCGTTCTTCATCAGGGAAGAATGATTTCTCTTTCAAACGTTTGCGAATCATTGGCATATGATCTTCCAAATATGGTGTCAAGATACCACCAATTACAATTTCACAATCCAATACCATATGGATATTGTGAATAGCTGTTACAAGATGAGAAACATACGTATCCCAGATTTCCATATAATACGGGTCTTTTTCCTCCAAATACTGGAAGAAATCCTTAATGTCCATTCCAAGATCATCGCTCAACACCGAAGATGAACAATAAGATTCAAAACAGCCTTGACGTCCACAATTGCAGTTTTTTCCGCCTGGATGGATGCACATATGACCAAATTCTGCACTACGTCTGTTCAAACCTTCAAACGGCTTTCCATCAATCATGAGTGCACCGCCAACACCCTTACCCAGGAACACATATGCCATTGCAGAAGGTCCGTCATAATTCCACCATTCTGCCACACCACCCGCAGAAGCATCATTCTGTACATATACAGGATATGGAATCACTTCTGTCAAAAGCGAAAGTTTCATATGGTGCAGCTGTAATACTGGCGCAATTTCTACAATTCCCTCTTGTTCATTAATGATGCCAGGCATAGTAATGCCAACGCCCAATAAACGTTCTCTGGAAAAACCAAACCGATCCAAAAATTCCTCCAATTTTTTCGCATATACCATCCGATATTCTGGTGTATTGCTGAAGGGATACTCCAGTTTTTCATAAGCTAGTTCTTCTGCCTTCAGATTAATCGCAATAAAACGAATATGCTTCGGCGAAAGTTCAATGCCCACGGAAAAATACACGTTTTTATTCAGTTTGATCAGACGCGCCTTTCTGCCGCCTGTTGACTCATCTGCCCCAGCATCTGTTAAAATATTCTCGTCAAAGAGTTCCTTGAGGTTTTGTGTCACCGTTGGTAGACTCATATGCAGCCGTTGTGCAATTTCCTGTTTTGTCAGCGGTCCATCCGCATCATAAATGATGCGAAAAACCTGATTTCTATTTTGCTTGCGTAATTCGGTTGTTGAGATACGTTTTCGTTCCATTGAATGTTCACCCACTTTTCCACATTCGCCCCAAAAAGAAAGACCATCACCATAACGCCATGAAAAAAGAACATTTTCTTCATTCTTTTTGCAATGACATCGGAAGCAATGGTCAGAAATATCATATCCAATTGACTGTCTGCGCTCACATGCCATTGTACCCATGGCCTGTACATTTGTTTTTATATATTAACATACAGCGGATATATTTGCAACTACTTTTCTAAAACTATTTACATTATGGTAATTGATAAAATCCATCTTTCAGAAAATACAGAAGCGAACCCAATAATTTTCCTAGAGCGAATGAAACGACAAACCATGTAATGCCCTTGTTTAGCCTTGCCCTACGCATAAGAATCGGCATTACATTTAGCACTTCGGCCAATGCCATAGCCAGTACGCCAACAAAAATGCCGCAAAGCAATGCATGTATCAGCGCAGGAACTCCCTGTAAGCCAATTTTCCAATCCAAACAAGACATAAGGCAGCCAAACAGCCCACCCAGCAATATAGTATCTTCGTAAAAAGGAATATACTGTTTTGTATTGGTTCTTTGTGCCATTCGCGGCACAATTCCAATGGCAGCAATAAATGCAAAGGTACCAGCAGCCACCACTACACCAGATGCGAAACCTGCAAGCACCAGCAATGGTATCCTCATCATTGTTTTTCCTCCCGTTTTTTCCGTCCCAACTGCTCAATGGTACTGGTGATGGTTTCTTTTTCATAAGTCGTCATTTCTACTTCAATGGGTGTTGGATCTTTCGATAATGCGAATTTTGAAAAATGGTTGAAGAAGACCAGGATACCTACTACTAAACCAATACTATACGGTATTGTCACCAATTTAGGCAATTCTGTATTCTCACCATAAGCCATGGCATAATAATTTTGAAAAATTAAAGGAAGCTGCGTGTCTGAATGAAAACACATGATGGTTGTTGCTGCGCCGCAAAACAACACCGCAGAAACAAAGAGGATTTTACTCCATAAAATCAATTTATTTTCTTTTTTGGGATAAGGTGCGTAAGAAAGCAAGATGTCTGACTCCCCTACGTTGGACACCGTTGCTTTTGGGTATAATGCAGTAATCGCCTGTACCAATTCCAATACGGAAATCAAGTACATATTCTCTGTATTCTCCGGCACTTGAAATACAGGAAGCTTTTCTAACGCTCCTTGGCATGAATCTCCTGCATAAACTTCTGCCACATCTGATAGGTAGATGATCTTTCTGCCAACCATCTGCACCTTTTCCATAGGCTTGATGTAAATATCCATACTGCATTCCTCCTTATAAATACAGTATGGATGCCCTCATCAAAAACTATTCATCGGATTGATTTCTCTTTAAGAAGAAAAAATCTCTCCAAAAAACCTTTTGGAGAGATTTTTTAATAGCAATAGTCAAATGATTTTATCTGACAGTAGCAAATCCGATTTCTGCCAAATAGTTCAGGACTTCACCGCAGTTTTTCACAGGATATGTTTTATCCGCAAAAGAAATCATACCAAAATTGGTTTCTTCACCTGCATCGTAAACAGTTACGCCTACGGTTACCGCAGGGTCACCACCTGTAACTTCCACCAAAAGCTGAGGATTTTCCAGAACCGCTGACAAATCTTCTCCTGATGCATCTGCCACTGTAGAAGCAATCAGTTCTGCCAGCATGGTCTTACTGTCGCCGTCCAGTTCCTGTTTTTCACCGGATTCATCAGTCACAGCAACGGTATATTCACCTGTTTCTACAATCGCCTGCAATGCAGCAATGCCGGATTCTGCGGTATTTTTTCCGCTGTTTTGATAAACCAGAATCACAACGATCACGACCACTACCAAGCCGATCAATGCACGAAAACCACTTTTTTTCATAGTGCTTCCCCCTTTCCTACAGTTCACCTTTCAGTCGCTTCATATGCTCTTTCATACGGCGTTCCACGCCGTTATTGCTCATATCATAATAAACTGTTCCAACCAATTCATCGGGCAGATACTGCTGTTCCACATAATGATTGGGATAATCATGGGCATATTTATATCCAATGGCATTGCCCAAATCATGGCTGCCGCTATAATGCCCATCCCGCAGATGGGGCGGCACCCCTTTAATCTGCACATTCCGCACATCAGCTAATGCCTTATCAATTCCTAAATATGCTGCATTGCTCTTAGGTGCACAGGACACGTACGTTACCGCCTGCGCTAGAGGAATTCGTCCTTCCGGCATCCCGATAAAGTTCACCGCCTGCATGGCTGACACTGCAACCTGCAACGCATGTGGATCAGCATTCCCCACATCTTCCGCTGCGCAAATGACCACACGACGAGCGATAAACTTGGGATCTTCCCCAGCATAAATCATTTTTGCCAGATAGTACAGTGCCGCATCCGGGTCAGAGCCTCGCATACTTTTGATAAAAGCAGAAATGGTATCGTAATGATTATCGCCGCCTTTATCATACTGCAACGCTCGTTTTTGGATGCAATCCTCTGCTACAGAAAGGGTGATATGGATGATACCATCATCGCCTGGATCTGTTGTCAGCACTGCCAGTTCCAAAGCATTGAGCGCTGCTCTTGCATCACCATTTGCTGTATTGGAAAGAAAATCCAGTGCATCCTCATCCATTTGTGCATGGTAACTACCCAGACCTTTTTCCTCATCCGCCAACGCACGCCGCAAAAGAGATGCAATATCTTTCTGCTGTAATGGTTCCAGAGAAAAAATCACAGAACGAGAAACAAGCGCACGATTCACTTCAAAATAAGGATTTTCCGTTGTGGCACCAATGAGCACCAGCGTACCATCCTCCACATGGGGCAGCAATGTATCCTGCTGTGTTTTATTGAAGCGATGGATTTCGTCGATAAAAAGGATGGTCTTTTTGCCAAACATACCAAGGCGTTCTTTTGCCGCTGTCACCGTATCTTTGATGTCTTTGATGCCGGCAGTGGTAGCGTTGATCTGTACAAACTCACTTTTCGTAGTATTGGCAATGATTTTTGCCAGTGTGGTTTTTCCTGTTCCCGGCGGACCGTAGAAAATCAAAGAACCCAGTCTATCGCCCTTAATGGCACGGTAAAGCAATTTATCTTTCCCAACAATCTGCTCCTGTCCCACAAATTCTTCCAAAGTGGTGGGTCGCATTCTTGCAGCAAGCGGCGCATCCTGTGTGCCTCTCTTTTGTAGATTATATTCAAAAAGGTCCATGTTTCTCACCTCTTTTTATTTTGTCAGGAACAAGCAGGCATCCCCAAAGGAGAAGAAGCGATACCGTTCTTTGACAGCTTCTTCATAAACACGCATGATGAAATCTTTCCCCATCAGAGCAGAAACCAACATAATCAATGTGGATTCCGGCAGATGGAAATTGGTAATCATGCAATCCACTGCTTTGAATGTATAACCAGGATAAATGAAAATCTTTGTCCAGCCGCTTCCTGCATGAACAACGCCGTTTTCATCTGTGACAGATTCCAAAGTTCTGGTGCTGGTGGTACCAACAGCAATGATTCTGCCGCCATTTTTTCTGGCTTCATTCATGATTGCCGCCTGATCTTCTTCCACTACATAATATTCAGAATGCATTTCATGATCCAGAATATCTTCCGCTTTTACAGGACGGAAAGTACCCAGACCTACATGGAGTGTCACATGAGCAATCTTCACACCCATTTCTTCGATTTCTTTCAGCAGTTCCGGTGTAAAGTGGAGACCTGCTGTAGGAGCTGCCGCAGAACCATCGTGTTTTGCGTATACAGTCTGATAGCGTTCCTTATCCTCTAATTTATGTGTGATATAAGGAGGCAAAGGCATTTCACCCAGCTCATCCAAAATATTTTCGAAAACACCTTCGTAATAGAATTTAATGATACGGTTGCCGCCTTCGATGGTTTCCAGTACTTCCGCTGTCAATCTGCCATCACCAAAGGAAATCTTATCCCCGGGACGGGCTTTTTTACCGGGACGCACCAGCACTTCCCATGTGTCAATACTTTTGCGTACCAAAAGCAGCACTTCAATATGTGCGCCGGTGCCTACACGTTCCCCATGCAGTCTGGCAGGCAATACTCTGGTATCATTGATAACCAGACAATCTCCCGCTTTTAGATATTCTTTGATATCCCGAAAATGTCTATGGGAAATAGATTCTGTATTCTTATCAGCCACCAACAGCCGGGAGGAAGAACGATCTTTCAAAGGTTCCTGGGCAATCAGTTCTTCCGGTAAATCAAAATAAAATTCACTTGTTTTCATGTTTCTTCCTCATTTTCTTAATAAATAATTTAGTGCATAATCTATGCCGAAAAATTCCAGCATCTTTTTTCGATAAATCTTTGTCGCATCATCGGGCAGGAAATCAAATCCTTCGATGTCATAGTCATGGAGCACATAATGTTCCTCCATATCCTGAGACAACACAGTCACTTCAGGGTCTGTATAAGGACGGCGGATATCTGTCACTTCCGCATCTGGGTCGGAAATCACACGCATGATATCTGCAATCTGATGGTCTTTCAGTTTTTTTACATACATTGGCTTCCCTCTTTTCTCATTCCTTAATGTTCCAGCAAAAAGTCAATGGCATATTGGTCGCCAAAGTATTCACACATCTTTTTCCGGTAAATATATTCGGAACCGGCACCGGCACGGTGGAATCCCTGAATATGATAGTCATAAAGGCGATAAGTTTCTTCTGTTTCCTGAAACATTGCCTTTACCTCAGGTACCTTAGACCAGTTGACACAATCCTCAAAACTGGAATTGTATGTACGAATCTGCACAATCCGCACACTGCCGTCATCGGAAATCAGGTTCATGATCTCACGAATCTGTTCTTCCGTCAATTTCTCTGCGTACATCTATACCCGCTCCTTCCAGATCATTTTCAACCATTTGCCAGAGTGCATCCTTTCGGCAGCCCAAAAGCGCATCTTTTACTGCTGCCAAGCTGACGGGAATGGGACGATGCATGCCGCCGCAGCGAAGCCCCTCATCCAAATAAATCCAAAGTACGCCCTCTTTTTTCTTCCCATTTAAATCACAGTCGGAAAAGCAGAGGGTATTCCCCTCATCATCCCGCCATCCCTTCTGGGAAATCAGAAAGGTCTGCCAGTCCATATCCTCACCTCTCAATGGTTACGCCTGTATAATAATGTTTGATGATTTCTTCATAAGAATAGCCCTGCTGTGCCATACCCTGGGCGCCATTCTGGCTCAAGCCAACACCATGACCATTGCCACTGCCTTCAAATACAAAAGTGCCATTTTCCACAGTGCTGATATTTACATCATAAATCTGATAATCTCCTGTAGAAATCACAGGGGTATTCTGATTGGAGTTTGTATTTTCAGAAACGCTCAAACCATCCAGTTTCATATTCTTTCCATTCATAGCAGAAAGCGTGCCTTCTGTTTTTGCAGTGAAGCCGTTTGTCGCCGCAGAAGATGTCAAAGAACCTGTGCTGCTGCTTGTTGTCGCCTGACGCTGCACGGTTCTGCTTCCAGAAGAAGGATCTCTGCCTTTTCCGTTGATGGTAAACATTTTACTGGGCAAGCTGCCGCAAGCACCGGAAAAATAAGTACGGATATTTTCTTTTGTCAGTGTCACACTGCCAGAAGTACCGACAATCTTCATTTCCTGCACACGACCACCTGTGGAAATCTTTGTAATGACAATATCCTGGGCACTGCCGATATTTTCGCCTTTGGAAGAAAGCAGACTATCCAGCTGGGACAATGTCAATGTCTTTTCCCATGTGTTGTTGCCATACTCTCCAACTTCAGGCACCGCACGCAAATAAGGCACAACAGAATTCCAAACGTTTTCACTGTTTTCTGTATAACCGCCTGTGGATGCAGAAAATACCGCTTCAATAGGTGTACCATTATAGCAGATGATTTCTCCTTCTGTATGGTCTACGGCCTGATTGGTTTTTGCATTTTCTCCGCTATATCCTTTATACACCTGACAGTTGATGGTGTCACACAATTCATAGCCACTGCTTTTATGGGCGCTGAGTTTTGTCATGGCATAGGTTCTGGCAGCCAGAGTCTGGGCTTTCAATGCTTCTTCACCATAGGAAGCAGGCATTTCTGCTGGAACAACACCATAAAGGTATTCTTCCAAGTCTACCACATTCACCGCAGTCATAACGGTACCATTTACTGCAAAACGCAGACATCCGCGATACTGTTTTCCATTGATGGTAAATGTTTCATCGGTGCCGCCAAATCCATAATCCACACCATTGCTGACAATCAACAGATTTTCGCCGCCGCCAGAAAGGCAAATGCCATTAAAATCGCTGATACGCTCCGCAGATTCTTTGGATGCACTTTCCACTTCCGAACGGGAACTATTCTGTACATATACTGTCCATTCGTTGTTGCCAAGATAGCCGCAAGCCGCATCAAATCCAGTGCGACGCAAACTGTACGCCAAATCTTCCGCATCTTTCTGGGACATAGAATCGGAAATCCGAATCACTTCTCCCCTTACCATTTTCGCAGTAAATCCACCAGAAGAAGAAATGGTGCCATCTTCCCGAAATTTATCATTCTGCAGTGTTCCCACTGTCAGCTGGCTGTTTCCAATGGAAGCGGAAGTGGCGTTTTTGCAAACGGACTCCAAACCAACTTCTATCATTTCAGGCACATCATAAGCAAAGGCTGCCTGCGGCATATTCATACATACAGCCCCCGCCAGTACAGCCCCGAACATACATTGTTTCCATTTTATCATTTGTTGCCTCCAAATATTTCTTCCGTACAATCGGAAAAGATTCTCTTTTTGACATTATACCATAACTTGACCCATCATTCCACAAATTCAAAAGCAGTTTTTCCAGCACATAAAAAAGGATAACCCTTCCTAAGGAAAGGTTATCCCCATTCAGATTTTCACAATTTTATTATTTTTCCAGCATTTCACGAACTTCTGCAATGGTTGATTTTTTGCAGATTTCATCTGCCAGAGCCTGACAATGTTCATAGTTCAGGTGTCTGATCTGGTAGCGTGTAGATGCGATTTCAGAAGCTGCCATACTGAATTCATTCAGACCCATACCCAACAGGATGGGAACAGCTTTTTCATCGCTGGCAAATTCGCCGCACATACCAACCAGCTTGTCATATTTATGACCAGCCTGGATCACTGTACGAATAGCACGCAGTACTGCAGGATGGAAAGAGTTGTACAGGCGAGCAATCTTCTGATTGCCTCTGTCAACTGCCAGCAAGTACTGAGTCAGGTCGTTTGTACCGATGCTGAAGAAATCAACAACTTTTGCCAAATCTTCTGCGCAAAGAACAGCAGCAGGTGTTTCGATCATGACACCAGTCTGAATACTGTCATTGAAAGGAATGTTATCCCGACGCAGTTCTTCTTTACATTCCTGCAAAATAGCATTTGCTGCCATAAATTCGTCTACAGAAATAATCATAGGATACATGATACGGATGTCACCATATGCGCTGGCACGCAGGATGGCACGAAGCTGTGTTTTGAACACATCCTTCAGATCCAGAGAAATACGGATTGCTCTCCAGCCCAGGAAAGGATTTTCTTCTTCATCGAATTTGTAATAAGAAAGTTCTTTATCGCCGCCAATATCCAGTGTACGGATGATGACAGGATGTTTCATGGTTTCGATGGCTTTTTTGTAAGCATCATACTGTTCCTGTTCTGTAGGGAATTTGGTGTTTTCCATGTACAGGAACTCACTGCGGAACAAGCCAATGCCTTCCGCACCACGAGTAACAGCATTTTCTACATCCACAATGCTACCAACATTTGCAAACAGTTCCACAGTTCTGCCGTCTGTAGTTGTTGCAGGCAGATTGTTCATGCTTTCAAATTCTGCTTTCATAGCTTTGTATTCCGCTGCTTTTTTGCGATATACTTCCTTGGTTTCTTCATCGGGATTTACGATGATTTCTTTGCCTACCGCATCCAGAATGATATAGTCTTCATTTGTCACATTTTTGCGGAAATCAGCTACACCTACAAAAGCAGGGATTTCCATGCTTCTTGCCATAATGGAAACGTGGCTGGTAACGCCGCCAGCTTCTGTGATGAAGCCTTTGATATAGCGGAAATCCATGTTGGCTGTATCAGAAGGTGCCAGATCTTCCGCAACAACAATCACATCTTCGTTGATGCCTTCGAAAGGATTGCTCTTGATTCCTTTCAGACCGCACATGATACGTTTGCCAACGTCTTTGATGTCAGCAGCTCTTTCTCTGAGATACTCGTCATCCAGACTTTCAAACATAGTCACGATTTCCGCAACGGTTTCTTCGAGAGCAAGCTGTGCATTTTTATTTTCGCTGTTGATTTTCAGTTCCACAGAATCATGGAGCACTGTATCTTCCGCAACATCCAGATGTGCCGCGAAAATATCGGAATCTTTTGCCAGAACCCGCAGGTCTTCCACTGCATCTTTCACTGCTTTCTGAAATTTCAGCCATTCCATTTCTCTTTCGGAATCTTTAATGCTTCTGCTGTCAGCTGTCAGATCTTCCTGAACAGCCACAAAGGCTTTACCCATGACAATGCCTTTGGATGCCGCTTTTGCCACAGTATATGTCTTCATCATTTCGCTCACTCCCCTTCACCGTTTTTCTTTTCTTAGTCTTCCAGTGCTTCGATGAATTTTACAACTTCTTCTACTGCTTTTGCTTCATCTTCACCTTCTGCGATAACTTCCAGTTCTGTGCCTGTTTTTACGCCCAGTGTCAGTACGTGGATGATGCTTGCAGCGCTAACTTTCTTTTCGCCGTTGGACAGGAAAATTTTGCTGTTGTAATTTTTGCAGAATGCAACCAGATTGGATGCGGGACGAGCATGCAGACCTGTTTTATTTGTAACAACTACTTTTTTAGATACCATAATATTTTTTCTCCTTTTTCTTTAAAAAATTATATCTTACAGATACGCTTTTATATTATCATACTTTTCTACTACTTTGTCCAGAATTGCCGCATCTGTTACGCCGGAAATTTCGGAAAAAGCAGCGCGAACGCCATTTTCTTTGATCTTTGCCTGCAGTTCTACGCTCTGCTGGTCAGCGGCGTTATCATAATGCAGTGCTGCACCGATACCGATGAGCAGGTGTTCTACGGGCAGACCATAGCCAACAGCAGTCATAGTAGGTTTTACCAGACGGTCTGTTGCGCTCAATTTACGCAGAGGTTCTCTGCCAACGCGGGCAACATCGTCTTCCAGGTAATGATTGCGGAAACGACCAATGATCTTTTCGATATAAGCCATATGCGCTTCTCTGTCGAAGCCATATTTTTCAATCAGACCAGCGCCGCTTTCCTGCATAGCTGCTTTTACAGTTTCGTAGATTTTTTCATCGCCGATGCTTTCATCTACTGTGTGGTATCCTTTCAGATAACCCAGATAAGAAGTGATAGCATGTCCTGTATTGAGTGTAAACAGTTTTCTTTCGATATATGCCATCAAATTATCTGCCAGGTTCATACCTTTGATAGCAGGGATTTCACCTTTGAAAGAAGCCTGTTCTACGTTCCATTCATAGTAGTTTTCTACAACTACATCAATGAAGTTTTCGCTCTTTACAGGAGGAACGATACGGTCTACGGAACAATCCGGGAAACCAACATACTGGTCTGCATAAGCCTTCCCTTTTTCATCCAGAATTTCATAAACAGCTGCTTTCAGCTGAGAACTTGCTTTGATGGCATTTTCGCAGGCAATGATATTCAGACAGTCTGTGATGCCCCTTTCCATACGCATAGTGATGCCTTTTGCAATAGCAGGTGCAATTCTGGGCAGAACCACCAGACCTACTGCTGTTGTAATCACTTCAGCCTGTGTGATTTCTTCCAGAACTGCATCAGTTGTGGAGTTTACACCGCTGATATTTGTGATCTTTTCTTCTCTACATGTAACGTCCATTACATGTACAGTATAAGTGCCGTCTGCATTGATTTTATCAATGACAGCTTCGTTTACGTCGGCAAATACAACATGGTAACCAGCTTCTGCCAACAATGCCCCAATAAAACCTCTGCCGATATTACCTGCACCAAATTGAATGGCTTTTTTCATTCCAAATTCCTCCTCCCGGACAAGCCGACCGCAGTATGCACCACAGCCGGCTGTAACATCCGTTTACCTTCTCAATTATTTATTACTGAAACATTTTCAGAATTTCTTCCGGAGTTGTTGCTTTTTTCAGTTTATCCAGATTTTCTTCTTCTTCAATGACTGTACCGATTTTTGCCAGCAGATCCAGATGTTCGTTGCCGATACCAGCGATACCGAATACCAGATAAGCTTTTTCATCACCGAAGTCAACGCCTTCGGGATACTGCAGCATTACAATACCAGTTTTCTTTACTTCGTCTTTTGCTTCAGATGTGCCATGAGGGATTGCTACGCCCAGACCCATGTATGTGGAAACAGTTTTTTCTCTTTCCAGCATAGCGGGAATGTAGCTTTCGTTTACATAGCCCAGTTCGTGAAGCAGTTTACCAGCAGCTGTAATCGCTTCTTCTTTGCTTACAGATGCCTGACCTGTTTTGATGCCAGCTGCAACCATGATGCCATTGTTTGTTGTTGCAGTTTCTTCCGCTTTCACTTCAGCTGCGGGCTGTTCGCCTGCACCGGAAGCCTTTGCTTCCAGAGAAGCATACAGTGCATCCAGGTTAGGGTCAGCCAGGAAGTTACCGATAGTAATCAGTTCAGCCTGAGGTGCGCTTGCTTTTGCACGATCCTGCAGAACTGCCTGACATACAACCACATCTGCGTCAGCAGGAACATTATCTACGGAAGTATTGATAACTGTGATACCCAGATTCAAAGGTGCGATTCTGTTTCTGAATTTTGTAGCACCCATTGCGCTGGAGCCCATGCCTGCGTCGCAAGCGAATACGATTTTCTTGATTTCGCCGTTTGCTTTTGCCAGACCTTTTGCTTCAGCTTTCATGTTTTTCATTTTATCTGTTGCTTCATCCAGGTTTTTGTTACCGGACAGTTTTACGATAGGAGATGCTACAACGAAGGAAACTACTGCAGCCAGAACAACACCGATGAGAACTTTCAGTGTTTCACCCTTAGGTGCTACTGCCAGGAACGCAATGATGGAACCGGGAGAAGCAGGACCTACCAGACCTGCACCCATGATGCTGTAATAGAAGATTGTTACGATGGATGCTACGATAGGTGCAATGATGATCACGGGGTTCATCAATACATAAGGGAAATAGATTTCATGAATACCACCAAAGAAGTGAATGATAACCGCACCGGGTGCAGAACTCTTTGTCACTTTGTCTTTGGAGAATACCCAGTATGCCAGCAGTACGCCCAGACCAGGACCGGGATTTGCTTCCAGCATGTACATAATAGATTTACCTGTTTCTGCAGCCTGTTCGATACCGATTGGTGTGAAGATACCATGGTTGATGGCGTTGTTCAGGAACAGTACCTTCGCAGGTTCTACGAAGATTGCTACGAAAGGCAGCAGTTTGTTTGTTACCAGAATTTCAACACCTGCTGTCAGGATTGCAAGAATCGTAGCCATAACAGGCCCAATCAGATAATAGCCAATGATTGCAAGAATCATACCAAAAATCCCAACAGAGAAGTTGTTTACCAACATTTCAAAGCCGGCAGGAATTTTACCTTCCACTGCTTTGTCAAATTTTTTGATGACCAAGCCGGCAAAAGGACCCATTACCATTGCACCGATAAGCATGGTCTGTTCGGAACCGGCGATAACACCCAATGTTGCAACAGCACCCATAACGCCGCCACGGTCGCCGCCAACCATTCTACCACCCTGGAATGCAATCAAAGTGGGAATCAGGTATTTCAACATAGGATCTACCAGTGTTGCCAGTCTTTCATTTGGAATCCAACCTGCTTCGATGAACAAAGCTGTAATAAAGCCCCAAGCAATGAACGCCCCGATATTAGGCATAACCATTGCACTCAGGAATTTCCCGAATTTCTGAATGCTATTTTTCATTAAGAACCCTCCATCCTTGTGGTGATTGTTTTTTGATAATATTGCATCAATCGTTTTTCCAATGACTCGATGATGCTAATCCTTCCCTTTTTCTGTACGGCGGAAAAGAATGCTTCATCCTCCAGCAGTCCACTGCTGATCTCACTCATCAATCCCGCCTCTAAAGAATCCCCTTCTTTTGGAACCAACATGACAATGGCTCCTTCAATGACACCCTCTGACTGAAAGAGCGGTCTTTTCAGTCTGATGTATCCAAAGCAGCAATGCTTCACTCCACCGGTCTTGCAATGCAGCAGCATCATCTGAAAATCCCGAATATATGTAGAAGAAATCTGTTCCCGTTTTGCAAGGCTGTCGGCAATCAGTTCCCTTGCTTCTTTCGTTTCCGTGAACATGCCAGATGCTACATACAGCAATTCCTGCTTATCCTGTGCATAGGGCAAAACCAGCAGCTGCACATGATCCAGCAAATATAAGATTTCCTCTCCCAGTCTTGTCATAAATACCAGCCCATCTTTTGAAAGACTTGCTGCCGGTTTTTTCTGTGGAACCACCGCCTGCTGTGTCGGCAACAATCGCAGTTCATTGCGCAGCAGAATCTTGTCCTGTTCCAAAAGAATGGGGTTCACACAAACATAAGGAAAATCAATGTCTAAATGTACTGTTGAGATCAAAAGGCGTATTCCTTCTCTTTGCAGCTTTTGTATATCGATGCGAAATGCAGATATAATCTCCCGTACTTCCAGATTATGAAATTCCTTTGTCAGCTGCACCGCTAACATTTTGGATGTGCCCAAACCTGTGGGACACACCACGACAACGGGTATTTTTCCCTGCTGTGACTGCTGATCTTCCACAGCAGCACAGATATACATGGCAATGAAAGCAATTTCCGCTTCCGGCACTTCTGCTACACCAACGGCATGACGCAGAAGCTGACAGCCTTTTTCCGTTGCCCGATAAATTTCACCATAATTCTCTTTTATGGTTTCCAATTGCGCGTTTCTGACTTTCACATGTAGACGCAGGCGGCTAGACACCGCCGTGATATGCTCTGTCAGGTCTGTCAGAAGCTGTTCGTTTTGGCTCAGGGAAATCCCCATTTCCCTTTCTACTACAATATATTTATGGTTAATATCCCTTACAGCCAGTAAGGAATTATCCATCTTGTTGCTTAAGCTGTATAATGATGGAGCAATAGGTATATCGTCTCCCTTTCTTGGACTTTGCGTCCGTATTATAGACTGATAACCAGCTCCTCATTCGCAGCGTTCGTTTTATGCAGGTTGAATCGCCATAGGCGCATTCGTGTCACACCACAGTAGATTGAATAGGCAATGAGTAAAACTGGTACTTATCCATTGCAATAATTCTTAAGGAGTGACAAATTTATGAACGCAGTAGGTATCGATGTTTCTAAAGGTAAAAGTATGGTTGCAATC
>NZ_FRAH01000040.1 GCF_900142265.1 Anaerotignum lactatifermentans DSM 14214 | reverse complement strand
AACTAGTGGTTTGATCAACCCCTAGAAGGGGTATTACGTGCCAACCCCTAAAAGGGGCATCGAAAAATATCATCGCATTTATTTGCACTGCAACCTGTAAACAGGTACTATAATTGAGAATACAGTATGTTAATTTAATATTGCATATCTATCCTTCATTTGATAATTAGTAAATCCATAGTAATTATCATTCAAAAAAAATATACTAAAGTATTTTATTTACCCCTAGTAGAACTAGGGGTTTTGTTAAGCTAAAGCACCCAACAAAAAAGCTGAAATCCATACAAAGGATTTCAGCTTTCTTATTTTCATTGAGATTTTATTCTCCATCGCAATTCGGGCACTTTTCTTATGCCCATAAAATAGCGATTTCCGTCAGCACGGTTTCTTCTTCATCAAAAATGAATGTGATGGTTTCCCACTCGCCGTCTTTTTCTTCCACAAAAGTTTTGGTATGCACCACATCACCTCTGCGGCATTCCTTTCGGTATACCACACGGATGTCCTTCAGTGTCATGCCGTCATAAATTTCATCAGGCACATCATCCAATGCCCATTCCAGATATTTCACGTTATTGGCATGACCATTGGTATCCGTATCTCTGCGGGTCACCGTAAATCTCTGCTGTGCCGCAGGTTCCCCTTCGGGCATCGGCGGCATACGGAACTTTTCCCCTTCAATGGCAGGGGGCTGGTTGGTGCCGTATTTCTCAATCATGTCATCGGGCACATTGGTGGGTTTGCGCTTTGCAAAATCCATGTAAATCCAGCGGGACATACCATCGGCAATCTTTTCTCCCTTTTCATCAAAGAGGTAATATCCTCTTTCTGCCTGCATTTTCCGGCATTTGTTGCTCCATGTTTCCAGCCGGATGGTTTCCCTGTGAGCAGGCATACGATATACCATAATATGCCAGTTGATAACTGCCCAGCCACACTGAAGCTCCGCCAGATAGTCCAAGGTATAACCCAGTGTATCTGAGTGGTCAATGGCCGCATTTTGCAGGGCAGACAGCAGCGCTGCCGGAGAAAGGGTCCCTTTCTGGTCTACCTGATAATAATTGATGGTCTGTTCTTCCGCATATCCTTTGCGTTCCATAAAAAACCTTCCTTTCCGGCAGTTCTTACAGCATCGGAGAAATGAGCCTTGCCACGGCTTCTTTCACCTTGAACCACCATCTTCTTCTGTAATACCATTCTCTGGTGATCTCTACAGAGCTTTTCAAATCGTTCAAAAAGTCCTGTTCCAGTTCTCTGGTAAAAGCGGCATCATACAAAAAGGCGTTGACTTCAAAGTTCAGGTCAAAACTGCGGATATCCATATTGGCTGTGCCTACAGAGGACATTTTCCCGTCGATGCACAAACTCTTGGAATGGATGAAACCTCTTTCGTACTGATAACATCTCACGCCTGCTTCCAACAGCTGTCCCAAATAGGACATACTTGCCCAGTATACAAAGAAATGGTCTGGGTTGCCGGGAATCAGTATCCGCACATCCAGCCCGGAAAGAGCTGCCACCCGCAGAGCTTCGAAAATACCGTCGTCAGGTACAAAGTAAGGCGTTGTCAGATAAATATGATGCTCCGCTTCATTGATCATTTTAAAATAGCCGTTGTGTACGTTATGCCATTTGGTATCAGGACCGCTGGAAACAATCTGCATACGGATGCCTTCCGTCTGTTCTCTGAGCGGGAAATACCGCTGTTCCAACTGGACAGCGCCATAACGTGTGGTAAAATTCCAGTCTTTGATAAAACGAATCTGCATCTGGTCGATGGCGTCGCCTACCACCCGCAGGTGGGTATCCCGCCAAGGACCATAGCGTTTGACAATGCCAAGATATTCATCGCCTACGTTAAAGCCGCCGATATAGCCCACTTTCCCGTCGATGATACAAAGCTTTCTGTGGTTGCGGTAGTTGATACGCACAATGAATGGCGGCAAAAACGCCGCTGTGTATCCGCCTGCTGCGTGCAGTTTGTCAAAAAAGTCTTTGGGCAGTCTGGAATTCCCCATGCCGTCATAAAGCAGACGCACTTCCACGCCTTCCTCTGCTTTTTTCGTCAGTTCCTCCACCAGACGGGTGCCCAGCTTGTCCCCACGCCAGATATAATATTCCAGATGGATAAATTCCTTTGCCTGACGAATGTCACGGACAAGCGCCTCAAATTTGTCAGCCCCAGTGATAAACCGTGTCACCTTATTGTTGAATGTCATCCAGTTGCCGGAGTTCAAATGCAGATAAGCAAGGTCTGTCAGATATTCCGCATCCACCAGTCTGCCGCCTTTTTCGATGATTTCTTTCTGGGCTTTTACCCTGCCCACACATCGCTCATCCTGGAGCAGATATTTGTAATAAACCTCTCGGTCATACTCCTCTTTCACCCGGAACATTTTTTCCCGTTTGCTGTTCCTGCCGAAGATCATGTAAATGACGAATCCAAACACCGGGATGAACAGCAGCACAAAAAGCCACGCCCAGCTGCTGGCAGGATTTCTTCGTTCAAAAAACACCACAAAGCCAGCCAAAATCACGTTGATGACCAAAATCCCAATGGCGATATACGCCAGAATGGAAACAATCTCCATAGACTTCCCCCTTTCTTTCCAAATATAAAATATGAGAAATTCAAATAAAATTCCATAATATAGTATACGCAAAATACGTCTTGACCGCAAGTTGAGGTGCAGCAAAAATTTTGAAAATTTTCACTTTTCCACTTCCCTATTCTTCTAATCTCTGATACAATAGAGTGACGTGAGAAATACAAAGGAAAAGCCTTTTGGGCTTTTTACTGCAAGGAGGAACATTTTGTGAACATTAACGCATCCGATATCATCATCATCGCACTGATTGTTGTGGCTGCTCTGCTGGCAGGCGCTTATTATCTGAATAAAAAGACCATGCGCCGCATGATCCAGGCACAGGATTTCATCGACCAGAACCGTATGACTGTACAGGCGTTCATCATCGACAAAAAACAGGAAAAACCTTCCCCTACCAACCTGCCTAAAGCTGTTTTCGATCAGCTGCCCAAAATGGCAAAAATGCGTAAGGCAAATCTGGTAAAAGCAAAAATTGGTCCCCAGATTGTGACACTGATGTGTGATAAACCCGTTTACGAAGTACTGCCCGTGAAAAAATCCCTGAAAGTAGACATTGCAGGCATGTATATCGTCAGCGTAACCGGTATGAATCTGGCTGATAAGAAAAAGAAAACATTCACAGAAAAAATGACCACACGTATGAACAATGTGGTTTCCGATCAGTCCCAGAAAACAAAAAACAAAAAATAAGCAAACAAAAAGCTGAAATCTTAAAAGATTTCAGCTTTCTTTTTTTGTAGCGTTTTTAGTCTTCCATGGGACGGATTTCCGCGCCAAAAGGCATCAATGCCAGGGCGGCAAATTTGAAATGCTGCAAACCAAAGGGAATCCCGATGATGGTCAGGCAGCTGCCCACGCCCATGGCAATGGAGCTAATGCAAAGACCCAGCCCGCCCAGCAATATCCAGATGACATTCAAAAGGACAGAGCCGGAAGACATGTTTCCGAAATAGACTTTCTTACCAAAGGGCATCAGAATCAGCTTCGCAAACTTGAAACACTGCAAGCCCACGGGAATACCCACGACTGTAATACAACACAATACACCAGCCAACATCCAGCATAATGCGGAGAGCAGACCGCCAAATATGATCCACAGGATGTTCAGCAATACATTGATGATAGACATTTCATTCCTCCTTTTCATTACTTTTTCGATAATATGCTACAACTTTTTCATAATCTCTTTCTTCCAGAGCCTTCCGCCCTTCTTCCGACAAGCGGTACACGCCTTTTTCCACTCGTTCAAACCAATGGTATACATTACTGCGGAGTATGGACATGTACTTTTCTTCCAGACCCATTTCCCGCAATTCTCCATATGTAATGGCTTCTCTGTTTTCCAGAATACAGCACAGATGCAGTGCTTTTTCCCGATAAGCCGTCACGATTTTCCTGCGGTTCATGCCGCCCGTATTGGCAGAAACCTGTCTGTTTTCCAGTTCCACTTGCAGCCGTTCCCGTTTCTTTCTGTTTTTCCACGCCAAGCTGTCCGAGGGCGTCAACACCACATCTACGGTCTTGAGGGGACTGTCCAATGCCACTGTCAGCAGACCAATTTCCAGTCGTTTCAGCAGTTTCAGCATATTCTTCCAGCTTTTCTCCCTCTGTCCCTTCTGGGGACGAGGAATGGCAACAAAGACCTGCTCCGTCAGACTCTGGCGGTCTAATGCCTGATAGACCAGCTTCAGCTGAAAGGACTTTTTCAGTTCTACAATGATCAGTTCCCCATCTTTTTCCGCCGCAATGTCACAGTCTTTCACTTCTGCCTGCACCCGATAGCCTTCTTCCTCCAGAAAGCGGCAGACAGGCTCGTATAAATCTGTTTCCGCAAATGTCATGCCTGTTTTCCTTTCGCCATAAAGGCTTCAATTTCTTCTACGGTCTTAATCATGTCTTTTGTCATGATTTCGCAGCCTTCTTCTGTTACCAGAGCGTCATCCTCAATGCGGATGCCAATGCCCCATTCTTCAATATACAGCCCCGGTTCCACCGTCAGTACCATGCCCGGCTGGAGCACACGTTCTGTGTACCGTCCAATGTCATGGGTTTCCGCACCCAGATAATGGCTCACGCCATGGTAGTAGTATTTTGCCACATCCGCCATGGTTTTCACCAGTCCGATTTCTTTCAAGGCTTCCAGATAGTGTTCTTTCAGGATTTCATTCAAACGGGAGAAAGGCTGACCGGGACGAATGGCATCAATGACTTTCTGCTGTCCTTCCAGCACAATATTGTAAACCAGTTTCTGACGTTCTGTGAATTTGCCGTTCACAGGGAAAGTACGGGAAATATCCCCATTGTACCAATCCACCTGTGCGCCGCAGTCCACCAGCAGCAGGTCACCATCTTTGGTCTGACCGTTATTTTTGGTATAGTGCAGGATGGTACCTCTCTCCCCAGCGGCAGCAATGGTCTGGAATGCTTTTTCTCTTGCGCCGTGCTGCATGAGGGTGAAATCAAAATGGGCTTCGATTTCATATTCCATCATACCGGGGCGGGCATTTGCCATCATGGCTTCCACACCCATTCTGGTAATATCCATGGCTTTCCGCATTTTTTCCAGTTCGTAAGGCTCTTTAATCAGACGCAAATCGCCAAAAATGGGATACAAATCCCCCACCGCCATAGCAGGGTATTTTTCCCGCAGTTCCTTGGCAAAACCCAGCGCAGGTGTCAGCACATCATCCCATTCCCGATGTTCCAAGTCCAGATAAATCTTTGTGATGTTGTTGCGGAACACCATCTGGGCAAAATCATCGGTGAACGCATCAATGGGGCGAATGTCTGTCATACCACTGATTTCTTCCGCTTCTTCTGTTGTCATGTTTGCCCCTACCCATTTGGCAAGGATGCCGTTATCTCTGGGAATGAACAGGGTTTCCTGCAAACCGCCGCCGATTTTTGCCATCAGGAATACGCAGTTTTCCCGTTCCACCCCTGTCACATAGTAGAAATTACGGTCAGGAGAAAAAGGATAATACTCATCCCCGCGCTTCAAAGGTGCTTTCCCCGCAAAAAGTACAGCAGCACTGCCTTCTTCCAGTCTGGCTGCCAGTTTTCTTCTGTTATCTATGAAAAACCGTTCTGTCATGTCATTTCCTCCTTAAATATCCTACCAAAAAACTTTGAATTTTTTATGATGAAATTCTTACAAATTCCTTTGTGCAAAAAAACGCACATTTCCTTGAAAATGTCATTTCTCTATATTAGAATTGTAGCAAGGAACGAAAAAAATGCAAGTCTGAACAAAAGAAAAGGAAAAGAGGGATACGATTGAATAAAGAATGGAAATTTGCCTTTGAAAAAACCATCCCTGTTCTGGCAGGATACCTTTCCATCGGCATTGCCTTTGGTCTTTTGATGCAGAACATGGGATACAACGTCTTTTGGGCGCTGCTCATTTCCCTGATACTATACGCAGGCTCCATGCAGTTTGTACTGCTCCAATTTCTCACGGGCGGCACATCGCTCATTACCGTTGCCATCATGACTTTGCTGGTAAACAGTCGTCACCTGTTCTACGGTCTGTCTTTCATCGACACCTTCCGCAGCATGGGCAAGAAATATCTGTATATGGTACATTCCCTGACGGATGAAACTTATTCCCTGCTCTGCTCCTATGAACCACAGGAAGGTCTGGACACCAAAAAAGTCATGTTCCTTATGAGTATTTTCGACCACTGTTACTGGCTCATTGGTACTGCTTTAGGTTCCCTTGCCGGCAGCCTCATTACCTTTGACACCACAGGCATTGACTTTGCCATGACTGCTCTGTTTACCGTCATTTTCATCGAACAGTGGAAAGGTGCCAAAAGCCATATCCCCGCTTTGACAGGAATCATTGCCGGTATTGGCTGTTTACTGGTGTTCGGTCCCGACAACTTTATCCTGCCCACACTGCTCATCAGCGTTGCCGTTTTGATGGCACTGAAAAGCCGGATTCTGGCAAAAGAACAGGAGGAATGATTATGATTACATCTACACAAACGCTCGCCATCATCCTGACGGCTTCCATCTGTACCTTTCTGATTCGTGTGGCACCCTTTGCCATATTCGCAGGCAGAGAAATCCCTGCCCCTGTGCAATATCTGGGAAAAGTCCTTCCAGCTACAGTCATGGCGTTATTGGTGGTCTACTGCTTAAAAAGCACCACTTTTTCCGCACCTTCCGGCTTCCTGCCTCAGTTTATCGCCGTGGCAGTGGTGGCAGTGCTCCATCTTTGGAAAGGCAAAACATTGCTGAGCATCGTGGGCGGTACGGTCTGTTATATGATATTGGTGCAGGTGGTTTTTCCTGCGTAAAAGAAAATCACGAGATATCTTCATAAGAAAACAAAAAAGCCGAAATCCTTATCAAACAAAGGATTTTGGCTTTCTTATTTTATCTGTTATGTTTTGCCAAAGGGAAATTGCTTTTGATTGTCACAAAATCAAAAAACCGTATATCCTTTTTCTGCGAAGAACCCTTTCAGTTCCTTTTCTTTGGCTTCTGCTCTGCCCTGCACCGCTTCGGGCTTGCCGCCGCCTTTGCTGCCAAAGGCTTCTTTCATTTCCGCCGCCATGGGACGCATATCTTCTGTGCGGCTCATGAGTACAAAGGCATACCCTGTGCCGGCAGGGGCAAAGACTGCCGCTGTGCCGCCGGTTTTATCCAAAATGGTATCTGCCAGATGCACCATATCCTTAGAATCAAAGTCTGTGGCAAATACACAGGCTTTGGGTGTTTCGCCCACTTTTTCCGCAATGTTGTTGATTTTTTCCCATTTCATACGGCTAATGATCTGTTTCAGTTCATCCCGTTCTTTCAAAAGGGCTTCTGTTGCCTTTGCAATTTTTCCGGTGGGTACGGAAAGCAGTTCGGAAATGGCCGCCGCATTTTCTGTTTTTTCGTCATAATCCGCCAATGCACGCATACCGCAGACGATTTCCAGTCTGGTGCCGCCTTTGTAATTCTGGGCAGAAAGAATCTTCACCATGCCAATTTCTCCGGCTTTCTGCACATGGGTGCCGCAGCATGCACAGCAGTCATATTCCCCAATGGCCATGATGCGCACTTTTCCTTCCAGTGCCTTTTTGCTGCGGTATTCCAGCTTTTCCAGTTCTTCTTTGGAAGGATAGGTAACTTTGGAAGCCACATTCCGCCAGATAGCTTCGTTGGCAGTCCGTTCCAGCACAGGCAGGTCTTCCGCAGGGATTTTTGTATTGAAGTCAATCAAAATGGCATCTTTCCCCATATGGAAGCCCACGTTGTCACAGCCATATTTTCCGCAGATGATACCAGAAAGGATATGTTCGCCGGAGTGGTTCTGCATCAGGTCAAAACGATGGTTCCAGTCAATATGGCCTTCCACTTCTGCCCCCACTTCCAGAAGTTTGTCGGTGATATGAGAAATCACGCCGTCTTTTTCCCGAACGTCTGTTACCTTTGCGCCGCCCAGTGTGCCAATGTCCGCAGGCTGTCCGCCGCCTTCTGGGTAAAAGTAAGTGCCTTCCAGCACCACAGCAAAGTTTTTGCCCTTGGGGTCGCAGGATACCACCTTGCCTACAAAATCCATGGTATAAGCATTGTCATAATATAATTTCACGGTTTCCATGTTGTTCCTCCTTACTCTCCCGTACAACGGGGGCTTGTCATTTCAAAGCGTTCGTCAATATTTTCTTCTCCCCACTGGCACATAAGCTCCAATATGGGAAAAAGGGATTTGCCCTTTTCCGTCAGGGAATATTCTACCCGGGGCGGCACCTCCGCATAGGCTTTCCGCAGGATCAGCCCATCGGCTTCCAGCTCTCTGAGCTGATTTGTCAGGGTTTTCTGGGAAACGGTGCGGATGTTTGCCATCAATTCCCCAAAGCGCAAGGTGCCCTCCTCTGCCAATATGTAGAGGATCAAGGGCTTGCATTTGCCGCCAATCATTTTGAGGGTGACTTCCATTTCACAGCCCACCTGAATTTTCTTTGTCATAGTTACCTTCCTTTCCCTAAGGGCAAAAAAAGTGCCTGATTGACAGGGATTTCTCTCTTTGTTACAGTTTCTATACAGTAATTTATACACTTAGGATACATTTGTCAAGTAAAGGAGATTTTCATATGAAAACAAGACGTTTCGGCAAAACAAATGCCATGATTTCCGAAATCGGACTGGGCACCTGGCAGTTAGGCACCAAATGGGGGGAACCTTTCTGCGCAGAAGAAGCCCAGAAAATTCTGGATGCAGCTTACGACAGCGGCATCACATTTCTGGATACGGCAGACATCTACAACGACGGCAACAGTGAGCTTGCCATTTCCAAAATCCTGAAAGCTCATCCTGACCACTTCTTCGTGACAACCAAAATCGGCAGAGGGCTGAACCCACACACAGCGGAAGGCTACAACAAAGACTCCGTTGTCCGCTTCACTGACGGCTGCCTGTCCCGTTTGGGCATGGAAAAACTGGATTTGGTGCTGCTCCACTGCCCGCCCACTTCTGTTTACCAGAAAGACGAAGTTTTTGACGCTCTGGAAAATCTGAAAAGTGCAGGCAAAATTGCCCATTACGGCGTCAGCATCGAAAAAGTATCTGAAGGCATTGCCGCCATGGAATACGACATTTCCGCTATGGAAGTGATTTTCAATATGTTCCGCCAGAAACCCATTGAGGAATTGTTCCCTGCCGCCCAGAAAAAAGATGTGGGTATCATTGCCCGTGTGCCTCTGGCAAGCGGTCTTTTGCCAGGGAAATTATCCAAAGACACCGTCTTTGGCAAAAACGACCACCGTTTCTACAACCGCAACGGAGAAGCCTTTGACAAGGGCGAAACCTTCTCCGGCGTGGATTATGAATCGGGTCTGACAGCTGTATCGGAACTGAAAGCCCTGCTGGGTACAGAAAACCTCATTCCTTACGCTCTGCGTTGGATTCTCATGCATGAGGCTGTCAGCGTAGTCATCCCCGGCGCCAGCAAAACCGCACAGGTGCTCCAGAATGTGAAAGCGGCAGAACTGCCCGACCTGACACCGGAACAGATGGCAGGGGTCAAAGCCATTTATGATAAATATATTCGCCCCACTGTACACCATTTGTGGTAAAAAACATTCCCTTTTTGGTGCTTCTTCATAAGAAAACAAAGAAAGCTGAAATCTTCGCTAGTACAAAAGATTTCAGCTTTCTTATTTTTATAGGATTTTATCCGGTATGTTTTCTTCTGAAGATAGCCGTCGCAGTTTCCCTTAAGAAATGGGACAAAAGTCAAACAGTGTTTTCTTAAGAGAAACTGCTGTAGGGAATGGCTTTTGTTTTATTATTTCCGTTTTTTCTGCCATACATGAATGAGAATCACAACAACCACCACAAGAATAATGATGGGTGCAAAGAAACGCAATGTCATTTGAAAATAAGGACTTTTCAGGGTACTGATGAAATTCTGAAAACCATTTTCGTCAATGGTAATGCGGAGGTTTTCTTCCGGCAAAGTATCAGAAGTGTAGACATATTCCCGTTCTGCCACTTTCTCAAAAGGCAGACTGCTCTCCACCAGCACAGGCATATCCTTATCCAGATAAAGCCGAATGGTCAGGTCAGAAAAGTCCTTCCACATGGCGGCTGGTGCCAGATAATATTCCAGTTCTCCTCGTTTGGCATTGAAATCCAATTCCGGATACCCGCCTAGATTGTAGTCATAAGAAACCACAACAGAATAAGTTTCTTGTGGCTGGAAATCCATTTGGAATGTAACGGTATCCACGGTGCGGTCAGGGTCTAAATTGGCAACTTCTTCTGTAGTCAAAACTGTGTATCGCCAGTCATCAGTAACAATTTTCGTACTGCCGTTCATGCCATACCGCTGAACAGACACATCCGCCTGTTTTCCATTGACTGTTACCGTCACGCCTCTTTCTTCCATATTGGGCGAAAGGAACATGGAAGATATGGAAAGAGCTTCGTCGGTAGTATTTTTCATTTCATAAGTGGCTGTGATATGGGCGTCAGGTCCTTTTACCACAATTTCCAAATCTTCTGACAGTACGGCAATTTCATCATTTTTCTCAAAGGTAATGGCAGAGCCCACATCTGCATCCTCCGGCGCAGCCATATTGGCAAAAGCCCTCTGGGGAACCATGCAGACAAATGCCAGCAATACAACAAAAACAAAACTTTTCTTTCTCATATCTTTTCCCCCTTTCCTGCTCTTTATAGTTTCATGGTATCACAGAAAAGTACCCATAGGCAATATACCTTTTTGCACAGAAAAAGCACCTGCACAGCGGCTTCCTCTTAAGAAAACATTGGTTTTCTGTTTGATTGATTTCTTAAAGGGAATTGCAACGGCTGTCTTCAGAAGAAAACACACCAAATATCCTCTCCATAAAAATAAGAAAGCTGAAATTCTTTGTTTTGATAAGGATTTCAGCTTTCTTTGTTTTCTTATGAAAATGCCCCTAAGCGTATAGATGCTTTTTGCTATATCTGATTTTGTTATTCTGTTGTATCTGTTTTTTCTTCCTGCTTTGGCATGGATAATCTTCGCCGCCGTCTGAAATATAGCAGATATCCAAAGCTCAAAAGGAAGATGCCGCCGCAGACAGCCAACGCTGGTGCCGCATCCTGCCATGTAACACGGGACATGGCTCCCATGGGACCACTGCCGCGCTGCCCCTGTTCTCCACGCTGGGGCATATCTCCCATTTGTTCTGGAACTCTCTGGGTTTGGTCGTTTGCTTCTGCTGTATCACTTTGAGCTGTGTCGGCAGTCTGTTCGGTTCCTTCCGTCATTTCCGGCGGCTGTCCTGCCATTTCTCCCGGAACTTTCTGGGTTTGGTCACTCGCTTCTGCTGTATCAGTCTGTTCGGTTTCTTCCATCATTTCCGGTGGCTGTCCTGCCATATCTCCCATTTGTTCTGGAACTCTCTGGGTTTGGTCGTCTGCCGTATCGCCAGCAGTCTGTTCGGTATCCTGCATGCCTCCAAAATCCTCACCGGGGCGTTTTCCACCGCCGCCTGCTGCCGCCGCTACAAAGGAGCTGGTATTGAATGTAGGTTCGCCCCCTGCCAGCTGGTTTTCAATACTTTCTGCCATGGAAACGGCAAAATAAACCAGAGAATTGGGGTCTGTTGAATCGGCGGAAGATGCTTCCAGAAATTCGTCATAGGTAAAGAAGGCAGTAGCGTCTTTTTCCACATAAGGCGCGATCATTTCCGCTGTTTCGCTGACGATCTGGCTCATATAAGCCTCTGTGAAATAAGTTTCCGCGATTTCTGCCAGATAGCTTTCATACTGGGCAAGAAGGACATCCTGAGAAAGCAATGTATCCACTAAGGGCTTTTCATTGCCGCCGCCCATGCCTTCTGGTCGTTCCATGCCTTCCGGCATATCCATTCCCATATTGTCAGGTCGTTCCATGCCTTCTGGCATCTGTGCTGTCTGTTCTTCTCCAGCGTTTTCTCCTGCCGCTGTCTGGGCTTCTGCATTTTCCATGTCGCCTCGTCTGCCGCCGCCCATGCCCATGGACTGACTGGTAGGCTCATAAATATCCACTTCACCGCCGCCAAAACCGCCAAAGGAATAGTTATAATCCCAAGGCACAATGGTAAAGCGTCCATCCTGTTCATAGAGATAATAGTTGTGGGTGGTGTTGCCCAAATAGCTGTCATAGTTCGCCAACGCCACATTTGCCGCCAGATACTGGAGCACTTCGTCCACGTCCAGCACATCTTCCAGCCCTTCTCCCGACTCCAGCGCCTTCATCAAATCCAGAATGGCAGAGCCGTCAGAAGTTTCCTCATTTGTTTTCAGCACCAGACCGGGATATTCTGACATGTCATCCCCACGGTAGACCAAATCCGCACCAGTGCCGTCTGGTTTATACAAGTCTCCGGTGCTGTCCCCGAAGGTACGTTCCAGAAAGACTTCGTCAATGGGTTCCACTGCCAGATACAAGCCCCATTCTTCCCCGTTGATGGTGATATGGGTATAGCTGGTGGCAGGGACGGGAATACCCATTTCACCCATGATGCGATAGGAAATATATTCCCGCATGTAGCTGGCATCCCCATAGTTGTTATTCAGATTCAGCTTTTTCAAGCCGTAGTAATTTTTACCGTCATTGAAATAATCAAAATCTATCTTAAAACTGTAGCGGTCAGAATCGGAGGACGCTACCGAAGTCAGGGTGTTATCGCCCTTTGTCCGCAGTGCCACATTGGACAGGGTTTCCCCGTTGATAGTCACATCCACGGCGTAATAAGTTTCTTCCAGTGGATTTTCCACCAGATCCGCCCAATCTTCCTCGCTGATTTCAATATTGATCTCATTGACGACACCTTCCGCAAAAAGATTATCCAGATAAGGATATTCCTTCGCTTCCGCGTCCTCTCGGGATACGATGCCAAAGACCAGAAAGGCAAAAACCACCAAAGCAAGTCCAGACAGCAAGAGAAATTTATATTCCCGCAGTCCTTTCATTGGCTTCGCCTCCTTTTACGCTGCGTAGTTGCCGTCATAACTTACCATGACCGCTGACTGCACCCCTGCCATGCGGCTGATTTCGTTGACAAAAGCACTTTCGCCGTTTTTGGGGCAGATTTCAAAAATCAGTTCAGTCCCCTGTCCGCCGGTGATGGTTTTAGACTTGAGGGTCATGCGTTTTACAACCTGCTGTACAAAGCTTGTCACTGCGCTTTCACCTTCCACGCTGTCCATACGGATGATAAGCAGGTAAGGGCTATCTGCCTGCTGACGGTTGGCAAATACCAGCAGGAAAATACCAATAATAGGGCATCCCAGAATTGCCAAAGGCAGCAAAGAAGCGCCACAAAGGATGCCTTCGCCGATTGCCCAGAACAAAAATACCAAATCCATGGGGTCTTTCACTGCCGTACGGAAACGCACGATAGACAGGGCACCTACCATACCCAAAGACAATACCACATTGCTGGTTACACCTTGGATGACCAGACAGGTCACCAGCAGTATGGCAATGAGGGATACGTTGAAGCTGCGGCTGTAAAGGACACCGCTGTATGTTTTCCGATATACAAAGTAAATAAATAAACCAATGAGGAATGCCGCTGCCAAAGAAAGCAGGGTATCCGTCAACGAAAAGCTGCTGAAGCTCTCCAAAAAGCTGCTCTTAAAAATGTCTTGAAATGTCATCTTCCGTTCTCTCCTATCTTGTTTTCATCGCTTGTATTTATGCTGCATATTTCTGTTTCATGTCTATTTTCTTTTTCTTACTGCCCATCAGCACATGATGCGGCAGGCTGCATATTTGGAAAAAGCCTGTTCTTTTGTTTTCACCGTCAGTAAGGTACGGTTCACAATATCCGGCAAATAATCGTCGTACTTCACTTCCATGACCACTCTGTCTGGAGAAATGGCTGGAATGGACGGCAAATTTTCTGAGAAAAATAACTGGGGCTGGTGGCAGCCGCGAATCCGTCTGTCAAATGTGACACGGACATTCCCCGGTGCGTAAGTCAGTGCCTCTCGGTCATAGTCCACAATAACCGTAGGGCGATAAATCCCCATCTGCATCCGCAGGTACAATTCCCGCACCAGTGCCCGTTCATCTTCTGCCATCCACCCAATGTCACCATCCAAAACCCTCTGGGTTTCCTCTGCCGTCACACGGCACTGGGTCTTATTGCCTGCATTGTAACGCTTGCTCTTTTTTTCCAGCCGAATAAAGCCAAAATTCCCGTCATAACAACGGATACGAAATTTCTCCCTTATGCCCACACCATCCAGTTTTTCTCTTAGGGCTTTGTTGTAGAAATTGTCGAAATACAGAGAACGCACCAGATATCCCGTCTTGCCTCCGTGGATATCCCGCTCCATAAATGCTGCCATACGCGCCGCCAGCATCCTGCTTTCTGCCGCTGCAACGGTATACTTCAGTTCCGCACGCCATTGTTCTTTCATCGCTCTCACCTCACATTCTGTATGTTTTAAAACCAATACAGCGTTTAGTATACGGGAAGATACTTAAATGGGTACTTAGGGAAAAATTAGAAAATCATGAGAATTGTAAACAATATGTGAACAAAACATCCGTTTTTCTTGAAAATCTCCTTTGATTTCTAAAAAATATATTAGAAAATACAAAAAACGCGAAAGCTTCTGTTCTACAGAAGCTCCCGCGTTTTTTCTCAGAAAGCTATTTTCTTATACAAAATATTCAGGCAAAGATCTGCCTTCATACAATTCTTCCAGTTCTTCTTTGTGATAGATGTAGCCGGGGTCGTCGAAGTATTTTGCACCGGAAGGGCATTTCTTGATACATGCGCAGCATTTGATGCAGATGCCTGTGCAGGAGAAATCCACTTTATCAATGGAGCCCATGGGACAAACTTCTGCGCAAAGACCGCAGCCACAGCAAGCGTCGCTTGTTTTGGGTTTTACTTTACGGATATCGATGGCATTGCCATAACGATCTCTGGGTGTGAAGTAAGGACGGATGGGGTCTTCCCCTTTTACATAGGCAGGACCGTCGTATTCCCAGCCGCTGTTGATTTTTTCCACGATTTTTTCTGCAAATTCATGCATTACCTTGTAGTCTTCTTCGTCGGGTCTGCCTGCGGACAGTTTTCTGGAGAAAGAATGTTCGCTGACAAAAGCACCGCCGGCAATGGTGCGGAAGCCGTCGTCTTCCAAAATGTTCCGCAGTTCGATGAGGGCATCGTCGAAGTTACGGTTACCGAAGGATACCATAGGCACTGCATAAGCTTTGCCGCCCACAACAGTTTTCAGATAAGGCAGCAATACGTTAGGTACACGACCTGCAATAACAGGAGTGCCGAAGAACACCAGATCTGTTTCGGTGAAAGCGATTTCTTTTTTCCGTACGTCAGGCAGTGTAAAATCATATATTTCCACAGGAACGCCAAGGCTTTCTGCCACATGAGCGGATACGGTTCTCACTGCTTTTTCAGTACCGCCGGTGGGGCTGAAATACATGGCCCATACTTTTTTGATTTCCATTGTAAACAAGACTCCTTTCTCTCTCCCTGATAAATGTTTTTCTTTTATGATACTCTATCCATCTCCCTTTTTCAAGCCGCAGACAAAAAAACAACATTGTCTGACCATCTTTCTTTTTCACGCAAAAAACCGGAAATATCCGACCATCATCGAACATTTCCGGTTTTTATCAGTCTTGGAATGTTTCCATATTCTCCCACGCTTCGGGAATTTTTTCCACTTCTTGTGCCGCAATCATTTCTGACAAACGGCTTTCCACATAAGCGGACTGTACCTGCTGGCGGTAAGCATCTTCTGCCAGCTGTTTCACCTGTTCATCTGTAGGCGGGGTGATGGATTCCACTTTCAGTATGAAATAACTGCCCCGCACCTCAATGGGGTCTGTAATCTCACCTAATGTGAGATTTTCCGATAACCCAAAGGTATTGTTCAGATAATTCTGATACAGTGTCATCTGTCCATTGCCGCCGTTTTCCTTGGCGGAAGTATCTGTGTCATAGGTTTCGAAGAGCGCAGCAAAATCCTCTCCGGCTTTTGCCTTTTCGCTGACTTCTTTCGCCGTTGCCTCATCATTCACCATGATGGTATCAATGGTGATTTGGGTATATTCCTCCCGCAAAGCGTCGGCGTTTTCCTGATAATACTGTTCCATTTCATCGGCATTGACTTCGCATTCCTTTGCCAATGTGTCATAGACCACAGAATACAGATAAGATTCCTCCATGAGGGTTTCCATCTGTTCTTGATCCACGCCCATTTTTGCCAGTTCTTCCTCTGTCAGCTGGCTGAGGAATTCCTCTGCCATGGTATGGGCTTCTGTTTTCTGGTCTTCTGTCAGAGAAATGTTGTTTTCCTCCGCATACTGTTCTGCGGCAACCACACTCTGTATGGTGCTGAATGCCCGCTCCTGCACCAGCTCCGCTCCGGTCATGCCGTCAAAATCCATGTCCCAGACATCACTGCCTGCGGCGGAAACAAAGCTTTGGGTGCTGGTATAAAGATATACCATATATTCGGACTTCATGACTTCTCTGCCATCTATGCGCGCTATGACTTCATCGGAAAAAGAACTGCCGCAGCCTGTAAGCCACAAAAGCCCAGTCAGCAGCAGGCACAATGCCCCTTTCGCTTTCTTTTTCATAAAAAATCACACTCTCTTTTTTCGGTTTCATGTCTTTTCATCTTCTTTTTCTGTCCAAAAAGAAGGTTAGCTTTTATTATACACATTTTTTTCCGAAAAAACTATGCTTTGAGCCCTTGTAATAAACTTTTAATATAGGGCACGCCTTTGTTTTCCTCGCCCTTTTTCAGTCTGACAGTTACATAAGGCATGGCGCCAGCCGTAAAGAGATATCGTCCACGGCTTTCCGCAATGCACTTTGTGAGCTTTTCCGGGTCCAAAGGCGCATCTGGACGGAATTCCACCAGAATGTTGCTGCCCTTCTGGTTGATGGCTGTAATACCCAGCCGATGGGCTTCCGCTTTCAGCAGCACCATTTCCAGCAGGTTCTGGACACTCTTAGGCAGGTCACCATAACGGTCTTCCAGTTCTTCCTGCATGTCGTAATATTCTTCCATGGTCTGGACAGCGGCGATTTTCTTATACAAGTCCATGCGCTGTTCCTGATTTTTGATATAGAAATCAGGCAGATAAGCATTGATATTCAAATCCACTGTGGTTTCAAATGTTTCTGCCACAGGTTCGCCTTTCAGGTTCTGGACTTCTTCTTCCAGCAGACGGCAGTACATATCATAACCAACAGATTCCATATGTCCATGCTGTTCCGCACCCAAAAGGTTTCCGGCACCACGGATTTCCAGGTCACGCATGGCAACTTTGAAACCGGAGCCAAACTCCGTAAATTCCCGAATGGTCTGAAGGCGTTTTTCCGCCGCTTCTTTCAGCATCTTATCCCGTTTGTACATGAGGTAAGCATAAGCAGTGCGGTTGCTTCTGCCTACACGCCCACGAAGCTGGTACAGCTGGGACAACCCCATACGGTCGGCATCCTGAATGATGATGGTATTCACATTGGAAATATCCATGCCCGTTTCGATGATGGTGGTACATACCAGCACATCAATTTCGCCGCTGATGAAGTCCTGCATGATGTTTTCCAGTTCCCGTTCTGACATCTGCCCATGGGCAAAGGCAACATTGGCTTCCGGCGCCAGATTCTGCACACGGAAGGCTTCTTCCCCAATGGTTTCCACCCGATTGTAAAGATAAAATACCTGACCGCCACGGCTCAATTCCCGGTGGATGGCTTCTCGGATAAATTCCGGGTTATTTTCCATGACATAAGTCTGGATGGGACGGCGTTCCTGAGGGGGTTCCTCCAGAATACTCATATCACGGATGCCTGCCAAAGACATGTGCAGTGTTCTGGGAATAGGTGTCGCTGTCAATGTGAGCACATCCACATTTTCCCGCAGACGTTTCAGTTTTTCCTTATGTGCCACCCCAAAACGCTGTTCCTCGTCCACAATGACCAGACCCAAATCCTTAAACTTCACGTCTTTAGACAGGATGCGATGGGTACCGATGACAATATCGGAAAAGCCTTTTTCCAATCCGTTCAGACTTTCTTTCTGCTGTTTTGGCGTGCGGAAACGGGACAGCAGTTCGATTTTCACAGGATAGCCGGACATACGCTGTACAAAGGTATTGTAATGCTGCTGTGCCAGAATGGTGGTAGGCACCAGATATGCCACCTGTTTTCCATCCTGCACGGCTTTGAAAGCGGCACGGATGGCAACTTCCGTTTTGCCATAGCCAACGTCGCCGCAGACCAGTCTATCCATGACTTTGCCGCTTTCCATATCTTTTTTCACATCTTCGATGGCGTTCAGCTGGTCATCTGTTTCATCAAAGGGGAAGGCTTCTTCAAATTCCCTCTGCCACAGAGTATCTGCCCCATACACATGGCCTTTTGCCGCCGCACGTTTGGCATAGAGGGCAACCAAGTCCTCCGCCAGTATCTTCACGGCAGTTCTGGCTTTTGCCTTTGCTTTCAGCCAATCCTGTCCCCCCAGTTTGTTCAGTCTGGGTGCGGCACCGCCGGAACCAATATATTTCTGAATCATATCCATCTGGCTGACAGGCACAAACAGATTGCCCCCATCCCGATAGGAAATTTTCATATAATCCTTCTGGACACCTTCCACGGAGATTTTCTCCAATCCCCGGAACACACCGATGCCGTGGTTATCGTGTACCACATAATCGCCGATGTGCAGGTCGGAAAAACTCTGAATGGCAACGCCGTTTTTCTTCTTTTTCTTCTTCCGTTTCTCGCCGCTCTTGCCGAAAATCTCGCTGTCGGAAAAGACAGCCAGACGGATATAGTCATACTGGAACCCTTTGGACAGAGAGCCTTTGGACACCCAAACACTGCCGGGCACCATTTCTTTTTCCAAATCATCCACATAAACAGCAGGCACATCCATTTCCGTCAATTCCGTCGCCATCCTCTGGGCACGGGTACCTGTCCCCGCCAGCACCAAAATCCGGTAATTCTGTTTTTTCAGATACTGCAATTCCTCACAGAACAGGTCTGCCCGTTTCTGGAAAGAAGGAATGGAACGTACCGCAAAATCTGCCTGTGCTTTGGGCTGGAAGTGAGGTGTCCGCTGGGAAATCCCTGCCAAAAGAATACGGTCAAAATCCTCCGCCTGCCGGAGAATATCCAGATAATCGAAAAGGAGTTTGCTCTGAGCAGGAAGCAAAAAGCCCTGTGCGATTCTGCCTTTCATACTTTCCTCATATTCCTGCCGCAGGGTGTCCATGTGTTCTGCCAGCCGCTGGGGTTCATCAAAACAAAGGATGGTGTCCTCTGGCAGATAGGAAAGGAGGCTTACCGTATCATCATAGAAGTAGTTAATGAAACTACCCACAGAAGCAAAGCTCAGTTCTGAACGAAGCAAGTCGATATTTTCCCCAATATGCTCCTTCATCCGCTCCACACCGTCCTCCACGGTGCTTTTTTCCATTTTCTTCAGTGCTTTTTTGTAATCGGCTTCCATTTTGTCTGCCGCTGCTTTTGCTGTTTCTTCATCGTAAACCAGTTCCCGCATGGGGAAAATGGTCACAGTGTTGAGTTTATCCACGGAACGCTGGCTCTGGGCATCCATGGTACGGATGCTGTCGATTTCGTCATCCCAAAACTCAATACGCACCGCATCCTCTGCTGTCAGGGGGTATACGTCCAAAATCCCCCCGCGGACAGCAAACTGTCCGGGGCTTTCCACCAGTTCCGCCCGTTCATAGCCCATGAACACCAGCTGTTTTGTTAAGTCAGTCAGTTCCCGTACTTCCCCCACGTGCAATGTCAGGAGGAACGAAGCAAATACTTCTTTTTTGGGGTATCTGTCCAGAAGTGCTTCCACAGATGCCACAATGAGGGGGCATTTCCCTTCCAGCAGTTTTTCCACCACCAGAAAACGCTGGCGGTTCATTTCCATGCTGTGAACATCGGCGCTGTAAAAGAGGATATCTTTTGCGGGATAATACATACCTGTCTTTGTGAAGAACTGCATATCCTCCAGAATCTCTTTTGCCCGGACTTCGCTGTGAGTCAGAATCACCATGGGGCGCTGCAAATGTTCCTGAACGCCATAAAGCAAATGATTTTTTTCCACGTCAATGACCCCTGTGGCAAACACAGGGGTATGTCCTTTGCGGATTTCATCCAGTAATGATTGATAGCTTTCCAGCTCCAACAGGGGCTCTGTCAGGCTTTTCATGCTTCCACCTCTTTTTTGGTTTCCTCAGGCTTTTCCTGAGGTTCTTTTTTGGGCTTAGGCGCTTTGGGACGCTGGTTCATGCGGTTCATGGCATCTGCCATACCACGGGAAAGAATCAGTTCCACCGCCTGTACCGCTTTATCCATGCCGCTTTCCATAAGGGGCATCGCGTCCTTGTCGAATTTTGCCAGCACATAATCCGCCAGATCCCATCCATTGGGTTTTTCACCGATACCCACTTTGATGCGGTAAAACACGTCTGTACCCATCTGCTGGATAATGTTGCGGATGCCATTATGGCCGCCGTGACTGCCTTTTTCTCTCAGACGAATCTGTCCGGCAGGCATGGAAGTATCATCGTAAATCACCACAAAACGATCCTGAGGTATTTTGTAGAAATTGACGATTTCACGGATGCTTTCCCCGCTGAGGTTCATAAATGTCTGGGGTTTCACCAGCAGTACCCGCTTCCCATTGATGGTGCCATCCCCAATAAGCGCCTTCTGTTTAAACTTGGTCACATCAATATGATATTTCTCCGCCAGTCGGTCAATGACACAAAAACCAACATTATGCTTGGTTTCTGCGTATTCCCGTCCGGGATTGCCCAGACCTGCGATGACGAAAAATTCCTGTCCCTTCTCCTGATTTTTAAAACGGTCAAAAAGTCCCATAGTTCCTCTCCTCTTATTTCTTTTCCACACGACACAAAGCCCTAATTTCAACGCATGTGGGGGTGAGATTAGAGCTGTTCTTACTGATTTATAACTGCGGAAAGTATACCACACTTTTGGCTTGCCGTCAAAAGGCTAAGGAGAAAAAATGCCGCTCTTTTCCACAAAAAACCGCAAAAAACGGGTAAGACCCATTTGGATCTTACCCGTCTGTCTTCCTTTTGACACGAAGGAAGTATTTTAGTCGGAATTATTTTACTTCGTTTACCAGTTCTTCGCCAGCCAGGAAAGCTTTTGCGTTGTCCAGAGTAACTTTAGCCATCTGTTCCAGAGCTTCTTCTGTCAGGAATGCCTGGTGACCGGAAATCAGAACTTTTTCGTTAGCCAGCAGTCTTGCCAGTGTAGGATCGTGTTTTTCCAGGTTGCTTCTGTCTTCGAAGAAGTATTCATGTTCAACTTCGCAAACGTCCATACCTACGCCACGAACTTTGCCGGATTCTACTGCATCAGCCAGAGCTTCGGAGTCAACCAGACCGCCACGAGCTACGTTGATGAAGATTACGCCGTCTTTCATCTTAGCGAAAGCGTCTTTGTCAACCATATGTCTTGTAGCAGGCATCAGAGGGCAATGGATGGAAATAACATCGGAACGAGCGTACAGTTCATCCAGTGTTACATATTCCAGACCCAGGTTAGGGTTGGGGAATGCATCATAAGCGATGATGTTCATGCCGAAACCTTTCAGGATGTCGATCATGCACTGACCGATTTTACCTGTACCGATGATACCAGCTGTTTTGCCGTACAGAGCGATACCTGTCAGACCAGCGATATCGAAGTTGAATTTTGTTGTTCTCTGATAGGACAGGTGGCATTTTCTGTTGATAGCCATCAGCAGAGCTGCGCCCTGTTCTGCTACAGACTGAGGAGAGTAAGCGGGTACTCTCAGAACGGGCAGACCGCATTCTTTAGCAACTGCCAGATCAACGCTGTCGAAACCTGCGCAACGCAGCAGCAGAACTTTGATACCCAGATCTTTCAGTTCACGGATAACTTCTGCGGGAACTTCGTCGTTAACGAAAGAGCATGTAGCGTCATGACCAGCTGCCAGATGAGCTGTAGCGGGTGTCAGTCTTTCGTTGAAGAATGTGATTTCATAACCGTATTTTTCAGCCATGGGAGCGAAAGAATCTTTCCAGTAGGATTTTGTGTCAAAAAATGCGATTTTCATTTCTAAATTCCTCCTAAAATTTTGATGTAATAGTAGAAAATGGATAGCAAACAGGATGTATGAAACCCTTTGGATATCAATATTTGCCACACCTGTTTGTCTTGTTTTTAACAATATAATCTATTTTACTTATTTTGTCAACCGACTTTCCGAAAAATTGTAAGTTTTGCCAATAGCTTTTTCTTTGTGTATACAAAAAAACATATAGTTTCCATCAGACCCTTTTTCCGTTTTTTGGACATAATTCCCCGCTGATATTTTCGGCTCAAAAAGACCTGCTTTTTTTGCGAAAAAACAGAACTTTTCCGTTGTTTTTCTACCACTTTTTTCCACAGTTGGTTTTTTGAAAAATCTTTCTTTTTCAACTTTTTTTACACAAAAAAACCACCTTTGCGGTCAAACCGCAAAGGTGGTTTTGTGGGTTCAATTTACAGATTTTGACAAAAAACTGTTTTTTAGTCGAACAGCTGAGAAATGGAAACGCCTTCGTGGATGCATTTGATAGCGTTTGCAAACAGATCGTCAACAGATACGGAAGTGATCTTGTCAATCTTCTTGTCTTCAGGCAGTTCGATGGTATCCAGAACCAGCAGTTCTGTGATAGCGGAATCCTGGATTCTATGGATAGCAGGACCGCTCAGTACAGCATGTGTACAGCAAGCGTCTACTTCTACAGCGCCTCTTTCTTTCAGAGCGTTTGCTGCGTTTGTGATTGTACCTGCTGTATCGATCATGTCGTCAACCAGGATAACTTTTTTGCCTTTGACATCACCGATGATGTTCATGATTTCGCTGACATTTGCTTTGGGTCTGCGTTTGTCGATGATAGCCAGAGGAATGTTCAGTCTTTCTGCGAATGTTCTTGTTCTTGTTACGCTGCCCAGGTCGGGAGAAACTGCAACAAAGTTTTTCAGATCATCGCCATATTTATTGATGTAGAAATTTGTCAGCAGTGGGCTGCCTACCAGGTTATCTACAGGAATATCGAAGAAGCCCTGAATCTGTGCACAATGCAGGTCCATTGTCAGCACACGGTTTGCGCCAGCGCTTGTCAGGATGTTTGCAACCAGTTTTGCACTGATGGGATCTCTTGCTCTTGCTTTTCTATCCTGTCTAGCGTAGCCGTAATAAGGCATAACAGCTGTGATTCTGCCTGCGGATGCACGTTTCATAGCATCGATCATGATCAGCAGTTCCATCAGGTTGTCGTTTACAGGATAAGAAGTGGACTGGATGATGAATACGTCAGCGCCACGGATGGTTTCGTTGATTTTAACGGAAATTTCGCCGTCGCTGAATTTTTCCACTTCTGCGTCGCCCAACTTCAGACCCAGCTTCTTAGCGATGGATTCTGCCAGATCACGGTTGGAATTACAGGCAAATACTTTGATATTACTGCCGGTTGAATAAATCATGTTTGGTATCCCCCTACTTTTACTCTTGAACGTTTTTCTCGCCTTTGCAATAGCATACGTCGCTATATTATAATGTTACACCTATCTTCTGCCAATTTCAACACAAATCGACAGATTTTATGATTTCTTTTGCACCCGTTTTGCCTTCCATCCCTTGATGATGGTCTGTCTTGCTCTGGCAACTGCCAGAACGTCTTCAGGCACATCTCTGGTGATGGTGGAGCCTGCGGCAATGTAAGAATCTTTTTCGATGGTAACAGGTGCCACCAGGTTTACATTGCAGCCAACGAATACATGGTCGTGAATGGTGGTTCTATGTTTCTTTTCCCCATCGTAGTTGACCATGATGCTGCCGCAGCCGAAGTTGATTTTTTCGCCTGCGTCTGTATCGCCCACATAGGACAGGTGTGGAATCTTGGTGCCATTGCCGATATTGGAATTTTTCACTTCTACGAAGTCTCCCACTTTTACATTGTTGCCAATGTGGCAGTTGGGACGGATATATGCAAAAGGTCCAACGGTTGTGCCGCTGCCGATGGAAGATTCCAGCCCTGTGGAAGTCTGGAATTTCACGCCGTCTGCCAGCTGCATGTCTGTCAGACGGGAATTGGGACCGATTTCACAGTCTTCACCAATGATGGTTTTGCCTTCGATGACACAGCCGGGCAGAATCACAGTATCTCTGCCAATCTGTACATCGCTGCCAATATATGTCTGTTCAGGATCAACGATGGTAACACCGTTTTCCATATGTTTGCGGTTGATGCGGCGTTTCAGGATGGCAGCCGCTTCTGCCAGCTGCACACGGGAGTTTACGCCGAAAAATTCGCTTTCGTCTGCTGCTGTGTATGCGCCAACGTTTTTGCCGTCGCCCAGCAGGATTTCCAGACAGTCGGGCAGATAATATTCTCCCTGGGCGTTGTTGTTATTCAGTCTGCCCAAAGCGTTTTTCAGGTCTGCCCCGCGGAATACATAAATGCCTGTATTGATTTCTTTGACTGCGCGTTCCGCTTCGGAAGCGTCCTTGTGTTCTACGCTCTTTACAAAATTGCCTGCTTCATCACGAATGATACGACCATATCCTGTGGGATCGTCTACCATTGCAGATACAACAGTTACAGCATTTTCTTTTGCACGATGCTCCTCAATAACACCTTTCAGTGTTTCCCCTGTGATCAGCGGTGTATCCCCGTACAGAATCAGCATATCCTTATCGTCTTCGATGAAATCGCCAGCCATTTTCACCGCATGGCCAGTGCCTTTGCGTTCTGTCTGAAGGGCAAAAGACACATCTTCCCGCTGGATGGCTGCCTGCACCTGTTCTGCCAGATGACCAACCACAACGCATACGGCTTCCGCGCCGCTGTCTTTTGCTGTGTCAATGACATACTCCACCATAGATTTGTTCATGATTTCATGGAGTACTTTTGGTTTCTTGGATTTCATACGGGTACCTTCGCCCGCTGCCAAAATGATTGCTTTCAGATTTTCCATAATCTTCTCCTCTCGCAACATGTCCCATTTTCGCATCTTCTATAAATTCCCATTGAAAAAGGGGGTAATCCCCCTTTTTATTACTATGTATCATTTTCTCATTTTTCGCCACAAAAAGCAATATACCTTTTTCACAAAAAACGTATACAAAATACATTTGTATCTCTGTGAAGGGGCACTTTGTGGTTTTTCCGAAAAAAACGGCAGCCGCCCCCAGCCTGTGCCGGAATTTTATCCGCGCACTTCTGAAAGCGACCGCCTTTTTTATTTTATGTCAGGATTACAGTTTCGTTCCTTTTTTCAGAATGATAGGTTCTTCAGAAGATTTACCGATGACTTGCTGACCTTCGGAAATAGAAACTTCTTTATCCAAGATGGCATTTTCTACGACACAGTTTTTGCCGATGCGAACGCCTTCCATCAAAATGGAATTGCGTACCACTGCGCCTTCGTCGATATAAACCTTACGGAATACCACGCAGTGTTCCACGGTGCCATTGAAAATAGCGCCGCTGCCGACGATACTGTCTGTAACGTCTGCCCCTGCGTTATATTTTGCAGGAGGTTCATCCTTGGGTTTTGTTTCAATATAAGGATACTGATTTACGAAAACATCACGCACTTCTTTTTTCAGGAAGTCCATGTTGGTTTCGAAGTAACCATGGATGCCTGTACCAATGCTGCTCCAGTAGCCTTTGAATTCATAACCAAAGATGTTCAGTTTCTTGCTGTAAGGAATGATGATGTCTTTTACCAGACCGTAGCCACCCTGAGGCACCACTTCCTGCAGCAGATCAATCAGCAGTTTTCTGGAGATCACATAAATACCCAGAGATGCGGATGTGGTCTGTGCCTGTTCGGGTTTTTCTTCAAAGCCCAGCAGACGTTTGTTTTCATCCATCTGCATGATACCGAAATGGGTCAGGTCTTTGCCTTCCATATTCTGATAAACCACAGTGATGTCTGCACCTTTATCGATATGATACTGCAGAACATCACGATAATCCATTTTGTATACAGAATCGCTGGAAGCGATGATGACATATTCTTCGTTGCTGCGGTGCAGATATGTCATATTCTGATAAATGGAGTCCGCTGTGCCGCGGAACCAGTCATTGCCTGTGCTGCTGGTATAGGGTGTGAATACGAACAAGCCCCCCTGTTTTCTGCCGAAATCCCACCATTTGGAAGATGTCAGGTGGTCACGGAGAGAACGGGAGTTGTACTGTGTCAGTACAGCTACTTTCCCGATACCGCTGTTAGACATGTTGCTCAGTGTAAAGTCGATGGCACGATAGCAGCTGCCGATGGGCAGAGCCGCAGAAGCACGCTGTTCTGTCAGCACACCCAGACGACCGTCGTTGTTACCGCCTGCCAGAATAATCCCAATTGCTTTCATTTAAATCCCCTCCCGAATCACAGATTTGCCGCTTTCCAGGGTACCGTCAGGATAATCCTCCGCTACGGTATTGCCGTAAAGCACGCAGTTTTTCCCAATGACAACACCTTCCGGTACGCTGGTGTTTGCGCCCAGAACGGTAATACCTGTGTTGTAGATATTGGGTTTTGTTTCGTTGGGGATGTTTTCGCCCACACCCATATGTACGTTCTTTGCAACCTTGCAGTTTTCGTCAATGATGCAGCGGTCGATGACACAGCCCTCTTCAATGACTGTGCCGCCCATGATGATGGAATATTTAACCACAGCGCCGGCTTTGACAACTACTTCAGGTCCCAGAACGGAATGGTTTACTTCACCATAAATTTCACTGCCGTCAGAAACCAGAGATTCTTTTACCTTCGCGCCAGGTGCCGTATACTGCGGCGGCTGATGGTCACTGTTGGTATAGATCTTCCAGAAATCTTCATACAGGTTAAATTCAGGCAGAGCTTTGATCAATTCCATATTGGATTCCCAATAGGATTCGATGGTACCTACATCCTTCCAGTATCCACGGAAGCGATAAGCGTAGAGGGTCTGACCTTCTTCCAGCATTTTGGGAATGATGTGTTTCCCGAAATCGCTGTCGGCATGGATGGCATTGTCCTCAATGAGCGCTTCACGCAGTCTGCTCCATGTGAAGATATAAATCCCCATGGAAGCCAGATTGCTCTTTGGATTTTTGGGTTTTTCTTCGAATTCATAGATCTTGTCGTCGTCTTCTGTGTTCATGATACCAAAGCGGCTTGCTTCTTCCATGGGCACTTCCAGAACGGCAATGGTTGCTGCCGCGCCTTTTTCCTTATGGAAGCGCAGCATCTGGGAATAGTCCATTTTATAAATGTGGTCCCCAGAAAGGATGAGTACGTATTCCGGATTGTTGCTGTCGATGAAATCGATATTCTGATAGATAGCATTGGCAGTCCCCATGAACCATTCCCCGGAATCTCCGCCTTTGACATGAGGCGCCAGAATGGTTACACCGCCGTTTTTCTTGTCCAGATCCCAGGGAATACCGATGCCGATGTGCTGATTCAGACGCAGCGGCTGATACTGGGTCAAAACGCCCACGGTATCCACGCCGGAATTGATACAGTTACTGAGTGGAAAGTCGATGATACGGAATCTGCCGCCGTAAGTAACAGCAGGTTTCGCAACTTTCCGTGTGAGAATCCCCAGGCGGCTGCCTTGTCCGCCCGCTAAAAGCATTGCGATCATCTCTTTTTTACGCATATTACCAACCCCTTGCTTATTATGTACATCCTTGTACACATGTATATACAAGGATACAAGCCCATTATAACATAGTATCTGTCCAAAAGAAACACACACAATATATGAATTTTCATGATTTTTCGCTAAAAAAAAATGAACATTTATGCTATTGCAATTTCAAAAGGTTGTAAAATTTATAATATTTACAAAAAAAACTGTATAAAATATAGAAAAGCAAACCAAAAGAATTGCCATTCCTTCGCTGGTATACTATAATGGAATCCAATATAAATTCGAAATTCTGTGTAATTTGACAAATCCATAAAATTCGATAGAGGCGGTTGATTATGACACAAACAAAAGAACATATTTATTTTATCGGCATCGGCGGCATCAGCATGTCCGGTCTGGCGGAAATTCTTGCCAGCCGCGGTCATCAGGTATCTGGCACCGATGTAAAGGAAACAGCTGTCACCAAACATCTGCAGAGCCTGGGCATCCACATCAATTTCGGACATCGTGCGGAAAACATCACCGATGACATCACACTGGTGGTATACACCGCAGCCATCCATGATGACAATCCGGAACTTCGGGCAGCCCACGAAAAAGGCATCCGAATCATGGATCGCGCCCATCTGCTGGGGCAGATCATGGACGAATATCATGATTCCGTAGCCGTATCCGGCACCCATGGCAAAACCACAACCACATCCATGGTTTCCGAAATCCTGCTGGCAGCAGAAAAAGACCCTACCATCACCGTAGGCGGCATCCTGCCCACCATCGGCAGCAATCTGCGCATCGGCAATTCCCCTTATTTTGTGGCGGAAGCCTGCGAATACTTTGACAGCTTTTTGCAGTTCAATCCTTTCATTGCCATTATCCTGAACGTAGAAAGCGACCATTTGGATTATTTCAAAACACTGGAAAACATCCGCCGTTCTTTCCACGCCTTCGCCCAGCGAGTACCTGACAAGGGTCTGCTGGCGATTTCCGAAAAGATCGACAATGTGGAAGAACTGACAGACGGCTTGACCTGTCATGTGGAAACATTTGGTCTGAGCGAAAAAGCAAACTGGCGTGCAGAAAACATCGTTCACGAAGCTGACGGCAGAAACAGCTTTGACGTATACCACAACGGCGCATTTTTCACTACCATACATCTGCATATTCCCGGGGAACACAACATCACCAACGCACTGGCTGCCATTGGCGCATCCGCTTTCCTTGGGGCAGCGCCTGAGGACTGCGTGAAAGGTCTGCACCACTACACCGGTACAGAGCGCCGTTTCCAGCTGAAGGGGAAAAAAGACGGCATCACTGTCATCGACGACTATGCCCATCATCCCACAGAAATCAAAGCAGCTCTTGCGGCAGCACAGAATGTGCAGCACAACACCACATGGTGTGTGTTCCAGCCTCATACTTTCTCCCGTACCCGTTTCCTCTTTGATGAATTTGGGGAAGCTTTCGGCGACGCGGATGAAATCATCATTGCGGACATTTTCGCTGCCAGAGAAACAGACGACGGCACTGTCAGTGCAGCACAGCTGGCAGACCGCATTGCCCAGACTGGCAAATCTGCCCGTTATGTAGGCGATTTCGCAGCCATCGAAGCATATCTCCGGGAACACTGCAAGAGCGGTGACCTGCTCATGACCGTAGGCGCAGGGGATGTATACAAAATCGGGGAAAACTTCCTGAAATAAGTTTGACATCATAAGAAAATAAAGAAAGCTGAAATCTTTGCCATATAAAAGATTTCAGCTTTTTTGTTTCACAAAATTTTGATTGGGTCTGTTTTCTTGCAGAGAAACTGTGCGACCGAAATCCTAAAATCAAAAGGATTCCAGATATTCTATTTTTTATTCTATTTTTGATGTGGATTGTTTTCCACAAAATCAGGCAGTATCTCGGAAAACAGCTGCCTTTCCACAGGAATCCGGCAGTAAAATCAGACAAAACGTACCTTATTTCTACTCTCATGAAAAAGTTATCCACATTTCCACATTTTATACTGTGGAAAACACAATTTTTTATGTGGATAATATCCACTGTGTTGTTTATAACTCTGTGGAAATCTGGGGAGGAAACTTCTCCTTTGCTGGCGGAGAAAGGACTTCTATCATGATACCTGCCCCCAGACGAAACCCCTTGATGAAACTTTCTGCCTGTTCTAAGGGAAACAACGCTAACTGCTCATCCATGACTTCCTCCAGTTCTTTCCGCTGTTCCTCCGTCAGAGTACGCCGCAGAGATTCATAATGACGCAGATGCTCCTGCCGCTTGGCACGACAGTCTGTTAATGTGGTGGCAAACTGCTCCCATGGGGCAATTTCCCCGTCATAGAGTTGATGTAAAATGGATTTCATGATATTCCCTCCCTATGCAGAATTTTCTAAATCCATTTTATCAATATGCATTCTCTTTGTATATCACAAGTTTTATATTACATTTTATAACATATTTTTGATTATAAATTCAAATGACCAATAACCTCATTTTTTCCAAAATCAAAACCACCCGTTGAACGGGTGGTTTGATCAGACCCTATAAGGGTCTATCTCTTGTGGTAGCCCCCTAAAGGGGGCATTGAATAGTCTGGCAACCACACTTTTAACTCTGGCTGCCCCCTACTCGGGAGCACTTTTTATGCCTTATTTCACCGGCTCACCCGTGAACGGGTCTGTAAATTCCTTTAAACTTATTTGATCATTCATAATATCATCTTCCAGCTGATTTTTGATGTATTCTTTTATTGCCGTTTCATATCTGCCTACTGTATCTACAAAATATCCTCTACACCAAAAATGTCGATTTCCATACTTGTACTTTAAGTTTGCG